>JAHFEU010000002.1:1879-9757 GCA_023248295.1 Nitrospirota bacterium | reverse complement strand
GGAACCAGATCCGGGCGCTGCTGAGCGAGATAGTCAAAAAAACTTGAGCCGTAGTCGTCCGGGAACAGCGGCACGTCTCTCGTCTCCTCTCGGTTCAGCTCGTACCGATACCCCTGTGCAGGACCCAGCTCGTGCAGGGGGTGTGCCGGCTCGGGTGGGAGGCGTCAGGAAGTCAGCTTGGCAAGCAACGATTCCGCCGAGTCGGATCCCTCCAGAAGCTCGCGTGTGAGAGACTCAGTCCCGCGCAGTGGCTCCATCAACGGGATCTTCTTGATCGTCGTATTCCCTACGTCGAACAGGACCGACGTCCAGCTCGCCGCGTACACTTCGCGTGGAAATTTCTTGAGACAGTTTCCACGGAAATAGGCCCGCGTATTCGCCGGAGCCGTGTGCACCGCTGCCGCAATCTCACTGTCCTGGAGCAGCCGGTCAATGAGATTGCTGCGCTCCAGCGTGTAGTACAACCCCCTCTCGGGACGGACGTCGTGGTATTGGAGATCGAGGAGCAACACCCGAGGATCATTCCAGCCGCATCCTCTCCGCTCCATGTAGGAGCGGATCATCTGCCGCTTGGCCACCCAGTCAAGCTCCCGCACCAACAACATCGAGTCCCGCTCGAGCTTGTCCAGTGTTTCCTCCCAACGCACCAGGATGTCTTTGGTGATCTGGGTCAGCTCATGACACGCATAGAAGTCCATCGCCGTCTTGAGGTAGCTTCGTTGAACCCCGACGGCGGAGGTGACACGGCCGTCGGCCAGCTTCAACGTCCCCTTCATATCCAGGTCCCGCGACACCTCCCTGATGGCGCGAATCGGGTCTTCCAGGTCCAGGTTCTGAAATTCGGCGTTGGCCTCGAGCATTTCCAGCACGATGGCGGTCGTGCCGAGCTTCAGATAGGTGGACAACTCGGCCATGTTCGCATCGCCCACGATGACGTGGAGTCGTCGGTACTTGGCGGGATCGGCATGGGGCTCGTCTCGGGTGTTGATGATCGGCCGCTTCACCATGGTATTCAGATCAACCAGACACTCGAAGAAGTCGGCACGCTGGGAAATCTGATAATCCGTCGCCCCGGCCTGGTTTTCCGCGCCGACCTTGCCGGCTCCTGCATAGATCTGCCGGGTTACCAGGAAAGGCAGCAGCACCCGGACAATCTGGTCAAAGGGAACGGAGCGGGCAAGGAGATAATTCTCGTGGTATCCGTAGCTGTTGCCCTTCCCGTCCGTATTGTTTTTATACAAAAGCAATTTTTCTCCGCCGCGTGTTAGAGCCAAGGCCCGCAAGCAGTCGGCCAGCACGCGCTCGCCCGCTCGCTCGAAGGCCATGAGCTCGCGCGGGTTGGTGCATTCCGGAGTGGAATATTCCGGATGCGCGCCGTCGACATACAACCGCCCGCCGTTGGAGAGCAGCTTGTTGAGCAGCCGGTTGTACTCGGGGCCCGGTCGCTCCCGCTCGCCTTCTACCTCAAACCCCCGGACATCGAGCAGCGGGTTCTCGTTCTCATAGTCCCAGATCGCCTGAGGGGATGGGAGCGCGGGATAGTGTCCGATCAACTGGAGCGAATTGGAGACCGGATCGAGGGCCTCCGCTTCACGAGCGGCAATGCCGAACTCGGTTTCGGTTCCCATTACGCGTTGCAAAATGATCTCTCCAATATGCTCGCTGCGTTCACCTTGCGCGGGGCCAAGGATTGACCTCAGAAATAATGGCCGGTACCGATCGTCTCGATCCGCCTCGACTCGGTCGAACCCGCCGTAATGGTCCGGACGTGAATGATCTTTTCGCCTTTTTTCCCGGCGATCTTTGCCCAGTCGTCCGGATTCGTGGTGTTCGGCAAATCCTCGTGCTCCTTGAATTCATCCCGGATCGCCCGGAGCAGATCATCGGCTTTGATCCCTTTCGCCTGGGTCGCGATGGCCCGTTTGATGGCGTATTTCTTCGCGCGAGAGACAATCCCCTCGATCAACGCGCCGCTGGCGAAATCCTTGAAATAAAGAATCTCCTTTTCTCCGTTCGCATAGGTCACTTCAAGGAATTTGTTCTCCTCATTCGCCGCGTACATGGCCTCGACGGTCATCCCGATCAGGCGGTCAACCAGCGTAGCCCGGTCCCCAACATGACGCTCCACTTCCTCCTGCGCGAAAGGAAGGTCCGGGACGACGTACTTGGAGAAGATGTCCCGTGCGGCCGCCGCGTCAGGCCGCGAGATCTTGATCTTCACGTCCAGACGACCGGCCCTGAGCACGGCCGGATCGATGAGATCCTGCCGGTTGCTGGCCCCGATGACGATCACGTTGCGCAGGCTCTCCATCCCGTCGATCTCCGAGAGGAATTGCGGGACGATCGTGGATTCGACATCCGAGGAAATGCCGGAGCCGCGAGTTCGGAACAGGGCGTCCATCTCATCGAAGAACACGATGACCGGGTTGCCGGCCGACGCGCGTTCCTTGGCTTTCTTGAACACTTCCCGCACCTGCCGCTCCGACTCGCCCACGTATTTGTTCAACAACTCGGGGCCCTTGACATGCAGGAAAAAGCTGCGAACCTCCTTGCCGGTGAGGTGGCCCAGCTTCTTCGCGAGCGAGTTGGCCACCGCCTTGGCGATCAATGTCTTCCCGCAACCGGGCGGCCCATACAGCAGGACCCCCTTCGGCGGGCTCAGCTTGTGTTCCGCGAAGAGCTGCGGGTGGAGGAACGGCAACTCGACCGCATCCCGAACCTGTTCGATCTCCTTTTCAAGCCCTCCGATGTGCTCATAGCTGACGTCGGGGACTTCTTCCAGCACCAGCTCCTCCGCCTCGGATTTCGGGAGCTTCTCGATGACATATCCCGACCGCGGGTCGTAGAGGAGGTGATCCCCGACGCTGAGTCGCTCTTCGAGCAACGGCTCGCCCAGCTCCGCGACTTTCTCCTCGTCGAAATGAAGCGTCACGAGCGCGCGGCGTCCCTCGAGGAGGTCTTTCAAGCGGACCACCTCACCCTGTCCGTCGAATCCGCGGGCCTCGATGACGTTGAACGCTTCATTGAGGATCACCTCTTGTCCTTTTCTCAGCTCTTTCGACCTGATCGAGGGATGCAGGTTGACTTTCATCTTGCGGCCGGACACGTACACATTCGCCGTCGCATCGGAGTTCAGGCTGGAAAAAATCGCGTACGTGGACGGGGGAGCGGTCAGCTTGTCCACTTCCGCACGGAGCGCCTCGATTTGTGCCTTGGCGTCCTGCAGCGTGGAGGTCAGTTTTTCATTCTGCTTGTACGCCTGCTCCAGTTGATACCGCGACTGATGGAGCTGCCGGAGCTCCTCTTCCATGGACTGAATCTGGATACGAAGCTTCTCCGCCTCGCGCATCTGATCGTCGTTCTTTCTCACGGGATCCGAATCTCCATCTGACAACCGTCCGGTGAGTTTCTTGACTGAATCACGGAAGGAGCTGAGTCGGCCAGGACTCCTCTTCGACTCGGCCATCGTGTGACTCTCCCGATCGCCCGGAAACATGAGCGGACACTGGAGCCTAAGCCTGACGGAATTCTATCACCGACCTCCCACCAGGTGTCAACAGTAGCCGACCAAACCGGTCACAGCGGCGCGGTGAGGGCATCGAGAAGTTGCCGCGTGGCGGACTCGACGCTTCCGGCGGAGAGGATCGCAGAGACCACCGCGACGCCACGCGCACCGGCCCGCCTCACCTCACCCACGCGCGACGCCGTAATGCCCCCGATCGCGAACACTGGCATCCGACACCGTCGGCTTGTCTCCTCGAGCGCACGGAGACCGATCGGTGGCCCGAACGCCGATTTTGACGCGGTCTCGTACACCGGCCCAAGGACCGCGAAGTCGGCTCCGTCCGACTCGGCCCGCACGACCTCGTCTGTCGAATGCGCGGAGACTCCGATCATCTGACCGGGACCGAGCATCCGGCGCGTGACCGCCACGGGAAGGCTGTTCGCACGCAGATGGACTCCATCTAGGCCGAGGGCCATCGCCAGATCCACGCGATCATTGATGAACAACGACGCGCCGTGCTCGCGCGTGAGACGGAGAACTTCCTCGGCAAGACCGAGCAAGGGACGCGCCTCAAGGTCCCTTTCCCTGAGCTGGACAGCGCGCAGACCCGCTTCCAAGGATTGACGGAGAAGCGGACCTAGCGGCCGCCCTCCCGTCCGATTCCGGTCGGTGACGAGGTAGAGAGGAAAGTCAACGCGGGGCATCAAGCAGGCGTGACGGGTGACGCGTAACGGGTGACGCGTAGCAGAGGATCGGGCCTAGACTCCTGATTGGCACCGCACTCGCCCATTGTTCGGATGCCGAACAGAGGTCCCCCTTTTTTTCGCCCGTCACGCGTCACGCGTCACGCGTCACGTGATTACAGCATCCCCTCGATCGGACTGCTGGCGGTCGCGTAGAGCTTCCTGGGTATCCGCCCCGCCTTGTACGCTAACCGACCGGCCTCCACGGCATACTTCATCGCCTCGGCCATCGCAATCGGGTCCCGCGCCCCGGCGATGGCGGTGTTCATCAGGACTGCATCTGCTCCATACTCCATCGCCAGCGTCGCGTCGGAGGCCGTGCCCACGCCGGCATCGACGATCACCGGAACCTTGACCGTTTCGAGAATGATTTTTAGATTATACGGATTCCGGATGCCCAGACCCGAGCCGATCGGCGCGGCTAACGGCATCACGGCCGGACATCCGATGTCGGCGAGCTTCTTGGCCACCACCGGGTCATCGTTCGTGTAGGGCAGCACGATGAATCCTTCCTTCACCAGAATTTTGGCCGCCTCGATCAACCCAGCCGTGTCCGGGAACAGCGTCCGTTCGTCGCCGATGACCTCCAGCTTCACCAGATCGGAAACGCCGGCGGCGCGGGCCAGCCGTGCATACCGCAGGGCGTCCTCCACCGTGTAACAGCCCGCCGTATTCGGGAGAATCGTGTACTTTTTCGGATCGAGATAGTCGAGCAGGTTCTCCTTGGAACGGTCGGTGATGTTGACCCGGCGAACAGCCACGGTGACGACATCCGCTCCGGCAGTGTCGATGGCCTTCTTGGTTTCGACAAAATCCTTATACTTGCCGGTCCCGACCCACAGGCGGGACTTGAATTCACGTCCTGCTATGACGAGCCGATCGTTTTGCATGGTGCGTACCTAAGCATTGATTCATCGACCCAGTGACTCATTGATCCATCGAATTGTTCCGAGCCTCCTCCGATAAAGCTGATAATCTCAACGTGGTCCCCCTCACACAGGCCGCGCCGCTCAAATTCGTGACGGTTCAGGACCTCTGTATTCACCTCCACCGCAACCCGGTCTGGTCGGATATCCAGCTCACGGAGCAACTCGGCGACCGTCACGCCCGCATTCGCGGTCCGACCTTCCCCATTGACCTGTATCTTCATGCTTCAGCCCTGCTCCACCTGAGCGTCTCGATCTGAAAGCCAGCAGGGGAGCAACGACGCCTCATACTACGGGACGATCAAACCCCTTGTCAATCAAGGCCGCGGACGGAACCTGGAACTCCGCCGTCTTTCCTTATACCATGGTGAAGGATGCGTAGCCGGTCTCCCGGAGTGCCGCCTTGATGAGGGACGCAAACAGAACTCTCGCAGAGCTGTTTCGGACTATGGCCGACCTCTTAGCCCTCCGTCGGGCGAATCCTCACCGCATCCGGGCTTACCGACGCGCCGCCGAGTCCTTAGCCGGTCTTCAGGAGGACGTGGCGGCCGTGGCAGCGCGGGGGGAACTCCAGCGCATTCCAGGGATCGGCCGCGATCTCTCCAGCAAGATCCAGGAATTTCTCAAGACCGGAACGATCCAGTCCTACGAGGAACTCAAAGTTTCCTTGCCGCCGGAGGTCGTCTCATGGACCGCTCTGCCCGGGCTCTCGGACACCGTCGTCCAGCACCTGTACTTCCGCCTGGGAATCCGGACGCTGAACGACCTGGAGATATTGGTCCGCTCGCGCCTGCTGCGGACATTACCCGGCGTGACGGCCTCGGACGAGGACCTGCTGGCGGCGATCCAGGCGCGGCAGAGGTCAGGGCCCCCACCGTGACTCGGCGGTGAGGGTTGCGATAGGGATCCCCGCGCAGCCCGGGGGATCAAGGAAGGCTCTCTCGCTGCGTGGCCGTGTGGCTTCAGAGCGGGCGTAGGTCTTTGAATATCTTCCAGGTCTTGAGCAGTTCAACCGCTTTCTGAAGTTGGACGTCCTCTTCCAGAGGCGTGTCGCCGCCGATTTCGATGGGTCCCGCGTTGCTTTTGGGTGTGGCTTCGTCCCCTGTCCGCAACGACGAAGACGGCGTCGTCTCTTTCGGCTTTTGCGGCTTCCCGCCAGCCTCTTTCTCTCCCGCCTTGGCGACCGTGACGGGCTGGGGCTTCACCACGATGTCCGGTGTGATGCCGGTCGTCTGGATCGAGCGTCCTTTGGGTGTGTAATACTGCGCCGTGGTCAAGCGCAGCCCGGATCCGTCCGACAACGGCAAGATCGTCTGGACCGAGCCCTTCCCGAACGTCGTCGTGCCAATGACCACTGCCCTCCCCCAATCCTGGAGCGCCCCCGCCACGATCTCGGACGCGCTCGCGGACCCCTCGTTGACCAAGACGATCATCGGATACTCCTCGAGTTGATCCTTCGCCCGAGAGACGTACTCGTCCTTCCGCCCTTCCCGCCCTTTAATATAGACGATCAGTTTGCCCGGCCCCACGAATTGTTCCGACACCTCCACCGACGAAGTCAGCAGGCCACCTGGATTGTTACGAAGGTCCAGGATCGTAGAGGACAGTTTCTGTTCACGAAGCTGTTTCAGCGCGCGGCTCAGGTCCCTCGCCGTCGATTCTTGAAATTGCGTCAGCCGGACGTACGCGATGTTGTTGTCAAGCACCTTGGACTTGACGCTTTCGATCTTGATGATATCCCGGGTCAGGGTAAACACGAGCGGATCCGGCGTACCGTCCCGCTGGATCGTGAGGCTCACCTTGCTGCCTTTCGGTCCACGCATCCGCTGGACCGCATCCATGAGCGTGAGGTCCTTCGTGGTTTCTTCGTTGACCTTGATAATGAAATCACCGGCCCGGACTCCTGCCCGCTGGGCAGGGGTCCCCTCGATCGGAGCGATCACCGCCAAGCGGTTTTCTTTGATCCCGATCTGAATCCCCACCCCGCCGAACTCTCCCTTGGTCTCGACCTGAATCTCTTTGAACATCTCCGGGGTCATGTAAGCCGAGTGGGGGTCCAGCGTGGCCAGCATCCCACGAATCGCGCCTTGAACCAGATCCTTGGGTTTGACCTCCTCGACGTAATGTTTCTGGATTTGGGTGAGGACCTCCGAGAACGTTTTCAGTTCCTCGTATGTCTCGGTCGCGTGGCCGGTTCGCTCCCAGCCTTTGCCGATCATGACACCGAGGAGCAGAGCCAGAGCGACGATCGGCCCCAGATACCATCCCCTGCGTTGCCGTTCCTGTTCCATAGCGATTCGTTCCTTTCGCTGTGATCTCACCGCCGTCTTGCCAGCCAGGCCAGCGGATCGACAGGTTCCGCCCCCTCGCGCAGTTCAAAGTATAGCGTACTTTCGCCGGTCATCCCAGTGTCCCCGGTCTCTCCGATCACCTGACCTGCCCGGACGTGCTCCCCCACCTTGCACAACAACTTCGAGGCATGCGCGTAGAGCGAGAAAAAGCCGTTCGTGTGGTCAAGGATCAGCACCAGCCCGTAGCCCCTCAGCCAGTCTGCGTACTCGACGCTCCCGGCCATCACTGCTCGGATCGGACTCCCCTCGTCGGTCCGGATCTCAATCCCTTTCCGCTCGATATAGGTCTCGAAACTCGGATGCTTCTGCCGTCCAAAGAACGACACCACATCGCCGTCAGCCGGCCATTGCAG
>JAHFEU010000002.1:0-1779 GCA_023248295.1 Nitrospirota bacterium | reverse complement strand
ATGGCCTGGAGGACGGACTCCTTTTGTTTCGCCGCTTCATCGGCCTGTTTCTTTTTCTCCTGGATCTCATCCTTGAGTTTTTCCAGGGTTCGCCGCTCCTGCTCGATTTTCTGCGAGATCGGGTCGTTTCGATCCTTGTTGGCCAGGACTGTCGAACCGATCACAGCTTCCAGCATGAGCCCCAGCGCCGCCGTCGCGGCGACTCGTACGATCACGGGTTGGCCCTCCCGAACCGAAGCAGCGAGACCCCACTGCCGGCGAAGCCCAGGAGGAGTCCCACCAGCACCATCAGGAGCGAGATATGGTCGGGGAAGAAACTGAACCCGGAGCTAATCCCGAGCAATCGACCAGGCGCCCCGAGTCGGAGTTTAAAAAACTCAAAGCCGCCCTTGAGCAACGCCAGGGACAGCACGCCCCCGAGCGCACCAAGGACCGCTCCTTCCAGGAGGTACGGGATCCTGATAAAAGCTCCGGTGGCTCCGATCAGGCGCAGGATCTCGATCTCGTCCCTTCGAGCGTAGAGAGTCAACCGGATAATGCTGGCGATGATCGTCACCGAGGCGGCCGACAAGATGGCGCCCACGGCAATGGCGGCCAGTTCGACGTAGCCGATCACCGTCGCTAAATTCTCGACCCACTCACGGCTGTATTGAACCTGGGCCACGCCGGGAATGTCCTTCATGCGGTCTGCCAGTCGTTTGATCGACTCGGAGGATCTGAACTGTGGCCCCAGGGTCACCACGAACGAGGCCGGCAACGGGTTTTCGCCCAACCCCTGCAGCAGATGGGACTCGGACGGAAATTGCGCCCGAAAGTCCGCTAAGGCTTGGTCTTTGGACACATACGCCAACGATGCGATGCCCGGGTCGGTTTTGAGCCGCTGCTGGAGGCTCGACACCTGTTGTGCAGGCAGGTCGTCGTCCAAATACAGGACCACCTGGATGTCGTCCTGGAGCGAGCTGATCACCCCCCTGAGGTTGAGATACAGCAACAAGAACACTCCGAAGCAGGCGAGCGTGAAGGCTGTGGTCGCCACCGCGATGAGCGTCGTGCTCCGATTGACACGAATGTTGCTGAAGGCTTCTCGTACCAGGTAGGCGACCACCCTCACTGCCCTACCCCTTCATCCGACACCAGCTTGCCTTGGTTGAGCGTCACCACCCGCCGGCTGACCTGGTCAGCCACCTGGCGGTTGTGCGTGGCGACCATCACCGTCGTGCCGCGCGCGTTGATCGCTTTGAACAACTCGATAATCTCACCGGCGAGTTCGGGGTCCAGATTGCCCGTCGGCTCATCTGCGAGCAGGATGATCGGGCCGTTCACGATCGCCCGCGCGATGCTGACCCGCTGTTGCTCGCCGGCTGAAAGTGTCGTGGGCCGACTGTCCTTTCGATGCTCCACTCCGACGGCCTTCAACGCCTCCGTCACCTTCCTCCTCGTCTCGAACGCCGAGGCGCCCTGAACGAACAGCGGCAGCGCGACATTTTCAAACACGTTCTTCTTCGGCAACAGTCTGAAATCCTGGAAGACCATCCCCATCGTCCTGCGGAGATAGGGCACATCCGATGGCCTGAGTCGCGCCACGTTGCGGTTCTGGACCAGAATCTGCCCCGCATCGGGCGACTCGGCGCGAAAGAGCAGCTTCAGCAGGGTGGTCTTCCCGGCCCCGCTGGGTCCCATGAGCAGAACAAACTCACCCTTCGCGATCTGTAAATTGACATCGGAGAGAGCCGCACGCCGCTCATAATACTTGGAAACATGGAACAACTGGATCATGAA
>JAHFEU010000066.1 GCA_023248295.1 Nitrospirota bacterium | reverse complement strand
CAGTCGGAGCGCCCCCGCTGAGCCTCACGTGAGATCGTCTTTGATGCGAGGCACTCGATGCGTGAGATGAGACAGATGGGACACGAGAACACCGGAAATGGGTCCGTGAATGAGAGACCCCCTTCTTCCTCCGCCAGTTGCCACACGCTCCGGCATTCGTTTTCGACGCATCTGCTTGAGGATGGCTATGACATCCGGACCATCCAGGAACTGCTCGGCCACACGGACGTGAAGACCACGATGATCTATACCCACGTGTTGAATCAGGGCGGCAAAGGCGTCCGAAGTCCCGCAGATTCGCTCTCAGGCCCGCACTGGCCCGGGGTCTTATACGGAACCGGATAAGATCCCCGCCAGCCGAGGCTCGGCCGAGGGAAAGCCATGTCACAAGTCATCTTCAGCAGCCCCGTTGCCAGGAAACAGAGAGGAGTTTATACTGCGGGCGGACCCCATCCCGGGTCTCATACGGAACCATATAATCCATAGTTGGGCCTTAACACCAAACAATGGGGGATTATGAAACACGCGACTTTCAAAGCAATTGTTCTGGTGCTTTCCG
This sequence comes from Nitrospirota bacterium, assembly GCA_023248295.1. Lineage (GTDB taxonomy): Bacteria > Nitrospirota > Nitrospiria > Nitrospirales > Nitrospiraceae > 40CM-3-62-11. The sequence goes on along the minus strand of JAHFEU010000066.1, from coordinate 13,040 downwards.
TGAGCGGCCCCACTCTAGCCTGCGAACCAAAAGGGGTGGCCCCGAAAAATGCTGCGGAGGCATTTTCTATGGCACCAATTGTCTTTACCGGAAAAGTTAAGCAAGCCTACCAAGACAATTTTGGAAACAAATCGATCGTGGATGTTGCAATCATCAATTATTGGAAAGGCGGTGAATGGTTAACGCCGACTTCCCGGGTCGATTCGAGTGCAGGTCCCACATGTCCTGTTCACATATTTTCTGAAGGCGGAACTTACCTCTTTTATATAACGCCTCTGTTGCCACAGCAGAGGGGCAATTTTAAAGCTGACGGCTATGTTGACCGAGTACTTGAAGAAACACTGGCTGCTGACGACTTCAAATTTCTTTCAGCTCATAAGGAGTTTAAAATTGGTGGGCGAACAACGGGGTCGGGAGTCTTTAATTGAGAGGCGTGGACGACCGACCCGGCCGGCTCGCCGTGAAATGGTCCTCTGCCCCCTCTAGCGCGTTGGGCGCCGCCGACCGCGCCCGTTAGGCCGCCACGCCGGAGTCGCGCCCCAAGACCCTCGCGATGTCCCGCGGCGTCGCGCCGAGTACCACCAACCCACGCAAGAGCAGGTCGATCGAGACGGTCTGGTCCGCCGCCTCCATCTTCGCCACCCGAGACTGACTGGACCGCAGGCGCTTAGCCAGGGCGACCTGCGAGAGACCGCGAGCCTCGCGTCTGGCACGCAGCGCCTGACTCAAGCTCACTTTCATCTCGACCAACGCGGCCTCTTCCGCGCTCAGCCCCAAGAAGTCGCTCGCTGTCCCCACTCGCCAGCCCCGCGCCTCAAGCCGCTTCCGCTTTGCCTTGTCCATCGTCACTCCTCCATGCCTGCTGCCCTGTCGTAGGCGCGCAAGCGCCGCTGACAGACCTCCATCATCTGCCGCGGCGTGGCTTGCGTCTTTTTGCTGAAGACTTCCGCGATCACAATTGCATCGGAATCCACGCGGTACACCAGACGCCAGGTCGCCCCCGCATCCTGAATCCGCAGTTCATGGCACCGCGGGCCGAGGCTGGGCAGCGGCCGCGAGTGCGGCATGCTCAACCTTTCGCCCCGTTGCAGGCGCCGCAGTAGCACCCCAACCTCGAGCCGGGCCGCGGCGGAAAACGGCGGGGTCTTCACCTCGCCATGCAGCCAGACTAGCGGCTTGTCGGCCGATGCCATCGTCGCCAGTATATGTCACCTCTGACATATCTGCAAGGGTCGCCGTTTCCCAATCGGTGGAAGGGAGCCACGCCAGGTCAGTCGGAGCGCCCCCGCTGAGCCTCACGTGAGATCGTCTTTGATGCGAGGCACTCGATGCGTGAGATGAGACAGATGGGACACGAGAACACCGGAAATGGGTCCGTGAATGAGAGACCCCCTTCTTCCTCCGCCAGTTGCCACACGCTCCGGCATTCGTTTTCGACGCATCTGCTTGAGGATGGCTATGACATCCGGACCATCCAGGAACTGCTCGGCCACACGGACGTGAAGACCACGATGATCTATACCCACGTGTTGAATCAGGGCGGCAAAGGCGTCCGAAGTCCCGCAGATTCGCTCTCAGGCCCGCACTGGCCCGGGGTCTTATACGGAACCGGATAAGATCCCCGCCAGCCGAGGCTCGGCCGAGGGAAAGCCATGTCACAAGTCATCTTCAGCAGCCCCGTTGCCAGGAAACAGAGAGGAGTTTATACTGCGGGCGGACCCCATCCCGGGTCTCATACGGAACCATATAATCCATAGTTGGGCCTTAACACCAAACAATGGGGGATTATGAAACACGCGACTTTCAAAGCAATTGTTCTGGTGCTTTCCGTGAGCGGCCCCACTCTAGCCTGCGAACCAAAAGGGGTGGCCCCGAAAAATGCTGCGGAGGCATTTTCTATGGCACCAATTGTCTTTACCGGAAAAGTTAAGCAAGCCTACCAAGACAATTTTGGAAACAAATCGATCGTGGATGTTGCAATCATCAATTATTGGAAAGGCGGTGAATGGTTAACGCCGACTTCCCGGGTCGATTCGAGTGCAGGTCCCACATGTCCTGTTCACATATTTTCTGAAGGCGGAACTTACCTCTTTTATATAACGCCTCTGTTGCCACAGCAGAGGGGCAATTTTAAAGCTGACGGCTATGTTGACCGAGTACTTGAAGAAACACTGGCTGCTGACGACTTCAAATTTCTTTCAGCTCATAAGGAGTTTAAAATTGGTGGGCGAACAACGGGGTCGGGAGTCTTTAATTGAGAGGCGTGGACGACCGACCCGGCCGGCTCGCCGTGAAATGGTCCTCTGCCCCCTCTAGCGCGTTGGGCGCCGCCGACCGCGCCCGTTAGGCCGCCACGCCGGAGTCGCGCCCCAAGACCCTCGCGATGTCCCGCGGCGTCGCGCCGAGTACCACCAACCCACGCAAGAGCAGGTCGATCGAGACGGTCTGGTCCGCCGCCTCCATCTTCGCCACCCGAGACTGACTGGACCGCAGGCGCTTAGCCAGGGCGACCTGCGAGAGACCGCGAGCCTCGCGTCTGGCACGCAGCGCCTGACTCAAGCTCACTTTCATCTCGACCAACGCGGCCTCTTCGGCGCTCAGCCCCAAGAAGTCGCTCGCCGTCCCCACTCGCCAGCCCCGCGCCTCAAGCCGCTTCCGCTTTGCCTTGTCCATCGTCACTCCTCCATGCCTGCTGCCTGATCGTAGGCCCGCAGCCGCCGCTGACAGACCTCCAGCACCTGCCGCGGCGTGGCTTGCGTCTTTTTGCTGAAGACCTCCGCGATCACAATTGCATCGGAATCCATGCGGTACACCAGACGCCACGTCGCCCCCGCATCCTGAATCCGCAGTTCATGGCAGCGCGGGCCGAGGCTGGGTAACGGCCGCGAGTGCGGCATGCTCAACCTCTCGCCCCGTTGCAGGCGACGCAGCAGCACCCCGACCTCAAGCCGGGCCGCGGCGGAAAACGGTGGGGTCTTCACCTCGCCATGCAGCCAGACTAGCGGCTTGTCGGCCGATGCCATCGCCGCCAGTATATGTCACCTCTGACATATCTGCAAGGGTGGCCGCTTCCCAATCCGGAGAAGGAGCCATGCCAGACCAGTCGGAGCGCCCCCGCTGAGCCTCACGTGAGATCGTCTTTGATGCGAGGCACTCGATGCGTGAGATGAGACAGATGGGACACGAGAACACCGGAAATGGGTCCGTGAATGAGAGACCCCCTTCTTCCTCCGCCAGTTGCCACACGCTCCGGCATTCGTTTTCGACGCATCTGCTTGAGGATGGCTATGACATCCGGACCATCCAGGAACTGCTCGGCCACACGGACGTGAAGACCACGATGATCTATACCCACGTGTTGAATCAGGGCGGCAAAGGCGTCCGAAGTCCCGCAGATTCGCTCTCAGGCCCGCACTGGCCCGGGGTCTTATACGGAACCGGATAAGATCCCCGCCAGCCGAGGCTCGGCCGAGGGAAAGCCATGTCACAAGTCATCTTCAGCAGCCCCGTTGCCAGGAAACAGAGAGGAGTTTATACTGCGGGCGGACCCCATCCCGGGTCTCATACGGAACCATATAATCCATAGTTGGGCCTTAACACCAAACAATGGGGGATTATGAAACACGCGACTTTCAAAGCAATTGTTCTGGTGCTTTCCGTGAGCGGCCCCACTCTAGCCTGCGAACCAAAAGGGGTGGCCCCGAAAAATGCTGCGGAGGCATTTTCTATGGCACCAATTGTCTTTACCGGAAAAGTTAAGCAAGCCTACCAAGACAATTTTGGAAACAAATCGATCGTGGATGTTGCAATCATCAATTATTGGAAAGGCGGTGAATGGTTAACGCCGACTTCCCGGGTCGATTCGAGTGCAGGTCCCACATGTCCTGTTCACATATTTTCTGAAGGCGGAACTTACCTCTTTTATATAACGCCTCTGTTGCCACAGCAGAGGGGCAATTTTAAAGCTGACGGCTATGTTGACCGAGTACTTGAAGAAACACTGGCTGCTGACGACTTCAAATTTCTTTCAGCTCATAAGGAGTTTAAAATTGGTGGGCGAACAACGGGGTCGGGAGTCTTTAATTGAGAGGCGTGGACGACCGACCCGGCCGGCTCGCCGTGAAATGGTCCTCTGCCCCCTCTAGCGCGTTGGGCGCCGCCGACCGCGCCCGTTAGGCCGCCACGCCGGAGTCGCGCCCCAAGACCCTCGCGATGTCCCGCGGCGTCGCGCCGAGTACCACCAACCCACGCAAGAGCAGGTCGATCGAGACGGTCTGGTCCGCCGCCTCCATCTTCGCCACCCGAGACTGACTGGACCGCAGGCGCTTAGCCAGGGCGACCTGCGAGAGACCGCGAGCCTCGCGTCTGGCACGCAGCGCCTGACTCAAGCTCACTTTCATCTCGACCAACGCGGCCTCTTCCGCGCTCAGCCCCAAGAAGTCGCTCGCTGTCCCCACTCGCCAGCCCCGCGCCTCAAGCCGCTTCCGCTTTGCCTTGTTCATCGTCACTCCTCGGGACACACGAAATGGGGAAAGATTTATTTTCTTAACCTGATTGTCAATCAATTGTCAATATTCATAGATTGCTATCGTCAATACGTGAGGGATTCAAACAGCGATCGTCCACACATTGTCAATCCGGGATCCGGACCATTGTCAAGGGCAGGTCTACTAGAGTCAGATTCAGGTGGCTCTGAAAATCCGGATACCGAGGTCAGAGTTACCAGACCGTTGCTCAAACCCGACCGGGCTGCAGTGTCATTGTGAAATCGGGGGCAGAGGGTCCAGAAATGTGGGCTGGGTCATTCGCCTTTTTCGTTGACCACTCCCGCCTCCTTTGGTAGCCTGCGCGCATACGATATTCTACCGGTCTGACACTCCCGAACACTCTCATCTGCAAGGAATGAAGCGAGATTTGGCCATATCCCTGCTGCGCATGTTGGGGACATTGATTGAGAAATCCAAATCGATCTTGCGGCTGTTGGCTGAGAAAGCCAAGCTGTTCCTCCCCAAGGAAAGTGCGGCCTTTGAGCTCCTCGGTTTTGCCGTCGTGGCCTCCGGTATCTTTTCCGGCTTAGCCCTTGTGACGTACGACCCTGCCGACTCGATCCAGCTCTCTGCTACAGGTGAAACCTACAACAATATGGGCGGACCCGCGGGTGCCCGGCTGGCTGAGTTCCTGCTGAGCACGTTCGGCCTCGTCAGCTTGCCGATCGCCTTGATCCTGTGCCTCTGGGGCGGACTGATGGCGCTCGGCTTCGTCCACTGGCCCAAGACTAACCGCTTCGTCGGCTTTGCCCTCGTCTTGGTGGTGTTTTGCGGACTGATTCATATTGAAGAGCCCAATCCGAAAGCCACGCATTTGTCCAATGGTCTGGGCGGCGCGATCGGCGCCACGCTTGGGAACAGCCTCCTCCACAGTGTCGGCTACGGGGGCGCCGTCATCGGTTTGATTTTCGCAGCCGTGGGCGGCCTGGTGGCGACGGGTAACCTGACGACGTCCAATACCGCACAATTTGCTGAATACGTGGTCTTTTGGCTGCGACGCCTCATCAGTGAACCTGTAGGCAGAAGCGATAGGAAGGCGTCGCTGACCACATCGCAGGCTCATGGGCAAAGCGGGAAGCGCGCTGCGCACTCGAAAACCGTCGATCAGGATGAAGACAGTGAGAGCGGCATCGCGCTTGACCTCACCTCTGCCGTCCCCCAACACGCCAAACCTGATGTCGACATTTTTCAAACCGGCAAGGCTCACACCTCGGACGATACCGACCTCAGCGCCCTGGTGAGGCAGCTCGAAACTCAACTCCATGAATTCAAGATTGAAGGCAAGATCACCAACGTGACGGTGGGCCCGGTCGTCACCACGCTGGAATATGAACCCGCCGCGGGAACGAAAGCTGCAAAAATCGCGAGCATCGCGAACGACATTGCCCGCATGCTGCGGGCTCAAAGTGTGCGGGTGATCACGGCGGTGCCCGGTAAGACCACCGTCGGGATTGAAATCCCCAGTGAGCATCGTCGCGTGATTCGGTTGGGCGACGTGCTCAAGAGCCCCAAGTACCGTTCAGCGGAAGTGGTCCTGCCGGTGGCCCTTGGAGTCGACACCCTTGGTGAACCCGCGATTGAAGATCTGGTCCAGATGCCGCACCTCTTGATCGCCGGCACCACGGGGTCCGGCAAGAGCGTGTTTATCAATAATCTTATCGCCGGGCTCGTCTGCAAGAATACCGCCCAGGAGATGCGCTTCGTGTTTATCGACCCGAAGATGGTCGAATTGGCGGCGTACAAAAAATTGCCCCACCTGGCCTGCCCGGTGATCAGCGATATTAAAACCGATGCCAAAACCTTGCTCCATCGCATGGTGGATGAGATGGAAAAGCGCTACGCATCCATGCTCGCCCTCGAGACTCGAAATATTCAAGAGTTTAATGAGACCATCCGCAAACACCGCCAGAGTGAATTCGAGAAATTCACCGGGGCTTGGGAGCCTCTCCCCTATGTGGTGTTTCTGATCGATGAATTTGCCGACATGGTCCTGATGCTTGGCAAGGAGGCCGAGGAACTCATCACTCGCCTGGCCCAAAAAGCCCGGGCCGCCGGGATTCACCTGGTCATCGCCACCCAACGCCCGTCCGTGGACGTGGTCACCGGCCTGATCAAGGCGAACTTCCCTACCCGCGTCGCGTTCCGCGTCCAGAGTGGCGCCGACTCACGAGTCATTCTCGATCAGGGTGGCGCCGAAACCTTGCTCGGCAAAGGGGATCTGCTCTACCAATCGGCCGGGTCTATTCAACGATTGCACGCGGCATTAATCGAAGACAGCGAAGTCAAAAAATTAGTCAAAGCCTGCGCCTAAGACCCTCTTCCCGCTTTCTCGAAGCCCTCGCGCTGGACTTGTACGCACTTTCGCAACTGAGAATGCATTAACGCATCTGCTGAAGGGCCTGCAACGAATCGGCGCGGGGGTTAGCCCGGATTATTCATGACGGTTCGTCGCGAAATCGCACAGTCGCGTCGCGAGACGGGCGCGTGGAGCCGCGAGGGACCGAGGCGTACTTGAAATAGTACGGTGAGGGACTGAGCGGCGAGCCCGCCCGCCTGGCCGCCGTCCGGAGCGCGGGCAGGCTGGTCGCAGCAGCGAATGGGCGATTGCAGCAGAAGCGTTCATGAATAATCCGGGTTAAGGCTCGACGATCACGGTGCCTTGCATCGTGGACGTGTGGAGGTCGCAATGGTAGGGGTAGTTCCCGGGACGCCTGAAGGTGTGCTCGAACCGATCCCCGGGTTTGAGCAACGAGGGCCCGCTCGCAAACGCCTGCCCCCCTCCTGAACAATCCGACCCGCGACACGCCCCGCTGGTCACCGTGTGGGGTTCTTTGGAGCCGTCGGCATAGAACCAGATCACCTTGTCTCCAACCTTCACCCGGACTTCCCGGGGCGAATAGAACGACGTCGCGCGGAGCACGAAGACGGTCGCCCCGATGGCGATGGACTGTCCGGCGGCTCCGGACTCCTCCCGGGTGATCGGGCCGGGCGCCGTCGAGACGGTCAGAAATTCTTCCGGCTTGGCTCCGACCTCGCAGCGCTGACCTTGTCCCGCCACGAGGGCCAGCGCCTCCACAAGGGGCGTCCTCGCATGCGCTGGACGTCCGCGAAACACCCCGTCGTCGCGAACGTCGGTCCATTCTGCAACCCCGTCACGGTTCAGGTCCGCCAGCACCTGGGCGCGGCAGGCGAGGGGATCCATCTGCCACAGGAGGTCGGCCGTGAACTTGCTTTCAACCTCGGCCGCGTCAACGACGACGAGGCGTTCGCCGTCCGAGAGGGAGACGCCGTAATCAATCACCAGGTCTCCCGGATTCCATGCGGCCTGGGCCGGCCCTCCCTGAAGACACACCAGCAAGCCGATCGTTATAGGGAGCGCCCCCAGGCACGCTCCACGGCGCCGGCGGGTGTCACGTGATCGCCTCAGCATGGCGGCAGGGTTCACTTCTTCTTGTCCTTGTTTTGCGGTTGCTCCGCGAAGAGCAGCCAGACCAGGATGACGAAGCCGACCGCTACTGCCGCGATGGCCAACCAGGTCCCCAGCTTGTCCATTACGGTGCTCTCCGCGGCGAATCCTTGAGCGCTTCGAGCAGGCGGGGCTCCAGGCGTTTCACCCTTCCCTGAAGATCAACGGTCACCAGCTTCGCCGAGCCTTCCACGACGATACGCCCGCTCGTGCGTTCCCGGATGATATGCGCGAAGGTGAGCGACGACCGCCCGGTCTGAGTCAGCCTGGTGTCGATCGTGAGGATCTCCGCATAGCGAGCCGGAGAGCGATAGTCCAGTTCGGCGTGGACGACCAGAAATTGTGTGCCCTGTTCGATGAGGTCGGTCACTAAGATCCCGCGCTCCTCCAGGTACTGCGTGCGGGCCCGCTCGAAATATCTCAGGTAGTTGGCGTAGTACACCACCCCGCCGCAGTCGGTGTCTTCGTAATAAACGCGAATTTCCATCGTATCTCGTATCTCGTGAAGCGTATCTCGCGTACTATGCCGCCCGTGAAGCGTGAGTCGACCAGAGGCCACGGCTCGGCCAGTCACCGTGCTGCCCGTTATAGCCGCTTGATGAGGTTCCTAAGCATTCGAGATTCGTGATCCAGATCGCCTAGGAGTTGATCGCGATCCGCTTGGCTAAGGTATCCGATTTCGAAAGCCACCTCGACTTGAGTCTCTAGCTCGGCACAGGATCCCAAGGCAACGAATAAAAACTGTCTGTATTCGCGGTTGTGGACGCGATTAAACCCTTCAGCCACATTCGTAGGGGTAGAAAGGGCCGCTCGCCTCATCTGCCCAACAAGTCCATACAGTTCTTCTTTCGGAAATTCTTTGGTCACCCGATACACCTCAAGAACTATCTTTTTCCCCAGCTTCCATACGTCCAAGTCACGAAAATTCTTGATCTTCATTTCCTTGGATGTCCCGCCGACCCCTCCCACTGCGAGATACGCTTCACGAGATACGAGCGACAGCCCGCTAGAGTACCAGCGTTGGGAATTTGGGCAAGGAACTCTCACTGACGCCCGTCAGCTTGACGACAATGTCGTACAGCTGGTGGAAGCGCTCGGCTTTCACCGGCTCGAAGCCGTGCCCTAGCACCGCATGATTGGCTGCGTCCAGGAGCGGCTTCATCTTGGCCCATTGGGTCAGAAACGCCTGCCCCATCTGATCTCCCAGCCCGGCCAGCGCGCGAAACTGGGCCTGCAGCGGCAGCTTGTACTTCCCGTCCACGTCATCCAGGTAACAGGTCCGGCAGCTTTCGCGGAGCGCCTCCGGCAACTGCTCGGGCCGGACGTCCCAGGTCTTGATCCGGTGCTGCTTGAACAACTGGTACTGCGCGAAGGCCTCGAGGGCTCGCAGCAGCGTGGCGATCGCCGCCTCGAAATGATGGTCCACCTCGGCCCGTCGCCGCGCATGCGCGAGGAGGTCAAAGGCCACCGCTTCCTTGATCTCCTGCGGGTCCAGGACCAATTTCTCCAGGAAGCCGGCGTTCTGCTTGACCGCGGGCAGCACGCTGTTAAGCCCGGGCGGGCCACCCCAGACGGAGGCCATCTCGAGCGCCTTGACGGCGGTCTTGAGCTTGTCCCAGGCCTGGCGGTAATGAAACCGCTCCCACAGAGCGTAGCCCTCGGCGAGATCAGCCAGCGCCCGGTAGAACGGTTTCTGCCCCCCGCTGACTCGCGCCTCGATCTGGCGGAATAGCGACGCCGCGGGCCCGAACGCGCCTCGGTTGAACAGCTCGCATCCTTCGCGACGCGAACCGGCGGCCGCCTCATCCCAGGGATTCCCCTGCAGCCAGACCCGCTCACGGCCTTCCACCGTCACCGCTTCGCCATCGGCTGGACTGAGGATGTTCGCCTGCCCCAGTACAACCACGCGTGACGTGGACGTGATGCTTGCGAGAGACAACGCGGCAGCCATGGCCGGTGTGGCGCCGGTCATGTCCACGACCAATTCACCAGCCTGGACCTCCCACGTCCGCAACATATCCGGGAGCGCTTGAGTGAGAGCGTGATAGGACGTCATGAAGCGGTGTGCGTCCGGCGTGACGATCCAGTCCCAGCGTCGGGGCATCTGGGCAATGTGCGGTTGCACGGAGGTCTCGACCAGCGCTTTGGCCGAGTCGGGCACAAAGAAGCAGAGCAGCTCCGGCTTGAGCCGGTTGATCGAATACACGGCGGCCGGCGCGTCGTCGGAGACCGCGATCAGCAACGCTTTGACAGGACTTTCCGCGCTCATGGCGGCGGACTATAACACCCTGACCATACACGATCAATGGTAGAGGGAGCCTGACGTGTAAAGCGCGGCGCGTATCTCGTGAAGCGTGAAGCGTATCTCGCGAGATACGAGCGACGAGATACGAACGACGCTTTTCTGGCCGTGAGAAGATCGGCTGCTGGAGTGGACATCCCTGGAGAATCTGGGCTAGAATCCGCGCACATGAAAGAGCAGGTCATCAAGGCGTTCGAGGACAGCGCCGAGGTCAAACGGCGCTTTGTCCGCGAGCACGCCGACCGCATCGTGCAGGTCGCGCAACTGATCGCCTGCGCCTTTCGGGAAGGGCGCAAGGTCCTGCTGTTCGGGAACGGCGGCAGTGCCACTGACGCCTCGCACATCGCGGCCGAGTTCGTCGGCCGCTATCATCGCGATCGCGCCGCCCTGCCGGCCATCGCGCTGCCCGCCGACACGGCGGCGCTCACCTGCATCGCCAACGACTACGAGTACGCCGAGATCTTCGCCCGCCAGGTGGCGGCCCACGGCCACAAAGGCGACATCGCGATCGCGATCAGCACGAGCGGGAACTCGCCCAACGTGCTGAAAGGCGTGGAAGCCGCCCGCACGCGGGGGCTGATCACGGTGGCGTGGACGGGCGGGAAAGGCGGCAAGCTGGCCGGTCTGGTGGACCACTGTTTCATCGTGCCGTCCACCGTCACCGCCCGCATCCAGGAAAGCCACATCACGCTCGGGCATGTCCTGTGCGAGTTGATAGAGGAAGAGCTGTTTGCGAAAAAGCCCTAGCCCGGACATTCATGGATTTCGTCGCGAGGCGTTCGAGACCGAAGCGGGGCGCCCGTTGCTACTTCCAATTGCAACGGGCCATGGGCTTCTCGCAAGTGAGGACGACGCAGGCGTGCTAGCAGTACGTCGAGGAGGCCGAACGAGAAAAGCCCCGCCGAGCGAGAGGATCGGACGCCGCAGTAGGAATTCATGAATGATCCGGGCTAAAGAGAAGCGCCCCAGGCTCCAGCCTATCGATCTGTCCAAGCTGAAGACCTACCCGCTCGGCCGCCGGCACAGCAAGGTTCGGGTGTCCGACTTCTCCGTGGCCTGGCGCCGCGGCGGCTCGCTGCGCCGCTTCCTTCAGAGCCTGCCCGATATCCTGGCCGTCAAGACGCTGCGGGCCGTCGCGCAGGCCATCGCGCGGGCGCACCGTCGAAGCCGGCCGGTGATCGTCGGCCTGGGCGCCCATCCGACCAAGGTGGGCCTGAACCCGATCCTCGTGGACCTCATGGAGCGCGGCATCGTGACCGCCGTGGCCATGAACGGGGCGGTGATCATCCACGATTTCGAGCTGGCGCTGATGGGGCATACCTCGGAAGAAGTAGACGCCGAGATCGACTCCGGCCGCTTCGGGATGGCGGAAGAAACCGGCCGGATGCTGAACGAGGCGATTGTGCGCGGCTCGAAAGAAGGGCTTGGGATCGGCGAGGCGATCGGCCAGTCTATCAACCTCCACCAGCGACAGTTCCCCCAGCATCGCACCAGCCTGCTGGCCACGGGAGCCCGGTTGGGAATCCCGGTCACGGTCCACGTCGCGCTGGGGACCGATATCATCCACATGCATCCGTCCGCCGACGGCGCCGCCATCGGGGCCGGATCTCTCCTGGACTTTCGGAAGCTGGCGGCCGTCGTGGCAGGGATGGAAGGCGGAGTGTATCTCAACTTAGGGTCCGCCGTGATCCTGCCGGAGGTGTTTATCAAGACCGTCTCGCTGGGCCGTAATCTGGGCCACGCGTTGAGCGACATCACGACCGTCAACATGGACTTTCTGCCCAATTACCGGCCGTTCACGAACGTGGTCAAGCGGCCCACCCAAAAGGGCGGCCGTGGGTATTCGCTCATCGGCCACCACGAAATCATGGTACCCCTGCTCGCCGCGGCAGTCCTCGAAGAACTGGCAGGACGCTGAAAAAGGCCCCCCAACTTTGTTCTCAGTCACTCCTACCCCTCGACGTACATGAAGAGTACGCCTCGGGGTTCTCGCTCCCTGCGGCCGCGTTGGCTGACCTTTTTGAGCGTCCTGCGGGATCGTCGTTTCCACGAGCCGAACCCACTGATACGGCGTTGCACTTCGCTACCAAATCTGTTCTGATAAGGAAGCATGCCGCAGCCTTCTTTTGTACCTCCCTCGTTCGAACGGCTGCGAGCCTTGTGGGCTGAATTGAACGCGCGGTACTTCCGCGGCACACTCCCTCCCATCGAGATTTGCTGGAGCCATCGACTGACCGCCTCTTCCGGCATGTTCGTCAGCCGAATCGGGCCGCGGGCGCGAACGCCCGGCGGCACGGACCCGCCACGTGGCCGCCGGCTCATCCGGCTCTCGCTGCCGCTGCTCCGAAGGCAAGCCGAGCGAGAAATCATCAGCACGCTGGCGCACGAGATGATCCACCAGTGGCAGTTCGATGTTCTCAAGAAACGGCCGAACCACGGCTCGGATTTCCGCGAAAAGATGGCGGCGATGAATCGCGACGGCTTGGGCATCACGATCCGCCACGATCTCGACGACGCGGTCCGCGCATTGGTCAAATATGCCTGGCGATGCCTGAGGTGCGGCAGGGTCTATGAGCGCCAGCGGCGCACCATCCGGCCACGCCACCATAGATGTGGCCATTGCTCCAGCCCATTGAAGGAGATCAAACCGGCACAAGGTTCCTGCAAACTCGCGCAACCTCAAAAACGTCGTTGGTATCTCGGGGCACCCGTTGCTCCGGGAATG
>JAHFEU010000065.1 GCA_023248295.1 Nitrospirota bacterium | reverse complement strand
GTCCAGCGGGTGATGTGGCTCGACCAGCTCCACGCTATCGACTTTCGTCCAAGCAGAGGGCTGATCCAGGCCAGCGGCTTTCATAACCTCGCGCGCATGATGGGCCAGGTCGGTATAGACTCCGGCCTGGTAGGGACTCGGCTTCGCGTGGCGGGCCAGCGTCGGTGCCAGCGGCTCCGCCAATCCGGCCTGTTGCCCCGAGAGTTCGCCCCAGAGGTTGACAGGCGGGCGTCGGCAGGCTTCGGCCAACTCCTCCCCGATCGCGCGCAATTCCGGCAGTTGGGACGACAGCAGCCGGGTGATCTGTTTCTCGAGTGTCCGGATGCTCACCACCTGCCCGACGTTCGTGCGCGCTGACAGCGGAAGCAGGTAACGTGTGACATCGAAGGCACGGGCGGCGATGGTCCTGGTATAGTCGGCGAGTTTCATGCTCTCGGGCCGCGGCTCGCGCTCCGAAAGAAACTTCGTCAAGGGCTCGTGGAGGAGCGAATACGCGTTCGACAGGCTGTTGATGATGCCTTGGTAGGTCCCTTCGCTTTCTGTGCCGCGGACCGAGTCCGGGACAAAACACCCGCCGTGGGCGAAGTTCTGATAGCGGCTGGACTTGGCCTGCCCGTCCCACAGGGGTTCGTCCTCCAGTCGGATGGCCGCCAGCTCTGAGATGTTCTCGAAGCAGACGATCGCGTGGCCCAGGTCCGCGATCGACGCGTGCCCGTATGCAAAATAGAACTGTTCCCAGAACTTCTCGGAGGAATGGGCGTGCACCCACCGAAGACTGTCCTCGATGGAGTCGGGGGAACGGCTATAGCGCGCCAGCGCGTAGGCCGACTTCTCCGGCGGCATGGGGGCCACCGCGATCACGCGGCGGGTTGGACCATCAGTCATAGTCGGCCTCGTGACGAGTGACGAATGACGGGTCATGGGGCTGGAGGACCGTGATTGTTCGTCTATTGCTCGCCACGTGTCACCTGTCACGCGTCACGCAAAGAGCAGCCACGCGGCGCCCAACGCGAGCACCGTGTTGGCCAGCGTGGCGAGAAAATACACGGCCACCGGCTTCCAGCCCACCTTCGTGAATTCCCCGAAAGCGAGGTGGCTCATGATCCGCCGTTCGCGTGGCTCACCAGGGCACCTGCCCGACGAGCCGCATAACCACGAGACCGATCAGACCCAGCCCGACCAGAACCGCCAGCCAGTCTTCGTTCATGCCCTCAAGGTCCCGGCTATCAGCCATCAGCTATGAGCCAACTGCTCTGCGGAATGGCCCGCACTATACCGCCAGCCCGTGGTCTTCGCAAGATCAGTGCCGCCGGCGCCGCGTTGACTTGATGGAGGGTGGCCAGTATAGTGCCTCCTGTCCTGCGTCCCGGGTCGCCTGCTGAAGGGAGAAGGCGATGCTTCGCGGCATCAAGGGCGTCAAAGACATTCTTCCGGACGAGATTGCCCGCTGGCAGGTCATCGAGGAGACGGCCCGCCGCCTCTCACTGTCGTATGGCTACCAGGAAATCCGCGTTCCGGTCTTCGAGCTGACGGAGCTCTTCGCGCGCAGTATCGGGGCGAGCACCGACATCGTCGAGAAGGAGATGTATACCTTTCAGGACCGGGACGGGACCTCCCTGACGCTACGGCCGGAAGCCACCGCCGGGGTGGTCCGAGCCTACATCGAACACAACCTCGGGGGTTCCGCGATCTCCCAGAAGTTTTTTTATCTCGGACCCATGTTCCGTCATGAACGTCCCCAGGCCGGTCGGCTCCGACAGTTTCACCAATACGGGGTGGAGTACTTCGGGACCAGAAGCCCGCTGGCGGACGTCGAGGTGGTCTCGCTGTTGTGGCGTTTCCTGTCAGGCTTGGGCCTTCCCGACCCCTCATTGCAGGTCAATAGCCTGGGCGATGCCGCCGATAGGGCGCCTTACAAGGCGGCGCTGCTCGAATTCCTCAAGAAGCGTGAAGACCGCCTGTGTCAGAACTGCCGACGCCGGATGGAGACCAATCCCTTGCGCGTGCTGGACTGCAAGGTTCCCGGCTGCCAGGCCGCAACCGAGGACGCCCCGCGGATCACCGATCATCTCTCGGCGGGCTCGCGTCAGCATTTCCAGGACGTGCAGGCGGGTCTGCGCGATCTCGACATTCCCTTTTCGGTCAACTCACGGCTCGTGCGCGGTCTGGATTACTACACCCAGACGATCTTCGAGGTAACCTGCCGTGGTTTGGGCGCGCAGAACGCCGTGGCGGCAGGTGGCCGCTATGACGGACTCGTCGAGGCGCTGGGAGGAGCCAGTACCCCGGCTGTCGGATTCGCCGTGGGGCTTGAGCGTGTCGCACTGGTGCTCCCCGCCTCAGCCATCCCGCCGCCGCAGAAGCTCATCTTTGTGGCTGCGTTCGGTCAGCGGGGGATGGCCGCCGGCACACGTGTCCTCGATGAGTTGCGCGGTCTCGGCCTGCGCGCAGACACCGATTACCGCGCGTCCACGCTCAAAGCGCATCTCCGACAAGCCGACCGCCTCGGCGCCGAGTATGTGGTGATTATCGGGGACGACGAAGTGACAACAGGGCGTCTCCTGGTCCGCAACATGGGCACGAAAGAACAAGAAGAGCTCTCCCTCTCGACCGCTGCCCAGACCCTCAAGTCGCGCTTGAAAACAGGCTAAATGCGCCTGAATTACCTGTTGACTTTTCGTGGGGAAAAGCGTAGGTTATGCACAATAACGATATGGTTGTAAGTTATTGATTTTATTGTATTTACTGAAATGAATGGGGCGCCTGACATTATGGAGAAAAAGAAGCTTGGAGTGCTGCTCTCCACCCCACCGTCCCACCCGAATGTGACGACCGTTTCACGCCTCTGCCAAGAGGCTCTCGATTCCGATATCGACGTGTACCTCTACCTGATCGATGAAGGGGTTCTGAACCTCCGTGATCGGCGCCTCGTGCAGCTCTCTTCGCGTGGAGCAAAGTTTTTTGTGTGCGCCTATGGCTGCCAGCGACACGGTGTTCCAACTGACGGGCTGGATGAGGGAATTACGCTGTGCGGCCTTGTGGTCCTGTCGAACATGCTCAATGGATGCGATCGCTTCGTCGCTTTTAACTAAGACGGGCCCCACGGGCACCCCATGCCGCCGAGCGTTGTCGTCGTGATTCGTGAGGACCCTCTCAAGACGCACCGTCCTGTTGAGGCTCTTCGCATCGCCCTTGGGCTCGCCGCTGGAGATAATCCTGTGACTGTGATTCTGCTGGATCGCGCGCCCTTGCTTCTGACGGAGGATACATCTGAACTCTTGGACACAGAGATCCTTGAGAAGTACCTTCCCTCGCTCAAGCAGTTAAAAATCCCTTTTATCGTCCCTGTCGGCGCGCGTGCGGAGTTTCCATTCGATGCCGGTTTTGATATTCGCGAATCATCCTCTCGGGACATTGAGGCACTGGTTAGTTCTTCCGATCGCGTCTTGGCATTCTGACTCGCGTGAGGGTTCCCTTGCGAAAGGTCCTCTACGTCCTGAGTAAAGGCTCGGCTCAGTGGTCCCATGTTCCGCTTCCCAAGGAGACTTCCCCTGAGAAACAAATTTCCGTTCTTCTCATTCAGGATGCTGTGGCTCTGCCGCACGTGCCTGGAGGCCGTACGTACGCGCTCGTGGACGACGTGACCGCGAGGAACATCCGTCCCGCGTTTCCCACGGTCTCGTACCACGAGATGTTGCGTATGATCTTTGACGCCGATACGGTCATTGCGTTGTAACGGAAATGACCGGTGTGTCTACTCCGAATAGATACTAGGTTGTAGAAGAAAGAACTCGAAACAACCGGAATCGGAATAGGTCCTGTGAACCGTGTGGAGAGCTGTCAAGCACGCAAGATAGAAAGAACCTTTCGAAGCGAGTGCTCATGTGAAGGTCTGGACCCGCTGGCTTCCAAGGTGTGCGTGACGTTTCCATAACCTGTGGACCACTGCGAGAGGGCCCCATTACTCACATACACCCCAGGTTCCCAAAGAGAGAGTCGGATCGCGATGAGCACAGGCTTGAATCAAAACTCGTTCTACTTTAATGACTTATATATTCACAGTTGTTGATAGACCTGTGCATAACGGAGGTGCTCCCTCATGCAGGGCGAGAGTGTTTGGAATCAGACATTGGCGTTTATCCAGGGGAAAGTCCCCAAGCAGGTGTTCGACACGTGGTTCGTCCCTGTACGCCTCCAGGGTATCGAGGACTCAACGGCACGGATCGAGGTGCCGAACAAGTTCTTTGGGGAATGGCTCGGCCAGCACTATGGGAACCTCCTGGCGGAGGCCTTAGCGGCTGTGCGCGGAGAGGGGGAAGTCGGCGTGGCGTTTGTCACGAGTCAGAAGCCGCAGGGTCGTGAGGCCCCGCCGCAGGCGCCGCCGATTCGGGGCTCGCAGCCCAGACGTGAGCGAAGGATGGTCAACCTGAACCCCAAGTACACATTTACGAGTTTTGTGGTCGGCGCGAGCAACCAATTCGCGCACGCGGCCAGCATGGCGGTCGCGGAGGCCCCTGCCCGGGCCTACAATCCCTTGTTCATCTATGGGGGCGTCGGCTTGGGCAAGACCCACTTGATGAACGCGATCGGCAACCATGTCGCGGAGCGCGTCGACCTGCGGATCGCGTACGTGACTACCGAGCAGTTCACGAATGAAGTGATCAACTCAATCCGCTACGACAAGATGATCGAGCTGCGCAAGCGCTACCGCAACATCGACATGTTGCTGATCGACGACATCCAGTTCCTGGCCGGGAAGGAGCGTACTCAGGAGGAATTCTTCCATACGTTCAACGCGCTCTACGAGGCGCGGAAGCAGATCGTCCTGTCGAGCGACCGCTTCCCGAAGGAAATGCCGGATATCGAGGAGCGCCTCCGCTCGCGCTTCGAGTGTGGCCTGATCGCCGACTTGCAGCCTCCGGATGTGGAGACGCGCATCGCCATTCTGCGTAAGAAATCCGAGGATGAGGGGATCGGCTTGCCCGAGGACGTGATCCAGTTTCTGTCTGCGAACATGAAGAGCAACATCCGGGAGCTGGAAGGTTCATTAATCCGGCTCGGTGCCTATTCCTCCTTGACGGGCCAAGCCATCGCGCTGGACATGGCCAAGAACGTGCTGCGTGACATCATCGGCGAGAAGAAAAAGATCATCGCCATGGATGACATCGAGGAGGCGGTGGCCGAGCGGTTTCACGTGAAGATCGCCGATATGAAATCGAGGCGCCGGAGTAAGACGCTGGTGCATCCGAGGCAGATTGCGATGTACCTGTGCCGAGAGCTCACCGACGCCTCGTTCCCGGAGATCGGCCGGCACTTCGGCGGCAAGGACCATACCACGATCATCCATGCCTGCAAGCAGATCGCCAAGGCCAAGGCGTCGGACAGCGCGCTGAACTCCACGCTGGAGAGCCTGAAGAATCAGATCGCGAGAGGCTAACGAGCCGGAATGGGGGAGATCACCCGATGAAGCTACGAATCGCGCGGGACGAACTGTTGACCGGCCTGCAGAGGGTCCAGGGCGTGGTGGAAAAACGGAACACCATGCCGGTCCTCTCGAACATTCTTCTGGAAGCCAAGGCGGACGGGGTGGACATCCTCGCGACCGACCTGGAAATCGGCATGCGGGGATTATACAAGGCAACCGTTCGCGAGCCCGGCTCCATCACGCTGTCGGCGCGCAAGCTCTACGAGATCCTGAAAGAACTGCCAGCTGGGGAAATCGATCTCACTGTGAGCGAGAACAACTGGGCGACGATCCAGGCCGGGAAGAGCCAATTCAAGATCGTCGGTCTCCCGAGCAGCGAGTACCCGGCCATGCCGGCGATTGAGCGCGAAGGCCTGACGCCGTTGGCGGGGGTCGGCCTGGTCGAGTTGATCCGGAAGACGTTGTTCGCGGTCGGGGACAATGATGCCCGCTATATCCTGAACGGGCTGCTCGTCACCCTGACCACGTCCGAGAAGAAAACGACGCTCCGGCTGGTGGGGACGGACGGTCACCGCCTGGCGGTGGCCGAGCAGGAGGTGGGCGCGACGGCGAGCAAAGACGCGCCCCGGGAGATCAAGGCGATCATTCCCAAGAAGGCGGCCCATGAGATGCGGCACCTGCTGGAAGAAGGAGACGGCGAGCCGCTGATCGGGTTCACAAAAAATCTGATGATCTTTCGCAAGAGCGGCCTTCTGCTGACTTCGCGGCTGATGGAGGGGAACTACCCCAACTACCAGCAGGTCATTCCCAAGGAAAAGGAGCAGGAGAAGCGCGTCACGGTGGCCAGGGAGGAATTGGAAGGGGCGCTCCGCCGCGTCGCGGTGCTCTCACGGGATAAGACGAATGCCGTGAAACTGACCTTCGCCCGCGGACACATGACGCTGTTCTCGAACAACCCGGACTTCGGCGAGGCGACCGAAGAGGTCCCGGTGCGCTATGGAGGGGAGCCCCTGGCGACCGGCTTCAACGCTCGATACCTGTTGGACGTGCTGGGCGTCATGGATGGAGAGTCGGTCACCCTGCAGATGGACACCCCGCTGAGCCCCTGCCTGCTTCGCGAGCCGGGCAACGCGGGATTCGCCTGCGTGGTCATGCCGATCAAGGTGTAGCGCGTCCCGCTTCAGCAATTCATTCGTAGGTAAGGGAAGGATGGCAACCAAAGACGACAGCGGCAAGACCCTCGACACGGAGCCTTCCGCTCGGCCCGAGGCCGAGGGATACAGTCCCGACCAGATCAAGGTGCTGGAGGGCCTGGACGCGGTCCGCAGGCGCCCCGCGATGTACATCGGGAGCACCGGCCCAGACGGGTTGCACCACCTGGTCTATGAGGCGGTGGACAACAGCGTCGACGAACACATGGCGGGGTTCGGCGAGACGATCGAGGTCACGATCCACATCGACGGCAGCCTCACGGTGGTCGATAACGGGCGCGGCATCCCGACCGGGATGCACTCGACTCAGAAAAAGTCCGCGGCCGAGGTGGCCCTGACCATGCTGCACGCCGGCGGGAAGTTCGAAGAGGGGGCCTATAAGGTATCCGGCGGCCTCCATGGGGTGGGCATCTCGGTCGTGAACGCCCTGTCGGAATGGCTGGAGCTGGAGATCTGGCAAGACGGGCATGTGTTCGAGCAACGGTATGAGCGCGGGAAGCCCACCGCCCCCCTCAAAGATACCGGCAAAACGAAGAAGCGTGGGACCAAGATCACTTTCAAGCCGGACGGCGAGGTCTTCGAGTCGCTCGAGTTCAGCTTCGACGTGCTGGCCCAGCGCCTGCGCGAGCTCGCCTTCCTCAACAAAGGTCTGGCGATCACGCTCAAGGACGAGCGCAGAGAGAGAGAGCAGATCTTCCGCTACAAGGGCGGGATCGTGTCGTTCGTCGAGCACCTGAACGAGGCCAAGACGCCGCTGCATAAGCCGATCTTCATCGAAGTCGAAAAGAGCGACGTGATGCTGGAGGTGGCGCTGCAGTACAACGATGGGTACTCGGAAAACATGTTCGCCTTCGCCAACAACATCAACACGCGCGAGGGCGGCACCCATCTGGTCGGCTTCAAGGCGGCGCTGACCCGGACCATCAACACCTACGCCTACGCCAACGAGCTGCTGAAGAAGGACGCCGAATCGCTGACCGGCGACGATGTCCGCGAGGGCCTGACCGCCGTTGTCAGCGTCAAATTGAGGAACCCACAGTTCGAAGGCCAGACCAAAGCCAAGTTGGGGAACAGCGAGGTCAAGGGGATCGTCGAGGCGGCCGTCAACGAAGCCCTCGGCACGTATTTCGAAGAGAATCCCCCGATCGCCCGTAAGGTGATTGGCAAATCGGTCGATGCGGCCCGAGCCCGGGAGGCGGCCCGCAAAGCCAAGGAGTTGATCCGGCGCAAGAGCGCGCTGGACGGAGGCTCATTGCCCGGCAAGCTGGCCGACTGCTCCGAGAAGGACCCCGCGCACAGCGAGTTGTTCATCGTGGAGGGGGACTCGGCCGGCGGCTGCTTTACCGGCGACACCGAGGTTGTGCTCGCGGACGGCCGGGATGTGCCGTTCCTGCAGTTGGTCAAGGAGTGGGATCAGGGGAAGAGGAACTACTGCTATACCATCCAGGACGACGGCCGCATCGGCATCGCGCCCATCCTCAACGTGAGGAAGACGAAGACGAACGCGGAGCTCGTGAAGGTGGTCTTGGATGACGGATCGGAGGCCGTGTGCACGCCGAACCATCGGTTCATGCTGCGGGACGGGAGCTACCGCCAGGCGGCCGACCTTGAGCCGGGAGACTCCCTCATGCCCCTGCGCCGGCAGCGTTCGCGCGTCGGGAGGAGGATCACCATCGAGGATTACGAGATGGTATATGACCCCAAGGAGTTGCGCTGGGTCTTCACGCATCTCCTGTCCGACCGGTACAACCTCGGGCATGGGGCGTATGATTCCTCGGCCGGGACCCACCGCCACCACCTCGATTGGAACAAGCGCAACAACAACCCCGAGAACATCGTGCGCCTCACGAAAGAGGAGCATCTTGCGCACCATGCCGCGCACGCTGAGCGGACCCTGAACAAGCCCGAGACGCGCGCAAAGTTGCGGGATATCCGCAAGACGCCGGAGTTTCGTAACAAGATCCGCCGGGCGATGACCAGCCCCGAGATGCGCCGCATGCTTTCCGAGCGGGCCAGGGCCCAATGGACGAACGCGGACTATAAGCGGTTCATGACCGCCAAGTTCCTGGAGTTCTACGCCACGAATCCGGAATTCCAGAAGCAGACCCGTGAGCGGCTGGACGCGGAGCAGCGGAAGTATTGGCGCCAGGAGGCCAATCGCCTCCTCCAGTCGGAGCGGACGAGCAGGTTCCTCAAGGAGCATCCGGAGACACTGGCCCGTCTGAGCGCCATCGCCAAGCGGCAGTGGCAGGACGAGGCCCTGCTCCAGTGGAGGAGCGGGAAGACCCGCGAGCAGTGGACCCCGGAGTTCCGGGCCCAGCGGAAGGCTTCCTACAACGAGACCTACCTGCGCAAGGGACTTGCCACTCTGCGGAGCGTCTACGAGAGGACGGGCAAGCTCGACGAGACCGTGTACAACGCCGAGCGCCGGAGGATCGGGGACCGGAGCCTCCTGAGGCTGGACACGATACGGAGCCGCTTCTTCGGCGGGAGCCAGGAGCGCCTGGAGGAGACCGTAGCCAAGCTGAATCATAAGGTGAAGGAGGTCGTCCGTTTGGAACGGCGGGCCGACGTCTACGACCTCGAGGTCCCCGGCACGCATAACTTCGCCCTTGCGGCCGGCGTTTTCGTCCACAACAGCGCCAAGCAGGGACGCGACCGGAAGTTCCAGGCCATTTTGCCGCTCAAGGGCAAGATTCTCAACGTGGAGAAGGCGCGGTTCGACAAGATGCTCTCCAACGAAGAGATCCGGACCCTGATCATGGCCCTCGGGACCGGCATCGGGCGCCAGCGCGAGGAGGAGGGCGAGAAAGCGAAGGACGATGGCGAGAAAGGCAAGGACGATAAGGAGGATTTCGACCTCGCCCGCGCCCGCTACCACAAGATTATTTTGATGAGCGTGGACGGAGGTGAGCATGTATTCGTCCGCGACCACCGTGGCGCGAGACTCGCACGGATTGGCGAATTCATCGACCGCGCGTTGGAGGGCCGCGCGCCGGCCCAGGACGGCGCGGTGCGGCGCATGGGCGAGGCGCTCGGCGAGGTGCTCTGCGTCGGCCTCGACAATCACCGGGTACGCTTCCGGCCGATCCACGCGGTCATTCGCCACCCTGTGGAGGAGCCGCTTTACGAGGTGAGGACGGCCTATGGCCGGTCCGTGCGCGTCACCGCCGGCCACAGCGTCTTTGTGTACGAAGGCCGCGAGGTGCGGCTGAAGCGCAGCGACGAGTTGCGCCCGGGCGACCGTGTCGTCGCGCCGCGCGTGCTGCGGCTGCCCGAGGACGCGCCGCGGCGGATCGACCTGTTGCGCGCGCTGCACGCGGTCCCGGAGGCGGCCTCGCAGGTGTGGGTACGCGGCCCGGCGGTCGAGGCGTGGTTCAGGGAGCGGGTGAAGGATGAGGCGCACCCTGAGTGGACCGCTCCGCGTGTAGATGTGCCGTCGGATGTCCGCGTGGCGCTTGCGGCCTCGCGCCGGGCCCAAGGCATCACAAACCGTGAGTTGTGCGCTGCCCTTGGCATCCGCCAGCCGGGGACCTTCTACGGCTGGGAGACAGGCGCCTGGCGCCCCACGGTGGATGCATTCAAGAGATACGTCGCCGCCGTAGGCGCGAACGCGGGGTCGGTGATGGCGCGAGTCGCGGTCGGATCGAGCAGGCTGGACCGGGCGTGGGAGGAGCAGTACCGCGACTCCGGGCGCAACCGGGTGCGGTCGCGCCTGCGCCTGTCGGCCCTTGATGCCGAGGACCTTGACTGGTTCGGCACGCGCGAGGACCTGGAGTTGACCCCTGAGCACAACGGCATGAAGGGCGTCGCCCGCTTCATCGACGTGACGCCCGAGCTGATGACGCTGCTCGGATTCTACATGGCGGAAGGATCCTGCTCCGACCGCAACGGCATCCGGCTGTCCATCGGGAAAGTGAACGAGCGGCTCGTTCCCGAAATGGCCGAGGCGTTCGCGCGCGTGTTCGGGCTTCCGCCGCGCAGCTACAAGACGGCTGGGCGCGCCGGCGAGCTGAAGCTGGTGAACCGCGTGGCGGCGCTCGCGTGGCAGCACGTCTTCGGGTTCCGTGAGGCTGAGTCTACGACCAAGCGCGTCCCGGACCTCGTGTTCAACGTGCCGGAACCGCTGCGCGCGGCGTTTCTGCGCGGCTACCTGCTCGGCGACGGTACCGTGTGCGGCGGCCGGGTGGTTCTCTCCACCTCATCGCGTGACATCGCAAGCGGCCTCCAGTACTTGCTCGCGTCCTTTGGCGTTGTCGCGTCGGTCTCTGTCCGCGAGCCCGACGGAGAGGTGCGCGAAATCCGCGGCGAGCCGTGCGAGACAAGGCACTTACACTGGACGGTCACCGTCACGGCGCGCGAGGACCTGGAGCGGGTGCGGGCGGTCTGGGTGGACCACCCAGGCGCGCCGGCAGTCGAGGCGCGGCTGCGAAGCGAGTGGCCCAGCATCAACCGGCGCTTCGAGTCCATTGACGGCGACCTCGTGGCGCTGCCTATCGAATCGATCCTGCCCGTCGAAGCGAGCGATGGGAATGTGTACGACTTCTCGGTCGAGGGGGATGAGAACTTCGTCGCCGGGATGGGTGGGCTGTGCTGCCACAACACCGATGCAGACGTGGACGGCAGTCATATCCGGACGTTGTTGCTGACCTTCTTCTACCGCCAGATGTCCGAGCTCATCGAGCACGGGTACATCTACATCGCGCAGCCGCCGCTCTTCAAGGTGAAGAAGGGGAAGGCCGAACGGTACCTGAAGGATGAAAATGCGCTGAACGAGTATCTGTCGGATCTGGCGGTCGAAGAGGTCGAGGTCTACCTCGAGAGCGCGCAGGCATTTGCAACCGGGCGGCGCCTGTTGCCGATTCTCAAGAAGCTGATTGCGTTCGAAGGCCTGCTGGCGCGGTTCGGGAAAAAACAGCAGGAGGCCGGGCTGTTGCGCGCGTTTGTGGACGAACCGGGATTGGACCGGGACCTCCTCAAGAATACCGCGGCCCTCAAAAAAGTCGTCGCCAGCGCGAAGAAAGCCCTGGCGGCCATCTATCCGAAAGCCACGCTCACCCTCGACATGGCCACGGATGAAGAACACGAGTCCAACAAAGTTGTCTGCCGGGTACAGACAAACGGGATGTCGCACAGCCTGGAGATCACCCACGAGTTGGTGGGGTCGGCGGACTTTCGCGAGCTGCAAAAGCTGGCTCCTTCCGCCATCGGGTTGGGGCGTCCGCCGTATAAGATGAAGACCGGGGATGCGCAGCCTGAGTACCCCGGGACGGCCGAGTTGGTGCGGGCCATTCTGGAGACCGGGAAGAAGGGGTTGGGCCTGCAGCGCTACAAAGGGCTGGGCGAGATGAACCCGACGCAGTTGTGGGAAACCACCATGAATCCCGAGACCCGCACCCTCCTCCAGGTCAAGCTGGAAGACGTGGCCGGCGTGGACGAGATTTTCTCGATCCTGATGGGCGACGAGGTGGAGCCCCGGCGCGACTTCATCCAGCAGCACGCGCTCGAAGTGAGGAACCTGGATGTGTGACCGCGGGCGGCATGGATGGCTCCCGTGCTCGCGCACCGCGCACGATGAAGCTGTGCTCGTTGGACGCGCGCAGTAGGAGCCATCCAAGCCACCCCACGCTACACAATCGGAAGGGGCTGGGGAGGGAAGAGAGAAGACATGCCCGTTGATGAACGTCTGATCCAGATCGACATCGAAGACGAGATGCGCTCGTCCTACCTCGATTACGCGATGAGCGTGATCGTGGGCCGTGCCCTGCCGGATGTCCGGGACGGGCTGAAGCCGGTTCACCGTCGGATCCTGTACGGTATGAATGAGATGGGCCTGGTGCACAACCGGGCCTATCGCAAGTCGGCCAAAATCGTCGGCGAGATCATGGGGAACTACCACCCGCACGGCGATACGGCGATCTACGACACGCTCGTCCGGATGGCGCAGGATTTCAACATGCGCTATCTGCTCGTGGAGGGCCAGGGCAATTACGGGTCGGTGGACGGCGATCCGCCGGCCGCCATGCGGTACACCGAGGCGCGGCTGACGAAGCTGGCCGAGGAGATGCTGGCCGACATCGACAAGGAGACCGTTGATTTCGGGCCCAACTACGACGAGTCGCGGAGCGAGCCGTTGGTGCTTCCCGCCAAGGTGCCCAATCTCCTGATCAACGGCGCCGGCGGGATTGCCGTCGGCTACGCGACCAACATCCCGACCCACAACCTGGCGGAAGTGGTGGACGGCCTCCTGATGGTGCTCGACGACCCCGAGGCCACGGTGGACGGACTCATGAAGGTCATTCCGGGCCCGGACTTCCCCACCGCCGCGCTCATCTACGGCACGCAGGGCATTAAGGACGCGTACCGGACCGGCCGCGGCCTCCTCACCCTGCGGGCCAAGGCGCGCGTGGAGACCGATGAGCGGACCGATCGCGACCGCATCATCGTGACCGAAATTCCGTACCAGGTGAACAAGGCCCGGCTGATCGAAAAGATCGCGGAATTGATCCAGGAGAAGCGGGTTGACGGCATCTCGGATCTCCGGGACGAGTCGGATCGGGATGGGATGCGCATCGTCATCGAGCTCAGGAAAGGCACCATTCCCCTCGTCCTGCTCAATCAGCTCTACAAGCACACCCAGATGCAGTCCACCTTCGGGGTCATCATGCTGGCCCTCGTCCGCAACCGGCCGGAGGTGCTGGATCTCAAGCAGATCCTGGTGCACTTCATCGAGCACCGGCGCGAGGTGGTGGTCCGCCGGACCGCCTTTGAACTCCGCAAGGCCGAAGAGCGCGCCCACGTTCTCGAAGGGCTCAAGATCGCGCTCGACCACCTGGACGCGGTGATCACTCTGATCCGCCGCGCGGCCTCGCCCGACGAAGCCCGGAGCGGCCTCATTCGGCAGTTCGCGCTGACCGAGATCCAGGCCAACGCCATCCTGGACATGAAGTTGCAGCGGCTGACGCAGCTCGAACGGAACAAGCTCGTCGAGGAGTACCAGGAGACGCTCAAACGCATGGAGTACCTCCGGTCGGTTCTGGCGAGCGAGGCGCTGGTCCGCAAGCTCATCAAGGACGAGCTGCT
>JAHFEU010000064.1 GCA_023248295.1 Nitrospirota bacterium | reverse complement strand
AGGTGGCGGCACGGCCCGCCCCCACGCTGGCCTTCCGCCCGGCAGAACTGGCCACCGCCCGGGGGCAGGAGTTCCGCCTGGACCTCACCAGCACGCAAGTGGAGGGCCTGACCGAGTCCCTCGTGACGATCGCCTTTGACCCGCAGGCCCTGGAGTTT
The DNA here is from genome assembly GCA_023248295.1 of Nitrospirota bacterium. Taxonomy (GTDB): domain Bacteria; phylum Nitrospirota; class Nitrospiria; order Nitrospirales; family Nitrospiraceae; genus 40CM-3-62-11. Next base: position 13,612 of record JAHFEU010000064.1, on the reverse strand, counting down.
CGCCGGGCCACGCCCGCCGCCGCCACGCTGACGGCCAGTACAATCCCTGGCCCGGGCCCCGGCCAGGTCGTGCTCACCCTACGCCCCCAGGCTCCCCTGGCCGCCGGCAGCGGGGTGCTGGCCACGCTGGTGTTTCAGGCCAAGACGCCGGGCGACTTTCCCATCACGCTCCAGCAGGGGTCCGTGTCGGGCACCGCCGGCAAGACGATCGCGGTCACCACCGAGCGCACGGTCGTGCATGTGCGATGAGCAGCAGAAGGTTGAGGTCGACGAGCATTATGCATAGGACCGTCTCTTGCGTCGTCGCGTCCTTGGCGTCAATTGAGTCATGGCGTCGCCGCGTCGTCGCGTTAGGATCCTCGGTCGCGACAGACGCGATGGCCGCTCGACGCGATGGACGGGCCGCGGAGCGCGGCGTGACGCTGCTGGAGCTGATGGTCACGGTGACCATCTTGCTGGTGCTGGCCTCGGTGGCCATGCCGCTGTCGAAGTACACCGGCAAGCGCACCCAGGAGCTGGAGCTGCGCCAGAAGCTCCGGGAGATGCGCAACGCCCTTGATGAATTCCGTCGGGACTGGGCGCGGGATGGCGAGATCCTTGCCGGCCCGCTCTGCGTGAAGAACAAAACGACGTGCAAGGAGGTCACCGGCGTGACGGGGTACCCGAAGAGCCTTGAAACCTTACTGGAGGTCAAGTTGTCCGGCGCGGAGGCCACGGTGAAGGAAACCACCCCGATCAGGCGCTACCTGCGCCGTGTCCCGCTCGATCCACTGACGGGGACCGACGACTGGGGGCTTCGCTGTTATCAAGACCCGCCGGACGTGAAGGACTGGTGCAAGGAGGACGTGTTCGACGTCTACTCCAAGAGTCCCGACGAGGCGGTTGACAAGTCGAAATACCGGGATTGGTAGGTGCTCATCTTACTTCCCTCTCCCCGGAGGGGAGAGGAGTGAGGTGAGGGGGGAAGGGACGGATGAGTGGAAGTCAGATACATCAAGGAAGTAGCGCTGAACTGCCCGCTTTCGTAACCACTCGAGCCCGGCGCCTCCGGCGCCAGCAGACAGACGCAGAACGGAAGCTGTGGCTTGCGTTGCGTGCCCGTCAGGTTGATGGCGCCAAGTTCAGGCGCCAGCATCCCATTGGTCGCTATATCGCTGATTTCTGCTGTTCAGAGAAGAACGTTGTGATCGAGCTGGACGGTGGACAGCATACTGAGCGGGTCGAAGCCGATCAAAGTCGAACGGAATTTCTTTCACAGCAGGGATATCGCGTCATTCGATTCTGGGATCACGACATCCTCACCAGCCTTGATTCAGTCCTGCAGGTCATCAGTGAGGCCTTGCGCGACCCTCACCCCTACCCTCTCCCATCACCCGTTGCATCTGACGGAGCAACGGGTCCCCGGGAGAGGGTACGAAAAAGCCAGCGAGGCTTCACGATTGTGGAGCTGATGATCGTGGTCACGATCGCGGGCATTCTCGTCATGCTGGCTGAGCCATCGTTTACCGGCGCCGCTACGAAAGCGAGGGAAGCGGCGCTGAAGCAGAATCTCTTCACCATGCGCGACGTGATTGATCAGTTTAAAGCCGACCGCGGGAAATATCCAGCCGCCCTGCTTGACCTGAAGGAAGTGGGCTACCTCAAGCGGATCCCGGTGGACCCCTTCACGAGATCCGACTCGACCTGGCAGGAAATCCTGGATGAAGCGGACGGCGGCGTCTTCGATGTCCATAGTGGCAGTGACTTGGTGGCGCTGGGTGGCACTCCGTACAACCAGTGGTGACAACCCAAAGATGAACTGGATCATTGCTCCATTGAAGATTTGCGCATTGAGATTTGGCTTACGCCATCACTGGATCAATCACTCAATGAACAAGTCAGCGATTCCTCGCGGATTCTGCCTCGTGTGGCTCGCCCTGCTCTCGGCAAGTTGCGCGACCAACCCGCCGCTGCCGGATTCAACGGCCGCAGCCGCTCAGCGGCAGCTCGAGACCGTGATTCGAGACACGCGGGCGGAGGCGGCGGCGATCCGGAATGAAATGGCCGCCACGCGCATCGCGGCGGCGAAGAAGGAGGCGGAGCTTCAGGAATTACGGCGCCAGGTCGCCGAGCTCCGCCAGGCCCGTGCGGAGCAGCAACAGGCGTTCGACGCCAAGCAATCAGAACTGGTGACGACGCGGGCGGAACGCGACCAGCTCCTTCAAGCCAAGGCCGAGTTCCAGGCCCAGCTCGCGGAGCTGCCGCAACTGCGGCAGGCCGCGGCGGAGGCGAAGGCGGCGGAGACGGGCGTGCAGGCACGGATGAAAGAGCTGGAATCCGCGCTGGCCACGCTGACGACGGAGCTGGACCAGGTGAAGAAGGACCTGGCGCGTCTCCAGAACGAATCGGACACAAAATCAAAAAACTCAGCAAGGGCGGGAAAGACGCCTCGGAGCCCATAGCCTGAGGATTCTATGCCGCAGTTTCGGTACAGGGCCGCGCGACCGGATGGGACGCTGGTCGAAGCACGAGTGGACGGCGAGAGCGAACTGGCCGTTCGCACGCAGCTCGAAGGACAGGGCTTGCTGCTCTTCAGCCTGGAGGGACCCAGGAGCGCCGCCGCGCTTTTGTCAAAAGCAAAGATCGGCGGCCGTCTGTCGCTCCGTGAATTCCTGGTGTTCAATCAGGAATTCCTGGCGCTGGTGAAGTCCGGGCTCCCCATTCTCAAGATCTTCGATCTGCTGGCTGAGCGGGCGTTTCATCCCGGCTTTCAAGCCGCCCTGCAAGGAGTGCGGAGCGAGATTCGCGGCGGCGCGTCGATTTCCGAGGCGATGGCCCGCTACCCTGTCTACTTCTCGGATCTCTACCGGGCCTCGCTCCGTTCTGGCGAGCAGACCGGAACCCTGGGCGAGGTCCTCCAGCGGTACATCGCCTACGTGAAGCTGGTCATCGGCGTGCGCGAAAAGGTATTCAAGGCGTTGGCCTATCCCGCCTTCCTGGTTCTCGTGGGCGTGGCGGTGGTCATCTTCCTGGTGATGTATGTGATGCCGACGTTCGCCGAAATCTACGGGCAAAGCAACAGGGAGCTGCCGGCTCCGACCAGGATGCTGCTGCAGACAGTTGCGATCATCAGGCAGTGGTTCCCGTGGTTGATCGCCGGGACCGTGGGTCTCGGGGCACTGACCTATCGCTGGGCGAGGACACCGGGAGGCCGAGAGTTCCTTGACCGGCTGAGCTTGCGCGTCCCGGTTCTCGGGGATGTCTTGCTCAAGAGCCAGGTCATCCGGTTCGCGCGGACGCTGTCCACCGTGTTAGCCGGTGGCATCCCGTTGATGACCGCGTTGCAGATCACCGGCGGGGCCATCACGAACCGGATCATCGCGCGGGCCATTGCCAGTGCGACCGATCGCGTCAGGGACGGCGCAGGCCTGGCTGCGGCCCTGAAGCAGGAGCGCTTCCTCCCGCAGATGACCCTGGAGATGATCGAGGTCGGTGAGACGACCGGCGGACTGGAGATGATGTTGCGGGACGTCGCCGAGTTCCACGAAGGCGAACTCGATCTCCGGCTGAGCCAGCTCACCACCTGGATCGAGCCCATGCTGCTCTTACTGATGGGCATCATCGTGGGCGGCATCGTGCTGATCATGTATTTACCGGTCTTTCAGATCGCAGGGACGGCATGACTGGTTTGTCTCGTTTGTTTGGTTGATCTGGTTTGTTTCGTCCGAACCAAAGAAACCAGACAAACTAAAGAAACCAAACAAACTTTTATTGAACCCCTCAGGAGGAGCAGATGGCGACGCCGGTGAAGCGGGCAGCGTTGGACGAGATCCTGGTCAGACGCGGGCTCATCTCGCAGGATCAAGCGGAGGATTTCCGCGGCCAGGCGAACGGAGCCGACCGATCCTTCCGAGCCCTTCTGGTGGAACAGGGCCTCGTGCCTGAGGAAGTCCTCGCCGAGATCGTGGCTGAACAATACGGGTTGCGCTACGATCCGCTCAAAGACTTCCGCGTCGACCTGGAGTTTTTCAAGACGATCCCGGTGGAGTTGATGCACCGGCACTTCTTCGTCCCTCTCGAGGAGAACGACGGTGTGCTCACGATCGCCGTCACCGATCCCCAGGACTTGCGCACTCTCGACGAGCTCGAACTGCTCATCGGCCGGGAATTCAGGCTGGTCGTCTCGACCCGCTCGGCCATTCTGGAGTCCCTCAACCAGAGCGAGGGAAACAGCCAGGTCATCACGCGCATCCAGGAGGAATTTCGTCCGGTCCTGATCCGAGAGGACGCCCAAGGGGACGAGGTGCTCTCGATCGAGAAGATCGCGAAGGACCAGAGTCCGGTCGTCAAGCTGGTGGACACCATGATTCTGAGCGCCTTGCAGAAGCGCGCCAGCGACATCCATATCGAAGCGAGCGAGCGCTCCGTGGAGATCAAATACCGGATCGACGGCATCCTCTACACCGCGATGGAGCCGCTGGACATCAAGTTTCACGCGCCGTTGATCTCGCGCTTGAAGGTCATGTCCGAGTTGGACATCGCCGAGCGCCGGATTCCCCAGGACGGCCGGTTCAAGTTGCGCCTGGACCAGAAGAAAGTGGACTTTCGGGTCTCCGTTCTCCCCAGCGCCTTCGGCGAGTCGGTGGTGATCCGTATCTTAGAAAAGGAAGACATCGCCTCCGGGGTGCGGCAACTCCGTCTCGACCGGCTGGGGTTCAACACCGAGGACCTCCGCCGATTTCGCAGGGCTATCACGGAACCGTACGGGATGGTGCTGGTGACCGGCCCGACCGGGAGCGGCAAGACCACGACCCTCTATGGCGCGATCAACGAGATCAACAATCAGGAGGACAAGATCATCACGATTGAAGACCCGGTGGAGTACCAGCTCAAGGGGATCGTCCAGATCCCTGTGAACGAGAAAAAGGGGCTGACCTTCGCGCGTGGCCTCCGGTCCATTCTGCGTCACGATCCGGACAAGATCATGGTCGGAGAGATCCGGGACGCCGAGACCGCCCAGATCGCGATCCAGTCGGCCCTGACCGGGCATCTGGTCTTCTCGACGGTGCACGCGAACAACGCCTTCGATGTGATCGGCCGATTCGTGAACATGGGCATCGAGCCGTACAACTTCGTCGCCTCGCTGAATTGCATCCTGGCGCAGCGGTTGGTCCGCGCCATTTGTCCGGCCTGTAAGATCTCTTTCACCGTGGACCGCGCCCAGTGCGAAGAGTCCGGCCTGGATTACGACCAGGTCAAACACCTGCCCTTTTACCAGGGCAAGGGATGTCCGGAGTGCAACGGCCTCGGCTATCGCGGACGCCGCGCCATCACCGAGTTCCTGGCGCTCACAGACCGCATCAAGGAGATGATCCTGGACCGAAAGCCCGCCTCCGAGCTGCGTAAAGAGGCCATTGCCGGCGGGATGACCAGTCTGCGCGAGGCCGGCGTGGAGAAGGTCCTGCGCGGTGAGACGACGTTGAAGGAAGTCAATCGGGTCACGTTCAGTCATGGAGGAGCGGCATGACGGTCTTTCCGTTCAGACGTCCCTCCCTTGGGCTGAGCATCGGCGCACGCACGCTGAGCCTCGTTGAGATTCGCCGGGGATGGGGCCGAGGAGGCATCGGAGTGCGCCGCTGCAGTGAGCGTGCCTTGCCGGACGGGCTCATCCACCTGTCGGCCGGCGAGCCGAACGTCTCCGACGTGCCGGCGCTGGCACGGGAGCTTCGCGCCTTGCTGGGGAATGGGCGATCCGCCTCGGTGGCGCTCACCCTGCCGGATCTGTGCACACGAGTCGCCCTCCTCGACTTCGAGGCGCTGCCCCCGAAGACCGCCGATCGCGACAGGCTTCTGCGCTGGCGGTTTCAGAAAGACTTCAACATGCCTGCCGCCGACCTGCGACTGAGTTACCAGGTCTTCCGAACCACACCGCCGCGAGTGCTCGCCGTTGGAGTCCGGAACAACATTGTCGGGCAGTACGAGCGGGCCTGCGAGGAGGCGGGACTGCTGCCGATCACGGTCGGCGTCACCAGCCCGCGGCTCTTCGATCTCTGTCGTCCCGCCATGCAGGCGGCTATGGCATCAGGCGCCGGCGAGCTCTTCTTTCTCCACGTTGCGGAGGGCAGTTTCTCATTGTTCGCGTTTCGGAACGGATGTCCGGTCTTCCTCCGGACCAAGTTGCTGCACAACGGCGGCAGCAGCAACCCGGCGACCTTAGCCGACGAAGTGCTCGCGACACTCCAATTCTACGGCGATAGTTATCCTTTCGCCCAGGCTGGGCTTCCCGATCTGTTCCGTCCCTTTTTTGTCGTGGGAGTCTCCCCCGCGTGCGAGGTGCTCGATCCCGGCAGCGCCGAGTCGATGCGCATCAAGGTCATCCCGATCGGGTGGGACAACGTCCCGGTCGCGCGGAACGGTGGCGGCCAGGCTCTCCCCGACGCACGCCCGCTGTCCGGGCTGCCGGCCTTGGCCGGCCTGCTGGAGGCCTGATCCGCCATGAGGATATCGTGGCGCTCCTTCTCATCGTCTCTTCTCTCCTCACTGCCGGCGGGTGGCGACGAGCATAGCCGCCCGCCCGCAACGGGCTCCGCCAGCCTTCCCACCCTGCATCTGTCCCTGACCGCGACCGGCTTCAGCCTGCTACGCGCCGCGCAATGGGGTCTGACGTTCGTCATTGCAGGGTCGGCGACAGCGGCCCTGTGGTTCTTGTGGGACAGCCGGATGATCGCCGAACAAGCTGCACAGCGAGCGCGTGCAGCGGAGCGGGTCCAGGAGACGAGTCGTCAATTCGTACAACAAGCCGCACAGGCCGGCATGAATTTATCCGACGCGCGGGCCAAGGAGCTTGGCCATCAGGTGGCGTTTGTGAACCGGCTGACCGAACAGCGGGCCTTCTCCTGGACGCGGTTCCTGAGCGACCTCGAGGAGGCGGTTCCCCCGCACATCTCGATCAGCACGGTGGGGCTCGACTTCAAAGACACCGTCATCACCCTCAACGGAACCGCCCTGACGCTGAAGGACCTGACCACCCTGGTCAATAAGTTGGAGACCCACGCGGCATTTCGGAACGTCGTCCTATCGCAACACCGATTCCTGGAGCCGGGCGGCCGAGGCGAGTCGAACACTCCGGGGAAGGACGAGCCCAGGACCGTTGAATTCACGATGACCGTGACCTATCGCCCACAGAGCTAGCCCGGAATATTCATGACGGTTCGTCGCGAAATCGCGCAGTCGCGTCGCGAGACGGGCGTGCGGAGCGGCGAGGGACCGAGGCGTACGTGAAACAGTACGTTGAGGGACTGAGCGGCGAGCCCGCCCGCATGCCCGCTGTCCAGAGCGCGGGCAGGCTGGTCGCAGCAGCGAATGGGCGATTGCAGCAGAAGCGTTCATGAATAATCCGGGCTAAAACGCAAGGATTTGCCGCATGCCGCTTCTACACCCCGCCATGGCGCCGATCGCGGTCCGGGCCTCTCGTGCGCTGCGACCGCTCGCCCTGTTGACGGTGCTCGCGCTGGCCGGCGCGAGCACGTCGTACCTGCTGGCGCTCGCGCCGGCGCAGGAGCGTCTGATGCGGGCGGAGGCCGCCTACGAAGACGCCCGGCTGGCGCACAGCCGCCAGACCTCGATGTTCAAAACCGAAGAAGAATTGAAGGGTCTGTGGCAGGAGCTTCCGGTCCGCAAGGAGTTCGCCGCGCTAATCCTCGCGGTCTCCGAGCTGGCTCAGCAGGATCAGGTGGCCATCCCAGGGATGACCTATACGCTCCAGAAAGTGGAAGACGGCCTGGCGCTGAAAGCCTCGATGACCTTCCGGGCAGCCGGCGAGTATCGGGCGATCCGCCGGTTTATCTACCGGCTGGAGACCACCGGCCCGTATCTCCTGATTGAAAGCCTCGACGCCAGCCGATCTGCGGGAGGGCCTCAGACCGCTGCCGGCCGGGTCGTCATCAACATCCGCGTGGTCACCTTTCTCCGGCCTGATCAACCACCGACAGGTGGGGCATGAGCGATCACAGGAAGTGGAGCTTGTTGGGCGGGTTAGTGCTGGTGTTGCTGGCCCTCATCGCGATCCGGGTGCTCAACCAGCCGGAGCCGCAACGGGTCCCGCTCACCTATCAATCGGGGCAGAGGCTCGCGCGAGACGCGGCGCGAGGGGCCGCCGGCCTCCCGACCCCGGTCAAACCGCGTACCAAAAAGAACCAGGTCACGTTCCGGGAACCAAAAAACATCTTCGCGCGCCTGGGCAGTGCTTCGGACACGACGTCCGACGCGCGAGGGCGCGGGGGCAAGAAACCAAAGCTGGCGATGGCCGCATCATCGGGTCCCGTCCAAGGACCTCCCCCGCCCCCTCCGGAGGAGTCGGCGGAGCAGTTGGCTCTCCGGCAACAACAACTGGCGGCTCAGCAAGCCCGCCAGCAAAAGGAGCTGGCCGCCCAACAGGCGCGGCAACTGATGGGACAGTACCGGTTTTTCGGCTATCTCACCGAGGGGGGGGAGCACCGCGCGTTTCTCGCCAAGGGGCGGGAGATCTACATCGTGCGAACGGGCGAGACGGTGGAGGGGCGCATCCAGGTCAAAGCAATTGACGCTGCGTCGGTGAAGCTGCGAGACCCGGGCACGAGTCTGGAAACGACAATCCCGCTGACGAAGGATACTGGCGGACCGTCGTGACTCCGTTGTCACCCGAAATGTAGCGGTTCGCTCCGCCTCCACTGATGTCTGGAGGTTACGGTGCAACCAATCTCCCTCCCCTGCCCTCTCCCTCGGAGGGAGAGGGCAGGGTGAGGGTGCAAGCAGAGAGCGGGCGTTCCGCATCGACGCGACCTTTGGTCTGCGTCGTAACCGCTCTGGCTCACGGCCGAAGGCCAAGCTGTTTCTCTGAGCGGCTGAGGATACGTACTGGTTCGTAGTCCAAAGGTAGCATTGCGTACAGGTTGTGATTGGGAGCCTAATGAGCCTTTCGCTAGTGAGTCCAGTGATGCCCCCATCACCGGCCCGGGGGGACCCGGAGAACAAACTTTGCAGTTCAGCGCAACGCCCAGGTGGGACCCGACCCGTGTGGGCATTGGTGTTTTGGGGGGACGGTAGCTCATAAGATCGCATTCTTTACAGCGAATGGAGCCCGGCCCAGCCGGGAAACCCTGCCTGGGGAACGACCATTCGGTTGCCCCCGAGCGGCGGACCGGCGTGACCTTCACGGCCAAAAGGCTTTGCAGGTCGCGTGAAGGGAGGGGAACATGAAGACCAATTTATTCTCTGAAACAGCCGGAGGACTCGCGCGTGTCTCACGGTCCCTCCGCACCGCCATGGTGGCAACGCTGGCCGTGGCGCTCTGCCTGCTGCCGCGCGCCGGCCTAGCAATCCAAGGGTTCACGTACTCGGACATTAACCCCGATAAGACCGATATTGGTCCGGCCGGGGGCTCGGGAGGCAGGGTCAACGGGCTTGGGAGCCTCGGCGACAATCAGATTTTCTATGCCGCGAGCGAATGGGGCGGGCTCTACATGACGACGAATGGCGGACGGGAGTGGCAGCACCTGGACGGCCATCTGCCGACTGCCACATGGGATGTTGAAGTCGTCCCCGGCACCACGAACGTCGCCAGTGCAACCGTCTACGCGACCTCGTTTTACGACGGCCGGGTGAGCTCAGTCTCAGGCATCCAGGTGAGCTATAGCGGCGGCGCAACTTGGACCCACCCGGCGTCGGCGACGCCTCCAGCGACCTTCAGCTGCAACCCTGCCGTCGGGGGGAGGGACGAACCGGCCGCCTTCGGGATCGGAATCCGACGCATCCAAGTCCAACCCGACACCACGCTTGTCGCGATCGGGACGAACTGCGGCCTGGCCTTCAGCGTGGATTCGGGCATGAACTGGCAGTTCATTACTCCGATCACCCCCGCGAAGCGGGTTTGGGATGTGGTGGTGCAGGCGGGAGGGACGATCGTTCAAGGGATCGATCAGGGGATCATCGATATCTGCGGCGACGATGGACATTGGCGCACGACGAATCGCGGCATGACCTGGACAACCCGGACCGGAGGGAATGTGCTGCTTCCACCCGGCCCGTGCTCCATCGCGGTCTCGCCGGATGAGCCGAACGTGCTGTTCGTCGCGGCCACCGACAACAAAATCTACGAATCGGACAACGGCGGGTCCACCTGGAACCCGCGGGGCACTCCTGAACCCGTCCCGCAGGGACGGTTCCCCTTCGTCGAGACGAACAAGCGGTCCGGCACCCGAAAGTTCGACCTCTGGTTCGGGGACATCGTGCTCTTTCGGGGCGATTGCACAAGCCGCGACCCGGCCGATACGGGCCCACAAGTCCCTCGCTGCCCGGTCGGCTTCCTCATCACGCCTGTCTCATGCATGCCCAGTTGCCCCCAAACGCCGAACAACTGGTTCGCGGTAAATTTGGCGCACGGAGATATGGGTGATATTGTCTTCGACGGGCAGGTCGCGATCGATACGTGTCCGCAGATCTATTCCAGCGACGGTGGCATCTACCGGAACACGCAAACCCAGAACCCTGCCTGCCACGACAGTCCTAGTTGGACGCAGCCAGATAAATCCCCACACGCCCTCTGGCTCTTTGGCATGCACGGCGCCGACCAGACGGGGAAGGAAACGGAGGATCTCTATTTCGCCACCCAGGACAATGGCTTCTGGATCACGCGCAACGCAGGAGCGGGAAGGGATGTACGCCTATGGACCAACCGGTTCGGTGACGATGCCTTCGACGCCGTGGCCGATTCCAACCGGGTGCTGTTCTCCGGTGTCGGCGCCACATACTTCACCCTTTTCGTTGTTGATCGCGGCGTACCCTTCGGAACCTTCGCGAGCGTAACACGCCCCCCAGGCACCGCCAACACCTCTCCCCCAGTTGGCCCCTTTTTCCAATTTCCCGACTTCCTCGACCGGATCGCTGACCAGCAGTACGTTGCGGCCACGAACGCGGGCGTGTTCACGACCAACGGCATCACGGCGACGAGGGACTATACGAACAACCCTGCCACTTGGACGCCACTGGGAACCAATAACAATCCAACCGGAATCGGCTTCTGCGGGGTCCGCGCAGCCGTCACCGCCACCACGACCACGTTTTACGCGCACACCAACGGGGTGAGCGGGCTGTTCTCCACGCCGAACAACTGTTTCGCGGGTGAAGGCCAAACTCCCGCGCAGTTGTGGCGGTATAACGGCACGGCAACGACCGGCACCTGGCAGCAGGTCTTCGGCCCCGGTGGCCAAAACTTCCCCAACTGGATGGGAATTGTCGCCGTAGATCCGAACAATCCGAACCGGCTGTACGCTTCTGACACGTCTCCTTCAACGGGCGTGCCGCAGATGGTGTGCTCCGCGGACGGTGGCAACACCTGGAGAGTTGACGCCCAACTGGACGCGCGGATGACCGGAAGCGGTCAGTTTAAGTACGCGACCCGGACAGGCCCCACGAGCTTCACGACCTTTAGCGGCTATTCTCAACCCAGCCTCCTCGCCTTTGACCCCGAGAACCCCAATATCATTGTGGCCGGTGGGCGGGACTCCGGCGTGTTCCTGACGCAGGACAGCGGCGCGAACTGGACTCTCATCACTGACCCCTTCTTCCCCGACCTCACAGGTACCCCGCACCTGCCGCGACCCTATTTCGCCTATTTCGACCATGAGTTCGGTGCGGATGTTCAGAACCCGAACATGAACCTCCACATCTACATCGGCACGCAGGGCCGGGGGGCCTGGCGGATCTCCACGACGAACGTGGCACCGACGGTGCGGCTCCCCTTGCCCTGTGACCTGCCGCCCGCCACTGTGGAGACGAAGACCGGCGGCTCCAGCTCGAGCCTCACGGTGAAGACGTCATCGGACCTCACGGCAGTGTCCGGCCATCTCTACCTGGCGGCGATCTCAACCAAGCCGGACGTGGCGGTGGACTCGGTCGAAGGGCTCGGCCTGAACTGGACGCTGGTCCACGCACAGTGCAGCGACCGCGCTCAGACGCGCGTAGAAGTCTGGGCGGGCAGCGGCACGCCGGCGGGCAGCGGCCGGGTGACGGCCAAGTTGGTCTCCAAGCCGTTGAACGCGGTGATCGCGGTCTCGCGGTACGCCCGTGCGCTTGGAATCGGCAACCCCGTCTCGGCGAATAGGATGGGGCCGGACGGGGCATGCATGAAGTCGTCCGACAGAAGTGTCGACACGGGCGTGTATTCAGTGGACCTGCCCGTGAGGGGCGTTAGCTCGGTGGCCTACGGGGCGGCAGCCATCCGTCTCAGGAGCCACACGCCTGGACCCGGGTTCACCGAGCAGGCCATGGTGCGGCAAGGCAGCGAAGGGGACGTCGCGGGCCTGGCGATCGAGGATCAAGCGATTGCCGCGCCGTCCATGGTCACGGTGACGGGCACCCTGAACAGGCCCACAGACTGGGCCGTGATCGCCGTCGAGATCCAGGCCATGGCAGGCCCCTGAGCCGCCGGGTGGAGACCGGCAGCGAGCTGCTCACCAAGGAGGACCACGAAGGGCTGCCAGCGTTTCACCGTGTCGCTCACGACGACCAAGGATCAACGGCCGGGTGCCTGGGTGAGCGAAACGCTCACCCGCCGCCACAGCGGGCCAGGCGCCGCGGTAGCTTGGCGCGTGACCCCATCCGGGACTTTGGGATGCCGTGAGGAAGGAGGAACGGCCATGCGAGTGCCTCTCAGAGCCACAGTCATCCACGCATTCGCGTTCTTCTTCGGCGCGATCGTGTCCGCAACCATGACGGGACTCGCCGCGGAGGTCCTGGCCCCACCAAGCGCCTTGTCCGACCTTCCGGTATTAGAGTCGGGCGCGGCCAGTGCGGCGACGAATCTGACGGCGACCGTTGCGTGCAGCCAGACGGAGTTGCGGAAAGGAATCGCCGCGTTAAGCTGGAGCGTCGGCTCACCGCCAGGCAACGAACAGCGGATCGAGGTGTCTTTCTATGACTTTACGAGCGGACAATCGGAGTTCAGCGACCCGCTCCCACCCGAGCAGACCTCCCTGGTGTGGGACCGCGTGCACGGCCGGGCCATTCACGTCTGGCGGGTACTCACCCGGCACGCGGCGGGCTGGGCACCGAGCGAGACCGCGCAATTCGAAGGGCTGACCTGCGTGGCGGACTCCGGGCCGCCGACGACGCCGCCGGCCCCATGAACCGCGCAGGCCGCTGCGGTGCGCGGGTTCCGTCGCGATCGCTCGGACTGACGGCCGAGGACCACAGTGCGTCTCGAACTGGCTCAGGATGCGTACTCCTTCCTAACCCAAAAGGGCTTTTGCGTATAAGTGGTGAAGCGGAGCCTACTAAGCGTTACCCTTTCCCCTGCGGAGCCCAGTCATGTCTCCATCACTCGACCCGGGGGTGGCTCGGAGATTCAACCCGGCAGTTCAGCGCAACGCCCAGGCGGGAGAAGACCCGCCTGGGCGTTTGTGTTTTGGGGGGACGGTAGCTCATAAGATCGCATTCAGTAAAGCGAATGGAGCCCGGCCCCGTCTGGAAACGAGGCTCCCGCTGACGAAGGATTGTCGTGGACCGTTCTGAGATCTCGGCACCCTGTGCGTCAACCAAAGGGAGCACATGAGGAAGAGTCGTAGCGGAAGCAACAACCAGGCGAGGCAGGCGGTGC
>JAHFEU010000063.1 GCA_023248295.1 Nitrospirota bacterium | reverse complement strand
AGAACGCGTATGACCGCATGCTCGCCGACGCGCGGGATAATCTCTCGCTGGAAGGTCCCATGGAGGTGAACGGCAAATTCTTGACGATCGGACTGAACTGTTCCCGCATGCGAAACGAGGAAGGACAGGATCTGGGCTTCGTGTTCGTCTTCGAAGACCTGACGGAATTGATCAAAGCGCAGAAAACGGCCGCGTGGCAGGAGTTGGCGCAGCGCATCGCGCATGAGATCAAGAATCCATTGACCCCGATCCAACTCTCGGCTCAGCGGCTGCGGAAGAAATTCTTCGACAAGGCGCCAGACTTCGACGGGATCTTCGACGAGTCCACCAGCGTAATCGTGAACGAGGTGAACAGCCTCAAGCGGATGGTGGACGAGTTCTCAAAGTTTGCGCGGATGCCGGCGCCTCAGATGGCGCGCCAGGCACTGCACGACGTGATCCGCGAGGTGGTGGCGCTCTACCGGAGCGCGCACCGCGAGGTGGAGTTTCTTGTTGACCTGGACGAGACGCTTCCGCCGCTGAACTTCGATCGGGAACAGATGAACCGGGTGTTCGTCAACCTCTTTGACAATGCCGTTCAAGCCATGAGTCAGAAGGGCCGCCTGTGGGTCACGACCCAGTACGACGGCAAGCGGCGCCGCGCGGTCGTCAGCGTGGCCGACGAGGGCGTGGGAATTGCTCCGGAGGACCAGGAGAAACTGTTCGTGCCGTATTTCTCGCGGAAGCGCACCGGTACCGGCTTGGGGTTGGCGATCGTGCATCGCATTATCACGGACCACGAAGGCCACATCCGAGCTCTGAACAACCAGCCCAAAGGCGCCGTCTTTACGTTCGAATTGCCTGCGTGAAGCAACCGTGAAGCGTGCAGCGACCTAAGAAAACGTATCTCGTATCTGGTCTCTCGTATCTCGCAGGACAGATCTGACGAGATACGCTTCACGAGATACGAATGACGTTTGTTCCGAGCGACGAGTAACGAGGAGCTAATGGCCGAATCCATCCTCATCGTGGACGACGAACCCTCGATTTTGAACTCCCTCAGCAACATCCTCGAGGACGAGGGCTACCAGGTCGCGGTGGCAAAGGCGGGGGCGGAGGCGCTCAAGCTGATCTCGACCGATCCACCCGATTTAGTTCTGCTGGATATCTGGATGCCGGAGGTGGACGGACTTGAAACCCTCAAGCGGGCCCGCGAGCAGGCTCCGCGGCTGCTCGTGGTGATGATGTCGGGGCATGGCTCGATCGAGACCGCGGTGAAGGCGATCAAACTGGGTGCCTACGATTACATCGAAAAGCCGCTCTCGCTGGAAAATGTCACGCTCCGGGTCCGCCATGCGCTCGACCAGCGCCGCTTGGAGGAAGAGAACCTCAGCCTGCGCACCAAGGTCGAGCGCCGCTTCGAACTGGTCGGCACCTCGCCGGCCATGCAGCGGCTGCGCCGGCTCATCGCGACGGCCGGGCCCACGAGCGGCCGCGTGCTGATCTCGGGAGAGAACGGGACCGGCAAGGAACTGGTGGCGCGCGCCATCCATCAGCAGAGCCCGCGCTGTAATCGTCCGTTCGTCGCGGTGAACTGCGCTGCGATCCCGGAAACCCTGATCGAGAGCGAACTGTTCGGACACGAGCGCGGCGCCTTCACCGGAGCGACGACCCAGAAGCGGGGGCAATTCGAACAGGCGGACGGCGGCACGATGTTTTTGGATGAAATCGGTGACATGAGCCTGAACACGCAGGCCAAGGTCCTGCGGGCGCTTGAGCAGCAGCAGTTCAGTCGGGTAGGCGGCAACAAGCTGATCAAGGTGGACGTCCGGGTCATCGCGGCCTCCAACAAGGATCTGGCCAAGGAGATCGAGAAGGGAAATTTCCGGGACGACCTGTTCTATCGGCTGAACGTGCTACCGATGGTGGTCCCGCCTCTGCGCGAGCGGAAAGAGGACATCCCGCTGCTGGTCCAGCACTTTCTGCGGATGCATGCGGAGGAACAGGGGCTGAGAGTGAAAGACATCGCCCCGGAGGCGCTGGAAGCGATGCAGCTCTATGACTGGCCGGGCAACATCCGGGAGCTGCGCAACCTGATCGAGCGGCTGCTGATCATGGTCCCCGGCCCGCTGATCGACGCGTCGCATGTCGTGCTGTTCTTGCAATCCCGCCCAGCCGCAGTGGACGCAGGTCTGTCCCCAAGCGTCGCCCTCTCGGCGAAGCACTACGACTCGCTCCGGGATGCCCGCAATGCCTTCGAGCGGGAGTACATCGCCCGCAAGCTGCGGGAGAACAAGTGGAATGTCTCGCGGACCGCCGACGATCTCAAGATCGAGCGGAGCCACCTGCACCGGAAGATCAAGATGCTCAAGGTGGAGCTGCGCCCGGAGAGCTAACGACCTATGGTTTCTCAGAAACCAGCCGCGAAATCGGGCGGGCTCAAACTGCTGCCGGCCTACACCGGAGCCGTGTCACTAGAGGAGGCTCTGCGCGATCCGCGCAGCGTGCGGCTGCTCTGGCTCGAAATTCTGGTGAATGACCAGTTAGACCTCACGCCTTGGTCCAACCACGCTGCGGTGAAGGAAGCCTATCGGAAAGCCTGCCAATGGGACACCTGTTATCGAAGCCTCATCCACTCTGTCATTACCCGCGCGCCGCTTCCGACAGACCCAGGCCCAATCGACCAGCGGGAGTATCGCACCTTAGTGGAGGCGCTCCGCTTTGTCACGGCTCACGACTGATCGGTTGATCGCCCTGCTCACTGAGTATGTTCGGAAAACCGGAGCAACCGTTGATTTGCTGCTTGTCGGTGGGTTGGCGTTACAGGCCTATGGTGATGTGGACCGGGCCACGCAGGATGTGGACGGCGAACTGGTTGGGGAGTTAGCGCCGCTGGTCCAGTTTCTGGCTGAGCGCCAGGTGCCGGCTGATCTGGGAGAGAACATCTCCGGATGGTCCGTAGTCGCCATGCCGCCGGGATATCGGGACCGCGCCTGCGTACTGGTTGAGAAGCCAGGGCTGCGCGTGCGACTGCTGGCTCCCGCCGATTTCATCATTGCCAAGCTCCGACGCGGCACCGACCTCCATCTGGAGGACGCCGCGTCAGTGGCGAAGCGCTTCACCGTGATGGCAGCGGCGGTGAAGGCTGCGGCAGATTCCGCTCTGGCAGCGTCTCCGCAGGACACGACGCTGTTCGCCTTCCGCAAGGCTGTTGACCTGTTTTGCGGTCGGATCACGTTGTAGGCCGACGATCTCAAGATCGAACGGAGCCACCTGCACCGGAAGATCAAGATGCTGAAGGTGGAGCTGCTGTCAGAAAGTTGAGTGGGCAGGTAGCATGCGGCCCTTCGCTTCCGCGCCTCTCGCGGCACCCCTTCCACGGCAGTCCGGAGCGGAACCCTTCTGGTATTCCCGTCGCCGTGGTCTGCAACCACGGTGCGGTGGTCAGTACCAGCTTTCCCTCTCCGGATGCCGGGTGGGGACCCCGCCGCTCCGGCGGACGTACGCTCTAGGCCGCATGCCACCTAGCGCATCGAAGAAGTTTCATCGGCTGGCGAAGGCGGTTGGCGGCAGGCGCATGGCGGCCGGGTGCCT
The DNA here is from genome assembly GCA_023248295.1 of Nitrospirota bacterium. Lineage (GTDB taxonomy): Bacteria > Nitrospirota > Nitrospiria > Nitrospirales > Nitrospiraceae > 40CM-3-62-11. Next base: position 10,299 of record JAHFEU010000063.1, on the reverse strand, counting down.
CCTGTGCTCGCGCATCGCGCACACAAGATCTGTTAGCAAGTGGCTTGATGATAGTGTGCTCGCTGGACGCGCGCAGTTGGAGGCACTCCGGTCGCCGCACCTGATTGAAGGTTGCGTCCATCGCTTCCATCCGAGGCTTGTGGTAAGGAAGAATTGGGGCGGGGACGCCGCCGCTTTGGCGAACGTCCACGACAGATCGCATGCCGCTTTTTAGCGGTGGGAGCGAGACATACAAATTCAGCGTACAGTGTACTGCTGTTGCAAGTTGATCGAGCTGTGGCTGACGAAACGCTGACGGTCACGATTGAGTAGCTGGTGCAAGGCGGGTGGGGGGTGGCATGGCTAACTCATCAAAACATATTGTGTCTTTAAGCCGAGCTCGTTTGAGATTGACCGAGTTGTGCAAAGAGGTCCGGACGAAGGGTAGCGAGAAGATCATCACTAGAAATGGGGAGCGTTGCGCGGCGCTGATTGCTGCAGAACGGCTGGACCATTATCACCGCCTTGAAAGAGAACATATCCATCTCACTCTACTGCAGGAAGCCGTACGAGGACTCGACGATCTGAAAAAAGGCAAGACGTTCAGTCTCGCTCAGTTAAGGTCCAGACGCCGGGTCGACAACAGGAAATCATGCCCCAGGACACTTTGACCGTTACCATCGAAAAGCTCGTGCAAGGCGGGTGGGGGTTGGCCCGGCGGGAGGGGAAGGTCCTGCTGGTCCGCGGGGCGATTCCAGGGGAGACGGTCGCGGTCACGAATGGCGCGCAGCACAAGGGATTCCAGGAGGCGACGGTTAGCGAGGTGCTGGTCGCCTCGCCGGATCGAGTGGCGCCTCCCTGTCCGGTCTATGAGGTCTGTGGAGGGTGCCAATTCCAGCACATCCGGTATGAGGCCCAGCTCCTCCAGAAAGGGGCGATCCTGAAAGAAACGCTGTCGCGTGTCGGCAGGCTTGTGCAAGATACGATGCCCGCCGTCATTCCTTCCCCGGATCCTTACGGATATCGCAGTGTGATCCGCTTCGTCGTGTTCCGAGACCGGGCGGGGTTCGCGCTCGGGTTTCACCGGCAGGGTACCCATCAGCCGGTGGCCGCCGCCTGCTGCCTGTTGGTGCCTGAGCCTACGCGTGCGATCGTCGCAGCGCTCGGTGAGCGATTGGCCAAGCGGGCCAAGCTGCCGCTCGGGTTGGAGTCGGTCGAGATCAGGCGCTCAGTCTCGTTCGGTTCGGCGTTGTTGCTGTATCGCACCGGCCCGGCCAAGCGGGAGCAAGCAGACACTCTGTTCGAGCAGTTTCAGGGTATCCCCGACGTGGTGGGGCAGGTGCTCACGGCAGGTGGCGAAGGCAAAAGGCCAAAGGGAAGAGGCAAGGCTGGTGCGATTGGACGGACTGAAGGCAGAGCGCGCGCGGGCCAAAGGTGGCAACGATGGGTGGACGGCCAGGACTGGATCGCCGACCGGCTGGGCGATCTAATCTTCCGCATCAGCGATCGCTCGTTCATGCAGGCGAACTGGCCGTTGAACGGGACGCTCTCGCGCACCGTGTCGGACTGGGTTGCGCCCGCAGCGGGAGTGCGGGTGCTCGAGCTGTACGCCGGCATCGGGACCCTGGGGCTCCCGCTGGCGCGCGCTGGGGCCCTGGTCACGGAGGTGGAGGCGAATCCGTATGCGCTGGCCGACGCGCGCCACACGGCCAAGGCGAACCATGTTGGCCGAAGTCGCTTCCGACCTCTGCGGGCTGAAGCGATGTTACAGGCCACGCAACCCCAGGGATATGACGTCGTGATCGTGGCCGCGCCCCGGACAGGCTTGAGTCGGGAATGTCTCCAGGAGCTTCTGCGAATCCAGGTCGCACGAATACTGTATCTCTCCTGCGATCCGGCCACCCTCGCGCGCGATCTCAGTCGGTTGTGTGATGCCGGGTATCGGATCGCCCGCCTCCAGCCCTTTGATCTGTTCCCGCAGACCAGTCATCTCGAAACTCTCGTGGAGCTCGTGCGTTGACCCCCTCTCCCTAACCCTCCCCCTCGAGAGGGGGCCTTCGACGAGCCTCAGTCGAGCGAGGGGAGGGTGGGGGTGTTCGTTGACCGGCCGATCTGCCTTCTGTATGATCCAGTCGTTCGAAGAGGCCGGAGTCATTAGTTTTTCGAACCGGGTTTTTCGTTCACTCAGCACTCGGTACTTCTGTGGCATGACGACCTACCGACAAGCAGGCGTGGACATCGAGGCCGGCAACGAATTCGTGCGCCGGATCACGCCGCTGGTGCGGTCCACGTTCCGGCCGGAAGTCCTCACCGATCTGGGCGGGTTCGGCGGCCTGTTCCGGTTTCAGGCAGACCGCTACAAAGATCCGGTCTTGGTGTCGGGCACCGACGGGGTCGGGACCAAGCTCAAGATTGCGTTCCTGATGGACCGGCACGACACGGTGGGGATTGATCTGGTCGCCATGTGCGTCAACGACGTGGCGGTCAGCGGGGCCGAGCCGCTGTTTTTTCTGGACTACCTGGCCACGGGCAAGCTTGCGGTGCCGAAGGCCGAGGCCATCGTTTGCGGAATTGCCGAAGGCTGCCGGCAGGCAGGCTGCGCCTTAATCGGCGGCGAGACCGCCGAGATGCCGTCGTTTTATGCCGAGGGGGAGTATGATCTGGCCGGTTTCGCCGTCGGGGTGGTGGACCGGGCGAAGATCATCGATGGGCAGGGGATCCGCCCGGGCGATGCCCTGGTCGGTCTGGCTTCGACGGGGCTGCACAGCAACGGGTACTCGCTCGCGCGAAAAGTGCTCTTGGAGGACGGGGGATTGACCGTTGAGAGTCGGCTCTCCGAGTTGGACCGGCCGCTGGGCGATGTGCTGCTCACGCCGACACGGATCTATGCGAAGCAGATCCTGAAGCTGGCCGCCGAATACCCGATCACAGGCATCGCGCATATCACCGGCGGTGGCGTGACCGAGAACCTTCCCCGGATTCTGCCGGCCGGCTGTCAGGCCAGGGTGCATCGCGGCGCGTGGCCGATCCCGCCGATCTGTAAGCTGATCATGAAAATCGGCCGGGTCGAGGAGGAGGAGATGCACCGGGTCTTCAATATGGGCATCGGCCTGGTGCTGGCGACACAGGCTGGCCATGCCGACCAATTGATCGCCCGGGCCGCCGAACTGGGAGACCGGGGCTACCGGATCGGCGAGATCGTCGCGGGTGAGAGACGGGTGGAGTATGTCGGCACGGGTCCCCACAAGTAAGCTGCGGGTCGGAGTTCTGGCGTCGGGGCGTGGGACCAACCTTCAGGCGATCATCGACGCCATCGAGGCCGGGACGCTGGATGCCCGGATCGCCGTCGTCATCAGCAACAAGCAGGAGGCACAGGCCCTGGAACGCGCGCGCCGCCACGGGTTGACCGGCGTGTTCTTGGACCCCAAGCCGTTTGCCCACGGATCGAACAGTCGCGAAGCGTATGACCGAGCGATCCTCGACGTCTTACAGAAGCATGAGGTGGAACTGATCGCGCTGGCGGGGTACATGAAGATCGTCACGCCGGTCCTGATCGGCGCCTACCCGGACCGCATCATGAACATCCATCCCTCGCTCCTGCCGGCGTTTCCCGGCCTGGACGCCCAGAAGAAGGCGGTGGACTGGGGCGTGAAGATCGCCGGCTGCACGGTCCATTTCGTCACCGAAGGGGTGGACGAAGGGCCCATTATCATCCAAGCGGCCGTCCCGGTCCTGCAGGGAGACACGGCCGACACCCTGTCCGCCCGCATCCTGGTGCAGGAGCACCGCATCTATCCACGGGCGATCCAGCTCTACGCCGAAGGGCGGTTGCGGATTGAAGGACGACATGTGCTGCTCGCCGGGGCATCCGATCCGGCGACGGGCTCCCTCATTAACCCCTCTCTCTAACCCTCCCCCTTGAAGGGGGAGGGGAGGATGGGGGCTTTAGGTAGATCATGGCCAACCCGCACAACAGGCTGCAGGAGCAGGCGCGCGAAGAGCAGGTGCGCATGATCCGGCTCCGTCTGCGTGCGGACCTGACGGCCTACCGCCTTGGCCATACTCCGCTCACGCGCGAGGAAGCGCTCGATCTGATCGAGCGGGCTCGCGTGGAGATCCTGGAACTGTTTCCGGGCAAAGAGGAGGTGTTCGACCTGGTGCTACGGCCGCGATTCCTGCGCATCTTGAACGAACGGGCGCTGGCTGAATGGGGAAGAACGGATTCAGTCAATTAACTTCGCAGTAGTGCCACTCCCTTGAGTTGTGTATAATGCGTTCGACTTCAAGGCGGCTCGAGCGCCGAACTTCCTCCCCGTCTCCTCCGCGGCCAGAAAGCCTGTGGCAATCCCGCCCAGGCTAATCCCGCGGTCAAGAAGATCTGGCGCTCGAAGCTTTTTAATCGCTCATTGCTATCTGAAGCTCCTGGTTTCTTGCCATAGGCTATACGCCATACGCTCTTGTTTTCCACGAGTGGGGGGCTAGCTCAGTTGGGAGAGCACGACGTTCGCAACGTCGGGGTCGCGGGTTCAAATCCCGTGCCCTCCACCATTCGACGCGCCGGGAAAGCTCTCGGCCGAGAGCTTTCCCCGCTTGCTCATGGCAGGCCACCCTTCGACCTTTAGATTCCCGGCGCGTCGAATGGTGCCCTGAGCGACCCTGTGTCAGCGTAGCGCCTCGAAGGGGAGTCGAAGGGCTCCACAATGTCCTCCGTCTACATCGTCCGCTGTTCAGACGGAACCCTCTACGTTGGGCACACCAAGAATCTCGAGACACGTGAGAAAGAACACAACGACGGCCGGGGCGCTGCATACACGTTCAAGCGCCGGCCCGTCCACGTAGTGTATTCGGAGGTGTTTCACTCGGAAGATGAAGCGCTAAGGCGAGAGCGCCAGCTCAAGCACTGGACCCTTGCAAAGAAGGAAGCCCTTATCGCCGGAGACCTAGAACGCTTGAAGCAACTCAGCAGACGAAGGTCATGACCACGATCTTACCTGAGAGGGTATAGGACATTTGCGGATGCCACCGAGAAGGTGGGGTGCACGAGGCAGTGACCGCACTTACCGCGCGCTCTCGTGTCTGGTTTCGATCTCCCGGAGGGATTGGGTGTAGGCCGAACAGTATTCTCTGGACTTGCGGGGATCGTTCTCGTACTTCTGCAGGCACTCACGGTACGCTCTCATCAGCTCCGCCCGTTCTTCCTGGACGTCCGCCTGCGTCTTCTTGAGCCGGAAATCTTCATAGTAGTGGCACCCGGCGAGGCTGGCGAATATCATCCCTGCGAGAAACAGGCCGCTCATTCTTGCCGCGAGTGACATCAGCCTATCCTTTATTCAGCTTGGACCGCACCAGGTCGCTGATCTGCTTACCATCCACCGCCTGACCGGCCAGGCGGGCCATCACGGTTTTCATCACGTTGCCCATGTCCTTCAGCGTCGCGGCGCCGGTCTCGCGGATGACTGCCTCGACGACTTGCGTGAGTTCTTCCGGCGAGAGAGGTTTCGGTAGGTAAGCCTCGATGATGGCGATCTCTTTCAATTCTTTCCCGGCCAGGTCGTCACGCTTGGCCTTCTGGTACTCCTGGACTGCTTCTCTCCGTTGCTTGACTAGCGTGCTCATGACGCGGCTCATCTCGGCATCGTCCAAACTCTTCTTGAGCTCGAACTCCTTGTTCCGAGCGGCGGCCTTGATCATGCGGATCACGTCCATGCGAAGCTGATCCTTGGCCTTCATCGCCAGTTTCAGGTCTTCAGACAGCCGGTCTTGCAGCGACATGGCGTCTCCTCACGAACCGAGTCACGCTTCCTTGGAGCCAGGACGACGTAAGGCCAGAATAGTGGTTGCGGCAGAAATGGTCAAGGCCAACGAGGAGAGATTTCTATGGGACACCAGGTGAGGAGGGCGTGCGCAGACCCGGCTTCTCCTCAAGGCTGAGCTTGCCCTTCTCCACTAATGTCCGAAAGGTGTCCTCGAACCGCTCGGGATCAGAACGGCGCACCCCGTACACGCGGAGGACCGGAGGGTAAATAATGGACAGGTTCGGGTTGCGAATCTCGACCATAAATTCTTCGCTCTCCGCATAGGGGCCGAGTTCGGATTTGCCTCCCAGCGGAACGCGGTAGAATGGCTTTCCGTCCCGCGTCCGGCCGCCGGCGCCAACATAGTCTAACTCGTTAGTCGCGTCATGGAGATAATCGGCGCTCTCGACTCTTTGCACCACGACGATCAATGAGTCACCCTCAACCGGATCCCCGGACTGATTCCTCACTCGGACACGGAAGCGGAACTCAAACCGCGAGCTCAAGCGACCGTCGGCATCAAACTCGCCGCTGCTGCCAAAGGGATCGGCCTGAGACAGGATAGGGATGACTGCGCCAGTGATGTCCTGCACGTCACCAGCGGAATGCGCAGTCGAGGGAATGATGGCGAATCCGAAGACCCAGCCGACGCACACCAAGAGCCGGGCCAACCTGTCCATGAACAACACGCGCGTCCCTGGGCAGACACGATGCCGCCCGGGATGCGACACTCGTTGACGCGACGAGGATGCCATCGTGCTCACCTGGTGCGCAGGAAGAGGCCCCAATTGTACCTGACGGCTGATGATGCTGTCACCTGGTCGTAGGGCCTCCTGCCGAACGGCCACACGGCACGCCCATGCAGCAGCGGATCAGCAGAAACAATTCGGCCCCGAGAGCGCCCGCGCGGAGCACCAGGGCCGACCAAGCCAGGGAGGGGGAGGTGACCGCGAGCCCCGCCCTCGAAGGTCGGCGAGACGGGTCATTGCACCCAGGAGCGAGTCTCCCGTCTGTCCAACCGGTCGCCTGGCGTGGGGACGCAGCTACCGAACCCGATACAGCTTCGTCGTTGGGATTCCCTTGTGCTGGAGATCCACCCTCATTTCGGACTGGAGCGGGTTTCGGATGATAAATTCTTGATACGCCATCCAGGCAGCCAGGGGGCTGTTGACCTCATGGCCATTGAACTGCTTGATGACGTCGCCCACTTCGATGCCGAAGCGCCGGGCGATCTTGCTGTTCGTGACCGTGAAGCCAGTGTTGGTCAGGGTCCCGTCCACCACCGCCGAGGTCAGGTTGAAGGTCAACCCGGCATGCAGGGAGAGGGCCGGAGCGATCATCGGTTGGAGGTCGGCCAGCACCTGCCCGACGTTGTCGATTGCCGGCCCCACCGCCGTGGCGTCCACCTCATAGGTGTTGGGCGCGACCTCCTTGACGGGGACCTCTGCAAACAGCTCAGGGTTCAGCTTGCGGCGTTGCGGAGGCGCGGCGGGAGCATCGTCAGAGGCACGAGCCTCCAGGGCCGGGCTCGCCGATGGTGGCGACGAGACCGTGCGCAGGACCTCCACTTCCACGATGGCGCGGGGACCCTGCAGGGCCATCACCACCGGCTCGGGGTGCACCAGATGTTCGACGGGCCGAGACCGATACTGCATCTTCTCTAGCATGACGGTCTCAGTGAAACGCAGGCCGGGGAAGCCGGGGATCGGCTTCCCGACACGCACCGATCGCGTCTGCGTCTTGCGGCTTTCACGGAGGAGGATAGTCTCAGCATCGATACGCTCGATCGTCACCGACCGACCAGGGTCCTGGGGATGGAACAGGACATCACCCTGAGCGTGCAACGTGCGGACTTTCCCCGCTCCATGGAGGAGAACGGCGTAGCGCGTTGGCCTGGGAAGCGTAATCTCCGCACTGTTCTCCCCCATGGTCACGACTGAGTCCTGTGGCTGCGCAGGGGGTCCGGCGGCTGGCGCCACGGCCGGAAGGGCCAGCGCTCCTGCTGCCAGCAGGAGCGCAGCACCGTAAGGAGCGACTGGTCTTCGTGCTGTCATAGCTTAGACCTCCCGTCTTGGATTCAACGGCTGCTTGGCGCCTGGCCGTCGAGCTCGGACCAGCATCAATGGAGTGCTCACCACCACCACGAGGCCCCCGGCACCGAGGATGAGGAGCGACCAGGCGAGCACCGGCGAATCCAGCGCAAGTCTGGCCCACCAGATGACGGGGCGCAGCGTGATGCGGGTGGCTGACCGGAGCCCGTCATTCGCAGCGATCAGCCGAGCGAGCGGTGGGCTCGTCCCGTAGTAGGCTGCCACCAGCAGACGCCCCGGCGCGTGCGTCAGCAGATCTTCGTCTCGGAACTTCCGCAGGACCGCTACCTCCGCAGCCAGCGGCGAGCCAAAGGCCGCTGTGGCAATGAAGCAGCCGCCGCCGCCCCCGCCGCCCCCGCTGGCAGGGGCTTGTACCGTAGTTGACGTTGTGGCCGTATTATTGCTGGAGTTGGTGTCAGTCTCATTTGCGGTCACGCTGGCTGAATTAGTGATTGTCCCCGCCGTGTTGGGCGTGGCGATGATTGTCACCGTTGCGCTAGCACCATTGGCAATGCTGCCTACGTTGCAGGTGACGGTGCCGCCGGAGTGACTACAGGTCCCTTGGCTGGGCGTGGCCGAAATAAAAGTCACGCCCGTCGGCAGATTATCCGTCAGCACCACCCCAGTAGCCGTGGCGGGGCCGCTGTTGGCGACTGTGAGCGTATAGGTCAAAGACTGTCCCGGGGTGATAGGGTCGGGGGAGTCGGTCTTGGATACGGACAAGTCCAGGCACGATGGGAACCTGAACGAGCCAATACGCGTCGCCCAATCGCCTGTCCCGGACGGAATGTACTCGTTCGTGTACCAGAAGGTGCAATCGTCCGATGGGTCCACATTCATCGAGCTGTAGTCTCCCCACCGCGTAGTGGTGGTTTGAGAGGCTCCGCCGGCGATGAGCGTGTGTTCGCCTTGAGGGAGCTGGCCCTGGGGATCGCTTGCTAGCCGACCCACGTAGCGGATGGAGGGAAACACTGAAGTGCTGGACACGCTGTAGCCGAGCGCAATATCGCCCGCCCCATCCATGGCGATGCTGCCCATCCACCGGTCCGCGGCGTCGGGAGCAAAGGTACCTTCCTGAAAAAGAGCCCAGGACCCAGAGCCAGGCGGCGTCCTCCGGAGCTCAAACCACCGGATGCCGCCATGGTCAGTGCCGTCCACGTCAGTCACGAAGTTTCCTACTAGCGTCTCATGGCTTCCAAAGTTTCGGTATTGCAGCCGCCACATCACGACTTCTCGAAGGGGGTCAAGCGTGGTGGCCGTGCCCGGTTGCGGAAAACAAAAAAAGGACGTGAGACCGCATAACTCCGAACTGAATTCCGATACGGCGATATTGGTGGGCCCCGTGAAGGTGGAATTCGCCGGATCGGCAAAATCAACGTGAAATTCCCAGACCTCCAGAAAATCCCGCGTTGGATCGTTCGCCCCCACGTTGTGGACTTCGTCGTCCCGATGCCGCATGAAATAGTTCCTCGACCCCGCGGGGGGCGCCGTCGGACCATCCAGGTCGCTCGGGGTTAGGGCCTGAAACAGAAACCCTGCAAGAGCAGGCGCTGTGAACCGCTGGAAGGTGGCCGGCTGGCCGCTTAGCATCTGGACGCGATCCAGCGCATACACGGCAGGAGAGGACTCGTTGGTTGACACATAGTAGGCGTCCGGCCACACGGCGTATTTGGGATAGTCGGGAAACTGAGGGCCGGTGAAGTCATACAGAAACCATCCCCCCGTCACCGGGTCGGCAGTCTGAGAAACATAGACACAAAGGTGGTTCCCCGTCGATGCGAGCTCGCTCATCAGCCATCGATCGGCGAGCCCGTCGTAGAGGACGATGGGATCCCCGAGCCCTGACGCACAGGCACCGCCGAGAGTCCATAGGGAATGAAGAACAAAGGGCCCGGCGAGGACCGTGCCGGTCTTGTTGAAGATCTGCACGCGCGAGCTATTGACCATCTGGATGTAATGATTGGGGCCGACGTCCCCCACAGTGTCCGGCGGAAGGGCCCCGGTGAAGTTAATCCCAGCGATATTCAGCACGGGTGACGAGAAGATACGATCTGCACTCTCTGTACGGGCGCTTGCCTGCAAGTCCAAGAGTGGGTCTCGTTGGCCAACGTCAGATCCGATTCTCTGCGAGTCATAACGCCCCTGACGTGGATAAGTGCGGCGCGGGACCTCGCGAGTCGGTTCACCAGGCGACCAAGCCCTTGCAGTTGGTAGGCCGCGGAGGTTTCCCTCGTAGGTGCCGGGGGTGATTGGCTCGCTTTGGAAGGCCCCCTTCATCACGACGGGGCCCTCATTAGCCTCCGCCTTCAGGGCCGGGCCCGGGCCTGCACCAGGTGTACTAGAAAGGCATGCCAATAACACCACAGTGACACACGATCTCGAGACCCGTCGCGTCAGCAATGAAGGAAGTATGATGGCCTCTTATAAGGCTCGAG
>JAHFEU010000163.1:2567-5113 GCA_023248295.1 Nitrospirota bacterium | reverse complement strand
CATTCATAACTGGAATTGCAAGGTTTTCTGGCTGCTGAAGCTGTGAGCTTATGTGGAAGGGTGGACGGCGAGGTTGCGTGCGGCGGCCGTGACCGCCTCAGCCGCCCGCCGCAGGTCGGAAGTTGGCGGTTCGGTGAGCATGACGGCGGGATAGCCATACTGCCAGAAGGCCGCATGGGTCGCTCAGGCGCGTGTGCCAGGTACTCCTCTTAAAACACGAGCGGCCGCCCCATCTGGAACGGCCGCTCAAGTTGACGAAGGTTCCGCCTTCCGCCTGCGCGCCCACCGCTGCCTACGGCGATAGCGGGCGCTCTGGCGGACTCGCTTCAGGGCTTACCGCGTCTCCGCGTCGTGCTTCTCCTCGTGAATATTCTTGCTGGCTTCGTTCAGGTCCTGCTGGAGTTCCTTCCGCTCTTCTCTCGTGAAGGTACCGTCCGACTTCATCTCCCGTTCCTTGGTCCGAATCTCTCTTTGTTCCTTCCTCAGCCCTCTGGCTTCCTCTCTGGTTAGTTCGCCGGTCTTCACCCCTTGCTTGATCCGCTCCTTCTGTCGATGCTCCCGTCGATCGACGCCGCGGGACTTCTGGTCCGCAAACACCGGTGCCGCAAAGACCACGATCAGTATCGCTGCGATCACTGCCCGTCCGATCATGACATACTCCTTTCGGTTTGGAGTGAAATGGTACGGCCCACGCGCGCATCAGCCACACGCCTGGGATCACGCGTGAACTACCCTACCAGAGTCTGGGTTTCGGTCAAGAAAACCCTCATTTCGTGCATGCCCGGCGAAACAGACCTCGTGACTCCCGGTCTGAATGCCGTTATACTGCGTCCGCCGAGGGGGCTGATCCGGAGCTCGCGCCATGCTGAGAGACGATCTCGCCAGAGCCTTCATCACCACCCAGTCCTTCAAATGGGACCCGACCGGGGGCTTCAAGCTCGCGTCCGGGATCACCAGTCCGTACTATGTGGACTGCCGAGTCCTCATGGCTCATCCGGCTCCCCGCCACCTGGTCGCCCAACTGGCTTTCGACCGGATCAAGGATCTGGCGTTGAACTGCGTCGGCGGGCTGGAGATCGGCGCCATCGCCCTTGCCACGGCGATCTCGGACTACGGGTACGGCGCAACCCCGCGTCGCGAGTGGCGCACGTTTGTGGTCCGCAAGCAGGCCAAGGACCACGGGCTCGGCAAGCTCATCGAAGGGGTCGTCAAACCGGGAGACCGGGCGCTGATCGTGGACGACGTCTTGACCACCGGCGGGTCGATCATCAAGGCGGTGAAGGCGGCCCGGGAGGCCGGCTTGGAGGTGGCTCACGCCCTCGTGATCGTGGATCGCAATGAACAGGACGGACGCGCGAACGTGGAGAAGCTGGATGTGACGCTCGTGAGCCTACTGACCCTCAAAGATCTGATGGCAGTCCGGAAGTAACAAGAGCTTATAGCGAATGGCTTATAGCATATGGCCAGTCGTGAAGAGCATATGGCTCAGGCTGAAGAGCCAATAGCATATGGCTTATGGCTTATGGCCGGAGAGTTCCCCTTCTTGCTATAAGCCATAGGCTATATGCCATAAGCTGTTCTTTATTCCTTGCATCGGAACTGGAGACCCCAGCGCCGTTCGCCAATCACCTCGGACCCGCCGGGATTGTCCACCACACGGCTCCGCCCTTTGGCTTCACCCTCCCTCACGATTCGATAGGCCCCCTTACAGCGTTTCTCGATCATCTCCAGCGCCTCGGCCCGAAATCGGGAAAAGAGGTAGCCGGTTTCTCCCTTGAACGGGTAGGTGACGACTCCTCCGGAGTCGCTCTCCTGGACAAGCTTGGCCCCCTCCGAACAGCCGACCAACACGAGGAGGAGAGCCAGCGCGACGGCTCTTGACCACCGTTTCATGCTAGCCTTATGATACTCACGATTCGGCATTCCGACACCCGCAGAACCAGACACGTCGACGGCCGCGTGCCTCGCCCGGATTATTCATGAACGCTTCTGCTGCAATCGCCCATTCGCTGCTGCGACCAGCCTGCCCGCGCTCTGGACAGCGGGCATGCGGGCGGGCTCGCCGCTCAGTCCCTCACTGTACTGTTTCAAGTACGCCTCGGTCCCTCGCGGCTCCACGCGCCCGTCTCGCGACGCGACTGAGCGATTTCGCGACGAACCGTCATGAAAAATCCGGGCTAGATGAGGAGGCTGAACCATGAAACTCTCCACGTTCACCGCCTGCGTCGGAGTGGCACTCGCGCTGGTGCTGGCCGGCAGCAGCGTGTCGGCCCATCATTCGTACCTGTTAACGGTCCAGCAACTGAATGCCGGACTGTCAAAAGCCATGACCCAGGCCACCAAGGGCTTTTTCTTGATTGATGTCCGATCCCCCCAGGAGCACCTCACCGGCGTCATCCCCGGCACGGACCTCAACATTGAATACCGCGAGATCAGGGCACGGCACCGCGAGATCGGCGCCAAGCCGGACGATCACATCGTCGTCTATTGCCAGTCCGGACACCGGAGCAATATCGCAGCGGAGACGCTGGCCGATCTCGGGTACC
>JAHFEU010000163.1:0-2467 GCA_023248295.1 Nitrospirota bacterium | reverse complement strand
GGCTTCGATCAGGAGGTCCGACGACGTCCCGCCATCCATCGCCATCGCCTGATGAATCCCGAGGGACCCTTTCCGGAGGCACTCGGCGAGCTCCCAGAGCGCGACGACGTCAGCCGTCTTGATCAGAAGAATCCGGCCCTCCCGATCCTCTCCCACCACGGTCTGATGCGCCTGCTTCCCCGTCTGGCGAACCCGGGTCTTCCCGTGTCGATCCAGTAACATGAGCGACTGTGCCGCCTCGCGGTAGGGGGGGTCGTCCGCCGTGAACGAATCCACCCCGAGATCCAGGACGCGGGCTTTTCGCATACCGGGCGCAACCGGTTCGGCCACAAACAGGCCTTGCCATTGGGGGTGCCGCTTCGTCCCCAAGGACCGCCCGCCCTTGAAGAGCAAGCCCAGATACGAATAATCATCCTGGAACAATCCGGCGTTGAAGAGGACGCTGGCTCGTGTCCGCTGCTGCCATTCCTGAATCGTCAGCGGTGCAGGCAGCCCTTCGTCGCGGAAATGGTACGTGGAAAACCGATACCGTTCCGGATCCACCCGAACCAAGTACAAGAGGGGAACCTCTTCATGGCACTGTGGCCCCGGCTCCCAGACCCTGACGGCCAAGCCTTCCGCCAGGTGGTCCCACACCACCTCCTGTGCGGATGCCGAGGCGAGGGCGGCGATCAGGAACACTCCTGAGAGCCGCAACCCGATCCAGGGGACGCTCCTAGTGCAGAATGGCATGCAAGGCCTCGGGTAAGGTGGGATACCGAAAGCGAAATTCCATCGCTTGGGCACGATGGGGCAGAACTCGCTGCCCGGTCAGCAGCAACTCCTCCGCCATTTCACCCAGCAGGAACCGGAGCACCGGAGCCGGCACCCGGGCCCAGGCCGGTCGTCTGAGCGTCCGGCCGAGGGTGCGGGCGAACTCCCGGTTTGTGACCGGATTCGGCGCGGTCGCATTCACCGGTCCGCCCGCCGCTTCGTTGAGCAGGAACAACAGGAGCTCGATCAGATCGTCCAGATGAATCCAGGACATCCACTGAGCGCCGCTGCCCACCGGGCCGCCGAGCCCTAACCGGAACGCGGGAAGCATCTTGGCCAGGGCGCCGCCGTCCCGTCCCAGAACCACGCCGATCCGGGGGAGCACCACGCGGACGCCGAGACGCTCCGCCGCGCGCGCCGCCGCTTCCCATTCCCGGCACAGGCTCGCCAGAAATCCGGCGCCGGAGGGAGCCTCTTCCGTCAGCGCTTCGTCCTGTCGAGGCCCATAATACCCGATCGCGGACGCGCTGATCAGCAGCACCGGTCGTGCTCGCAGCTTGGAGAGAGCTGCCACCAGAGCCGTGGTGGTTCCCTCCCGACTGCTCCGCAGGCGGTCTTTGACCTGGGCATTCCAGCGGCCGGCCACAATCGGGGCGCCGGCCAGATTGATGATCACATCACCGTCGCCCAAGGCCGCCATCAAGCCGTCCGTCGGCCCGCGAAAGCCCTCCCAGCCGATCAGCGAAATGGGAGGAGCCAGGCGAGCCCGGGCCGCGGCGGGATCGCGCGTGAGCACCGTCACCGCATGCCCGAGCGACACCAGCCTCTGGCAGAGAGGCCGGCCGATGAATCCCGTTCCCCCCGTTACGACGACGCGCACTGGCCGGCTGCTCACTCGAGACCGAGGGCCTTCACCGCCTTCTTCACGTCACCGGGCTTGACCCAAAAGATGGCTCCGTAGCGACCCTGCCCCGCGCAGACGGCGTCCATGGCCGTGACATTGATCTTCGCCTCGGCCAACTTGGCCGTCAGGTCCGCCGCGGCACCAAGCCGATCGTCTCCCTCCGCAAGAAAGCAGACCTTCGGCCCTTGGACCTTCCACTTGGCCAGTTTCGCCGCATGCGTGAACGCCATTGCATCAACCGGCACAAAATCGAGCTGGGCCCGCCGGTTGCGCGGAAAACCGGAATAGGCGAGGAGATTCACGCCGGCGTCCCGTAGGACAGCGAGTCTCCTGGCCCCTTCACCGGGCTTATCCGGCACCTGCACCTTAAAGTATTGGGCCGTCCGAATCATTTCAGCCATCGCCACCTCCTCCACCCTGCGATCCGATGGGTGCAATGGGATATGTACGGGGGTTCCTGCCGACGTCGAGAGTCCGGCCTATTGTATTCCCCTCGCGCGTGCTCATCAATCAGAAGAAATGTATAGGAGGGGGACGGCGGGTATCTCGGCGGCGAATCAAGGAAAATTAGGTTCTTGCGGAAACCTTCTGGATCATGTGCAGGCCGTCAGGGCGAGGCATTCCGCTCCGTGCAGGCTCGCCGCGCTGCTGTAACGACCGGCGGCCCGGCTCCGGCTCCCCCCATCCCCCAACGGGGGTTCGCCGATCCGCTCCGGCCTGGTGCGACAGCCCGTAGCGGTCGGGCCTCGCTCGGGCCGCCGCTGCGCACATCAGCGGGGCTCCCCCGCAAGGTCGCGTCTTCCTCGCCCT
>JAHFEU010000062.1 GCA_023248295.1 Nitrospirota bacterium | reverse complement strand
TCCGCCCCGACGCCCTTTCAGTTCACCTCGATCAGCTCGCGCTGGAGCAACACCACATCGCGGGACAGCGGCTGCCGGAAATTCATGCGGCAGTAGCAGGCATAGGTCACATAGGTGTCCTGCAAACAATACTCGGCGATCTCTTTCCCCTGCCCTTTGTCCCACATCTCGGCCACCTGCTTCCCGCTGCCTGACTTGGCCTCGACGTTGAGCACGCGGGCCAACACCTCCAGCTTGATCCAGCCGCGACTCTCCCAGTTGCTCCAGACCGCCATCGTGTCATAGACCGGCTCGGTCCTATACCTGGTTAGGCTGATCTCGATGCTGGGCTTGACCTGGTGAATGATGGACCGTTTCTTGATAAACGGCAGGTCAAAGCCTAACCCGTTGTGGGTGATGAAGAGGGCGGGGCGGGTCTGACCAAGCCTGGCCCAGAACTGGCGCAGGAGCTCTTTCTCGTTCGACCCGTACCAGCACACGGCTCCTTGCGGATCCATCGTGTCGGAGAACGCAATCATGCCGATGCAGACGATTCGACTGAAGGTGCCATCGAAGGAGGACTTTTCATAGTCCCGGTCCTGCTGGGCCGCATCGCCCGCGTCGAGGAGATTCTCTGGATAGAGTATGGGAACTCCGGAGAGTCGAGCCCACTCCTCTTTTGAGGCTTGCACCGTCTCTATATCGAGCACGACTTTCATGAGCAGATGGCTGATAGTATATGGCGAATTACGCCATTCGCTCCTCTCATAACGACCGCCACATGATCACCGCGTCCTGGTACGTTCCATCGCTCTTGCGCACCGCGCCGGGAATGGCGCCAAGCTGCGAGAAGCCCAGCTTCGTCCACAGATGCCGGGCCGCCTGATTTTCAGAGAAGACCAGGTTGAAGATCACGCTCCGATATCCCAGCTCCTTCCCATAGTGCAGCATGGTAGCCCCCAGCAGCCATCCCAGGCCTTTGTTCCGCCAGTCGGGCGCGACGATGAAGCCGGCATTGGCGACTTGTCGGGCGCGCCCGGGCCAATTCGGTTTCAGGTAGAACGCGCCCAGCATCTCCGCGTGGGGTGCGCGATCCTGCACGTACGCGGCCACGGTCGTCTTGCCGCGGAACCAGTACTCCATAAACTCGTCCTGATCGGGCATCCGGTCATGCGGATAGGAGGTGCCTTCAGCGACGATCACCCGATAGAGCTGCCGCAATGGTTCGATATCCTTCAGGCCGGCCAGGAGGAGGTGTATCGGCGTGCCGTCCTTGAGCTTGCCCTCGACGGGGAATTTCATGACCGCCCTGGTCCCCGTTGCAGCGCTTCTATCAGCGGACCATCCGCCGGGGGAAATTCAAACTTTGCCAACTCTTCCGGGGTCACCCAACGGACATCTTCACAGTCCACCGCCTGCCCATGGCCACCCTGAATGGTGCAGCGGAAGAAATGCAGTTCGACCCTCGTTTCCGGGTAGTCGTGGCAGACCACATAAAATCGCCCCGGCGCCGTGATCTCGACTCCAAACTCCTCGCGCAGCTCCCGGCGCAGGCAGGCCTCCAGCGACTCGCCGGGCTCACGCTTGCCGCCCGGGAACTCCCAGAGCCCTCCCAGGTGTGTCCCCGCTTTCCGGCGAGTGATCAGATAACGACCCTCGTGGAGGATCAGTCCTGCTGCAACTTGAACCACCATAATGAAGCGTCAGGCGTCCTTCGACAAGCTCAGGACCCCGAGCTGGGTCGAGGCGTAAGGTGTGGGAAGACGAGAACAGCATCTCCTATCCCCTCACGCCTCACCCCTCACCTTTCACGTCCTGGCTCGAAGGGGTAGCTTTTGCAAACATCCTTCATGGGACAGAGCAGGCAGTAGGGATCGCGGGCGGTGCAGACGATCGCGCCGAAGTCCATCAGGGCCTGGTTGAAATCATACCCCTTTCCTTTCGGGATCAACGCCTCAGACAAAGCCCACAGCCTGGACTTCTGCAGTTTGGGATCGCCGGCTCCGATGAACACCCGATGCAGGAGCCGCATCACGTTCGTATCCAGGATCGGCGCGTCCTCGTTGAAGGCGAAAGACCGAATGGCGCCGGCGGTGTACCGGCCGATCCCCTTGAACGAGAGTAAGTCGTCGTGGTCCTTGGGCAGCGCCCCGCCGTACCGGGCGACCGTCTCCCGCGCGATGCTGTGCAACCGGAATGGGCGGATATTGTACCCGAGCGGATACCAGGTCGCGCGCACTTCCTCGGCCGTCGCGTCGGCCAAATCCTGAAAGGTGGGATAGCGTTCCAGGAACTCGTGGTACTTCGGAATGACCCGCTCGACCTGGGTCTGCTGGAGCATGACTTCCGAGACCAGAATCTTGTAGGGATCGGATGTCTGCCGCCAGGGTAAGTCGCGGCCGTGTTGCCGGTACCATTTCAACAGCCAATGCTGAAAGCGCCGCCTCGCGCCGGTCTCAACCGGCAGAGCAGACTTCCGAGCTCGGCGCTTCGAGCGAGTGGAGCCGTTCCGTCGTGGCATCCCGTTGTTCCGTGGCGTCATTGTAGGATTGGAAGGCGGGAAAATCAATCGGGGGAGGATCGAGACTGACCTACTCGTTCTTCATGACCAGGCTCACCTCAACCATCATCGCCAATCGCTCGAGATCCACCGGCTTGCCCATGATATCCACCGACCCCAGCTCCAGCATCTCTTGCAACAACTGTTCATCCTGGCTGGCGCTCAGCGCGATCACCGAGCCCTTGTAGTCGTTGCCCCGTAGTTGCCGCAAGACATCTACTCCGTTCATGCCCGGCATATAGACATCCAGAATGATCAGCTGGGGGTGCTCCTGCTTCAGCAGCGCCAGCGCGTCCGGTCCGTCCTTCGCCGTGCGAACCCGGTAGCCCCGCAGGGTCAAAAATTGCGACAGCAGATTCCGCACCATCGGCTCGTCATCCACCACCATGATTGTGGCCATCCTCAGTCCTCTTTTCGGGTCAACGTCTACATAATCCGCAAAGAATATGCCGCGCATCTCCCGAACACGACTCGTCCAGCCTTGTCACATAGTTGAGGGAAGGGACATGGCGAGGCAGAGAGTTGGTCAGCATCATAACAGATCGCACAGTGCTCCGAAAAGGATGCACGAGTGGGTTACTGCTCCTCGGGTAGCCATGACCTCACCCACTGCACATACCAGGGCGCAAGGATGATCGGAATCACAAACAAGACAACCAGGCTCACCCCGAATCCCGGCGGCTCGGCCAGGACCCGAGTCACTGAGGCGCACAGCACATCGTACCAGGCAATCCCGAGACCGAGCATAATGAGACAGCTCCGGCGCGTTCGGCTTGGATAGCCTGCCACCACGGTGATCACGCGGGGTGTCACCGCTACCGCGTAAACGATCACGAGGGCGAGATCCTGGGCAACCGCGCGGGCCAGGTCATGGAAGGGCACAAGCTGGTATTCCCCGCGCCTGAACAGAAAGATGGCCACTGCGTCATAGGCGAACAGGGCGAGAAAACACGGAATGCAAACCAGCACCGCGACAGCAAGCCAGCCGGCCATCCGGGAGCAGCCCTGCGACCACCCGTCCCCGCACACGCGGGGTCGGCACCCTGCGTCAGGAAAGCGCACCGATGATCTTACGGTATTCAGCTTCTGTATAGGCCTTCAGCGTGGTCGTGCGGATATTCCCTGCCGATCCCACTTTGAGCAGGAACTTCGCCGCCACTTCATCGCTGGGAGCCTCAAAAATAAGGATGGCATCCAAGCTTCCTTGGGTCATGTAGAACGCCTTCAGCTCGCCCCCCATTTCTTTCAACGTCTTCCTGGCCGCGTCCAAACGCTTCGGCGAATCTTTCACGGTGCGAATCCCCTGCTCGGTCCAGTTGATAAGGCTCACGAATGTGGACATGGGCGACCTCCTTGCTATGGATTGGCCATGTGGGAAAAACTGGCGCGCCCGGCCGGAGTCGAACCGGCGACAACCAGCTTAGAAGGCTGGGGCTCTGTCCAACTGAGCTACGGGCGCGGATCTTGGCGCGACAGGGACATTGGGACGTATTCCAACGGGCAGTGCCGCGCCAGGGACCTCCACGTCTTGGCGTTGGGGCACCGGAAAAGGTTGAAGCCCGTCTTCATCATAATAGATGAACGTCATGAACGTCGCGTAGCGACACCTTGCTTAGTGATCAAACGCCATGGCTCGCTGGTACGTGCTGGCGCGACACTGCCTGATTAACAGCCGTCGGTGAGTACCTGTCGCGCCAAACGACGAGCGAGCGAGACGCGCAATCACTTAAGATGTTCGGCGGCTGCGCCTATTGGAGGGTGCGCCACCTCAATAACCCCGAGCGAAGCGAGGAGTGGTCGGGGCGAGAGGATTTGAACCTCCGACACCCTGCTCCCAAAGCAGGTGCGCTACCAGGCTGCGCTACGCCCCGACACCATCCAGTGCTGAGTTAAAGAAACAATCCTTCCGATATCCTAAGCTCGACACTCAATACTCACAACTCATAACTTAAGAAGGATCTCCCGCACCTTTGAGAATGCCCTGGCTCGGTGGCTGATCCGATTCTTCTCCCCCGGCGCCAGTTCCGCCAAGGTCTTGCCGAGTTGGGGAACAAAAAAAATCGGGTCGTACCCGAACCCCTGTGCGCCGGCCGGCGCCTCGGCAATCACCCCGTCGAGCATCCCCTCCGCGACTTCCACTTTGTCGGGCGGCGTGGCTACAGCCGCGACCGTGATAAAGCGGGCCCGGCGTCGTTGCCGCGGGACTCCTTCCAGCGCCCGCATCAGCTTGCGCCAGTTGTCTTCGTAGGTCGCGCTCTCGCCCGCGTATCGTGCCGCGTGCACGCCGGGCCGTCCGCCCAAGGCTTCAACTTCCAACCCGGTATCGTCGGCTACAGCTGGAAGGCCGGTGTGCCGCGCGATCGCGATGGCCTTCTTGACCGCGTTAGCCCGGCAGGTGTCCCCGTCTTCCACAACCTCCGGCGCGTCCGGAAAGTCGGCCAATGTCCGGATCTTGATCCCCAGGTCGCCGAGCAGTGCCGCCAGCTCCGCACGCTTGTCCGGATTCCGCGTCGCCAGGACCACCTCTTTAATCAGACGGGATGCTCCTCTTCCTCTTTCATCACGCGTCACCTACCAAGGCGCCTCGGAGGGAGGAGGTGATCCCGGAGGCTGACGCCAGTGTCGCGGCTCCGCATGCTCTTCTCGCAGCGGGCAGGAGGGCAGGCGGCCTCAGACTGCGCGCGTCCGGCGACCACACCATCCACCTTTGCCCGGAACGATCAATCTTGTGTGCGCGACGCGCGAGCACGTGAGGCCACCTGCACTCCAAGCCACTCCCGTCACGTGCGCGTTGCGCGAGCACGGCGGTCTGACCAGCCGCCACATCACCATAAGATTACTCCAGCGCACCCACCAGTTCCTTTTGCAGCTTCACTAGGCTCTGGATCGCATTCCATCCCTCGGTCAGGAATTCATCCAGGTCCTTCTTATCGAAGGACGCGCGCTCGGCGGTCCCCTGCACCTCCACGAACCGCCCGTGTCCCGTCATCACCAGATTCAGGTCCACCTCGGCCATCGAGTCCTCCTCGTAGGCCAAATCCACCATCACCTCGCCCCCGACCTTTCCGACGCTCACCGCGGCCAGAAAGTCCGTGAGCGGGCGCTTCTTGATCAGGTCTTTTTTCCTCAGGACTGTGAACGCGTCGGCCAGCGCGATGAACGCTCCCGTGATCGAGGCCGTCCGTGTTCCCCCATCGGCTTGGATCACATCACAATCGATCCAAATAGTTCGCTCCCCCATCTCCGCCGTGTCGGTCACCGCTCGCAAGGACCGCCCGACCAACCGTTGAATCTCCAGCGTGCGACCTCCCTGCCTGCCCTTGACCGCTTCCCGCGGAGTGCGCTCCTGCGTCGCGCGCGGGAGCATGGCGTACTCCGCCGTCACCCACCCCCGTCCCTTATCTTTGAGGAACGGCGGGACCTTTTCCTCGACCGACGCGGTGCAAATGACCTTGGTCCCCCCCATCTCGATCAGCACCGACCCCTCGGCGTATTTGATGAAGTCCCGTGTAATCCTGACCGGCCGGACCTGGTCACGCCGGCGCCCATCCTGGCGCAGAAGGCTCGCCCCGCGATTCATGAGAATCTCCTCTTGGATCAAGAGGATCGGATTATAAAGGAGGGTGGAAGAAAGATCAAATGACGGCGGAGACAGAGAAACGCGCGACTCTCTCGCGTCCGATCACGCTGATCGTTCCGGTCGCCGACGACGCCTGCGTGCAAGACCGACTCGCAGCAGGAGGAGGCCGACGATGAGTGCCCCGACCGCGACCGCGAACAGATCCTCGTGCGGGAAGCGATAGGGCATCCGTCAGAGTAGCTCTTTCCCAGTCGGGTGGCAATGGGAGATTGAGGTCCGGCATGAGCGAGCGAAGGGTGTCACGATCAGCAATTTTTTGCAAGTACAAATTAGTACAGGTTCTCCGGCTTCGCCTCTCCATCGTTTCTCTCTCAGGGCTCTCGAGCAGGATGGCCGATCTCCCTGAGCGAACTTCTACTTTCAAGAGCTTAGGACCCGACTCCGTTTTGCGGCCCGTGGATGGGAAGGTCGAGGATTCATCCCGATCTCCTGGCACGGAACCTGCTCAATCCCCTGGGGTCCAGTTGCAAACTGAGTTGATGAATTCTTTACTGTTCGACCAGGAGCCTCACCTTCGCCCGATAAATGGCCTTTGAATCGCATAACAACGCTTCTCAATCCCCCCAAGGGTCGTCACGGATCCTGATCGTGGATGACGAGGACGCGACCCGGCGCCTATTGGGTCGCGTGCTCGAAGCGCAGGGCTATGCCTGCACACTCGCCGCCGATGCCCACGAAGCCCGCCTACGTCTGGAAAATGAACGGTTCGACCTCATGCTCTGCGACGTGAACATGCCGGGAGAATCCGGCCTACAGCTCCTCAAGCACGTCCTCCGCGAACATCACGACACCGCGGCGGTCATGGTGACCGGGCTCGATGATCCCCAGTTCGCAAACATCGCGCTGGAGACCGGCGCCTACGGCTATGTGATCAAGCCGTTCGAGTCCAATGAGGTGTTGATCGACGTCGCCAACGCGCTGCGCCGCCGCAGGCTGGAGATCGAAAACAGGGCCCACCGGGATGAGTTAGAGCAGATGGTCCTCCAACGCACGGGGGCGCTGCGACACGCGCTCAGAGGCCTCGAGCATGCGGCGGAGGAGACCATCCGGAGGCTCGCCATCGCGGCCGAGTTTCGAGACGATGAAACCGCCCGCCACATTCAGCGGATGAGCCTGTATTGCGCGCTGCTCGCCCGCCTCTCCGGCCTGGACCCCGAGCGATGCGAGCTGATCCGCATCGCCAGTCCTATGCATGACATCGGCAAGATCGGCACGCCGGACCACATTCTGCTCAAACCCGGAAAGTTCACGCCCGACGAGTTCAAGGTGATGACGCGACACACGGATATCGGACACCGGATCCTCTTCGGGTCGGAGGCGGAGTTGCTGAAGCTGGCCGCGACCATCGCCTGGACACACCACGAGAGCTTCGACGGCACCGGTTACCCCCGCGGCCTTGTCGGTGAAGCCATCCCGCTCGAAGGAAGGATCGCCGCGATTGCCGACGCCTTCGATGCGCTGACGAGCAAGCGGGTCTACAAACCTGCCTACCCCGTCGAGCAGGCGGTGGATCTGATGCGATCACATCGGGGAAAGCAGTTCGATCCGGCTCTGCTCGACACGTTTTTCGGCTCAATGCGCCAGGTGACGGCAATCAAAAACCAGTACGCCAATGGACACGTCGCCAGTTGAAGACGACGGTGTGCTCCCTTCGTTGACAAACCCCGGAGAACCCGCTGTCTTGTCGCCCGCTTACGCGGGCTGGTCCTCTTGACTCCCCTGCCAGGCGCTGAATCCGGCCTGCCATCATTCCAGCATCAGTACGATGTCGCGTGACAAGCCTCGCCGGCACAGCCCGATCGTGGAAGGAGCCACAAGGAAGAATGGTGGGACCGCGCGCTACTTCATCACCGGATGAGGGAGCCCGCAGGAACAGCCGGCGGGGCTGTCAGGCTCGGCAGTAGAGGCGGATGCCGGTCTTCCGCTCGTTTGGTCCGGGTCATAATTCAGGTTCGGGGACAACCATCGTTCCACCGCCCGCAGGTCCATCCGTTTGCGTAAATGGTAGTCGATGACCTGATCCCGCTCGATCTTGCCGACGGAAAAGTATTTCGCCTCGGGGTGGGCGAAATAGAGTCCGCTCACTGAACTTGCCGGATACATCGCAAAACTCTCGGTCAGATGGATGCCCGCGTTTTTTTCCACCTCCAGGAGATCGAACAGCAACCGCTTCTCGGTGTGATCCGGGCAGGCCGGATACCCCGGAGCGGGGCGAATGCCCCGGTACCGTTCACGGATCAGCTCTTCATGGGAAAATGTTTCACTCGCGCCATACCCCCAGTCTTCGCGAGCCTTCTTGTGCAGCCATTCAGCGAACGCCTCCGCCAACCGATCGGCCAGGGCTTTCGTCATGATCGAGTTGTAATCATCGTGCTCCTTCTCAAACCGCTCGCAGAGGGCTTCGATGCCGATGCCGGTCGTGACCGCGAACGCGCCGAGATAGTCAGCCAGACGGGTCGCCCGAGGAGCGATAAAATCGGCGAGCGCCTGATTGAACTGCCCCTCCGGTTTCTCCGCCTGCTGGCGGAGCGTGTGAAAGGTCGTGAGCACCGCCGAGCGTGACTCGTCCGTGTACAGTTCGATATCGTCCCCTACGCTGTTGGCCGGGAAGAACCCGTACACCGCACGCGCGGTCAGCAGCTTGCGGCTCACGATCTCATCCAGCAATCGCCGCGCATCATCGAACAGCTCCCTCGCTTTGCTGCCGACTCTCGCGTCTTCGAGGATGTCCGGATAGTGGCCGCGCAGCTCCCAGGTGTGAAAGAAGGGGGACCAATCAATGTACGGCACGAGCCGGTCAAGGGGGAATCGGTCGAGCACCCGAACGCCGGTGAAGACCGGCTTGGGAAGATCCGCCGTGCGCCAGTCGATCGGCCTCTTCCGCGCGCGCGCCTCCTCCAGGGTGAGGAGAGGCTTCTGCGCCTTGCGGCCCTCGTGAGCCTGCCGAATCCGCTCTTGTTCGAGTCGGTTGGCGTCAGCGAAGGCGGACGTGTGCTCCCGGTTGAGCAGCCTGCCGACCACGCTCACCGCACGGGAGGCATCCACCACATGGACCACCGGTTGCCCGAAGGCAGGGGCGATCTTCACGGCAGTATGGGCCTTGCTGGTGGTGGCTCCGCCGATCAGGAGCGGAACCCGGGAGTCTTCGCGGGCCATCTCGCGCGCCACATGCACCATCTCATCGAGCGACGGGGTGATGAGACCGCTCAAGCCGATCATGTCAACCTTGGCGTCCCGGGCGGTCTTGAGGATCTTCTCGCACGGCACCATGACCCCCAGGTCAATCACCTCGTAATTATTGCAGCCGAGGACGACCCCGACGATGTTCTTGCCGATGTCGTGCACATCCCCCTTGACGGTAGCCATGAGAATTTTCCCCTTGACATGGACGCCGCCTAACGCCTGCTTCTCGGCTTCCATGTAGGGCAGCAGGCAGGCCACCGCCTTTTTCATGACGCGCGCGCTTTTCACGACCTGAGGCAAGAACATTTTCCCGGCGCCGAAGAGGTCTCCGACGATGTTCATCCCCGCCATCAGGGGACCTTCGATGACCTGGAGCGGCTTCTCGTATTTCTGTCTCGCCTCTTCGACATCCGCTTCAACGTGATCCACAAGGCCTTTGACCAGCGCATGCGAGAGCCGCTCCTCCACCGTTCCATGCCGCCACACCTGCTCGTCGACAGCCTCCTTGCCCTTCTGTTTGACCGTCTCCGCAAACGCGACCAACCGCTCGGTGGCGTCGGGTCGCCGGTTCAAGAGCACATCTTCCACCAGGTCGAGCAGGTCCCTGGGAATTTCTTCATACACCGCCAGTTGCCCGGCGTTCACGATGCCCATGTCCAGACCGGCCCGTATGGCATGGTAGAGAAAAGCGGAATGCATCGCCTCGCGCACGGCGTTGTTCCCGCGGAACGAGAACGAAATATTGCTGATCCCCCCGCTGACCTTGCAGTATGGGAGGCTGGCTTTGATCCGCCGCGTGGCCTCGATGAAATTGACCGCGTAGTCGTTATGCTCCTCGATCCCCGTCGCCACGGTCAGCACATTGGGATCGAAAATAATGTCCTGCGGCGGGAAGCCGACCTCCTCGGTCAGGATCCGGTAGGCGCGCCGGCAGATCTCCACCTTGCGCTCCATGGTAGCGGCCTGACCCGATTCGTCAAAGGCCATGACGACGACCGCGGCCCCGTACCGCCTGATCAACCGGGCATAGTGCGTGAACGCCTTCTCACCCTCTTTCAAACTGATCGAGTTCACGACGGGCTTGCCTTGCACGCACGTGAGGCCCGCCTCGATCACGGACCACTTGGAGCTATCGATCATGAGGGGCACGCGGGCGATGTCCGGCTCCGAGGCGATCAGGCTGAGGAACTTCACCATCGCCTCTTTCGAATCCAGCATGGCTTCGTCCAGGTTGACGTCGATGAGCTGCGCGCCGCCCTCGACCTGCTGCCGCGCGATGGACAGGGCGGCCTCGTAATCGCCGCTCAACACCAGCTTGGCAAACACGGGGGACCCGGTGACGTTGGTGCGTTCCCCGATGTTGACGAAATTGGTTTCCGGGCGAATCGTCAACGGCTCGAGACCGCTCAAGCGCGTGTACGGTTCGGGCCGACTCGGCACCCGCGGCTTGCAGTCCCGGACGGCGTCCGCAATCGCGGTGATGTGGGCCGGCGTGGTTCCGCAGCACCCCCCGACGATATTGAGCCAGCCGTTCGCCGCAAATTCCCCGAGGTCCTCGGCCATGATGTCCGGCGTCTCATCAAACCCGCCGAACGCATTGGGCAACCCCGCGTTGGGGTAACAACTGATGTACACCGGGGCAATTTGTGACAGTTCCTCGACGTACGGACGCATCTGCTTCGCCCCGAGCGCGCAGTTGATCCCCACGCTCAACAGCGGCATGTGCGAAATGGAATTCCAAAAGGCTTCCACGGTTTGTCCCGAGAGCGTGCGTCCGCTCCGATCCGTGATCGTCACGGAGACCATCACCGGCACCCCGCGGCCCTGCTTCGCAAAATACTGATCGATGGCGAACAGCGCCGCCTTGCCATTCAAGGTGTCAAAGACCGTTTCGAGCAGGAGCAGGTCCACGCCGCCGTCGATCAACCCGCGGACTTGCTCGGTATAGGCGGCGACCAGTTGATCGTAGGTGACGGCCCGGAACGCCGGATTGTTCACGTCGGGCGACATGGAAGCGGTGCGGTTCGTCGGGCCCATCGCGCCGGCGACAAAGCGTGGATGCGTCGGGTCCTTGGCCACCGCCGCTTCGACGGCTTTGCGAGCGACTCTGGCTCCGGCCACGTTCAGGTCGTACACCAGGTGCTCCAACTTGTAATCCGCCATCGAGATCGAGGTCGAGTTAAACGTGTTCGTTTCGATGATATCGGCCCCGGATTCCAGGTACTGACGATGAATGTGCTCGACAATGTGCGGTTGCGTGATGCAGAGCAGATCATTGCAACCCTTCAGATCGGACGGGTGGCGGGCAAATTGCTCTCCACGAAATGCAGCCTCGTCGAGCTTGTGGGCCTGAATCATCGTGCCCATCGCCCCATCGAGAATGGCGATGCGACGGCGCAGAATGTCCTCCAGCTCACTGACCCTGTCTGACGCGTGGCTCATGGTCGAGGTCTCGGGCGTCCGGCCCGTCCATCCCCTTGGTTTTTCATAAGAAACGCTGACCCGGTCACTATACTGGATCGCCCGGAGCCAAGCAAGTTTGGCTCGGAACGGCGTTATTGACTTTGGCGGACCCTGGGCTTAGGATGACCTCACTCGTTGGGGAGCACCTTGACTCTTCAGGGCCTGTTGATCAGGCTGATCTCGGCTTGGTTCTTACTCCTTCCCTCGACGCTGGTGACCCTCCTGCTCCCGAGCCCCGTACGCGCCGCTGCCTACTTCGAAGACGGCTTCCTGGGCCTCTCGCAGGCCGAATTGCGCGAGAAACTCGGCGCCCCCTACGCAGTCCGCGACCGGAAAGCCGCCCTGCGCGTGTTCAACTACTATTCGTTCAAGGACTGGGAGAATTACTACAAGAAGCTGATCTCGCCGCAAAATGGAGAGGACGTCTACAATTACAAGCGCGGCGGAGTCGACGTGCGGTACTCATTCGGCTACGTTCCGGACCCGAACGACACCTCGGAACTTCCGGCTCTCTACGTCAGCTTGGTGGACATCGAATTTTCCCCCTCAATCCCCATCGAACAGATCCCTTCCTTGGTACCCGAGCTCCGGCCGCCCACGGAACCGACCGCCCCCGCGTTCCGATCGAACCTCTGGGTGCTGATTTTTAAGGGGCCCCCTTCATCTCAGGCCCAGTTGATCGTCCGAGAGAGAGGAAAAGAGCGTCTGGATTGGTCGCTGGCTTTTCAGATGTTCGCGTTGCAAGGTCTTCCCGAATTCCTGACCGTGCAGGCCAAAATCGACCGCATGGAGATCAGCGCGCAAAGCATCGAGATGGTGAAGCAGCGGCAACGGTTGACCCACGAGCCCATCCTGAATCCGTTCTCGAAAGAATTCGCGCGCCAGCCCTCCCCTCCGCCGCCTCCGACCAAGAAGATCCCGGTGCCGAAGTACGCCGATTAGGCGGCTCTCTGAGACCGTCAGGGTTCTTTCTCCGTCGGTTCCATCTTCTGAATCTCCTGCGCTTTCTGTTGCTGCGTCCGTTCCAACCCCTTGGCCGCTCCCTTCGTTTTCTGGAGCAGACTTTCCTCGGAGAAAAACATCGTCGCGGTCGTCCCGATCGCGAGGAGCACCAGCAACCAGCGCATGAGGAGTCGTACGGCCGGATTGCCACTCAGCAGCATGGTGCCAGCCATGAGCACCGCGGCCACACACGCAAGGCTGAGAACTGTTGACTGATGGGGACTCAAGCCGGGAACGGTGATCGTGAAGCGGGAGACCACCTCCGTGGCCCGCTCGGTCGCCTGCTTCACCGTCGCGGCCGGGCTGTCTGTCCTGGAGCGATCTCCGTCCTCCACCACCTTGACCCGGGCGCGATACCGCGCCGGGATGCTGTCCAGCTTATCGGTGAACACCACCGTCCCCTTGTCATCCACGTAGGTATAGGTGGTCGCCCCTGCGTGTTCGATGGGGCCTGCCATGAAACACCCAAACCACAGGAGCAGAAGACCGGCCAGGAGTCCACCGCTTGGCCATCCGAACATTCTTCTTGGTCGTGTGTTCAGTCCGGTATGCATCGATGACCTCCCTCCAGTCTCTGGACGAACGTATCTCGTCACTCGTGAAGCGTATCTCGTCAGATTCTTCACGAGATACAAGATACGAGATACGAGCGACGTTTCTTGATACGCTTCACGAACGACGAGAGCCGCCTCACGCCTCATCAATCTTCGTAGACCAGGTCGCTGGGGTCGGCGAGGGAGAGATAGGTTTCACCCCATTGGTTCCGGCTTTCCAGGCTCCAGTCCTCCGCCAGCGAGACAGGCTTCAGACGGATGCCCCAGATGCCTCCGAAGACGAGATGGGTGAGCCCGGCTCCGGAATCTTCCACCGCCTGCGCATAGGCCGGACAGCACGGATGCTCCGGATCGTCGCTCCACCCGGTGACCCAACACCACTCTCCCTGGACATTTCTCTCGAAGCTCTTGACCCGGACCACCCGTCTCGCCGGTCCGACCTCCTTAAACCGGGCGAACAACGAGCCCTCGCAATTGGGATTGCTCTCTACTTCAAGAAACAT
>JAHFEU010000061.1 GCA_023248295.1 Nitrospirota bacterium | reverse complement strand
GACCGAAAGCGGGCGGACAAGAGGAAAACCCGCGGCCCAATGGGAGCCTAAGAGAGAAAAAACGAGCCGCTTCTGACTCTCGGTTGCTTCCCAGCCGCCCGCCGGACACGCGGACGGGACAGCGTACCAGTTGGGTTCATTCGGTATTGGCAGAACGCGTTGCAGGTGGAAGGAAGTAATGTCGCCCCTACCGGCATTGAGGTAGCCCCTGTCAGAACCAAGCACCCCTCCACCCTTAAGAGTCACCCACACTGCTTTCCTTTCTTTGTCGACACTCACATAGTCAATGCCGGCAGCGTGGATGATCGCTTGAACTCTCAGTAGCTGATCGCCGTGGGGCTTGAAAGTGGTATTCATAACCTTTGATACAGGAATACGTCCTTCCTTTTCAAAGAAATCGATCAAATCATCTTTTCCTTCCGTCACACGTGACGACAAGAAAATGAAATCCTTTGCTGAGTCGCTCAATACTAACATCAGATCCTTCAGCTCATTGAGTTCTTTCCTGTGCTGCGGGAACTCCTCTACCAAAGACTTCAGAGTGCTCTCCGCAGTGCAAGCTGTTAGCACAGTTGCTAGAACTATCAGGAGTAGTTTTCTCATCGAGGTAAAGGACACTGCTTCGGACACCTGTTTTCCCAATAGGGAGAGCGAAAAGGTGTCAGGAACCTTTTCATCGGGTGCGCCGGCCCCGCTTCGGGCGCCCGCGGGGACGGAGTGTCCCTTCCAAGCCTAACCGTTCTACCGTCCGTCGGATCCAGGCCTCCGCGCCAAACGGTCGTCCGCGCGTCACACACCGGCGCACCGCTTCCAATTCCGCCTCCGTCTGAGCCTCATTCACCCAGTCCACCCAATGTCGGGGCCGCGGGACGGGCCACTCTGCCAACCAGGCCTGCGTCGGCCCCGCGCCAACTGTTCGCCGCCAGAGACTCGACCAGCGCCACTCTTCCGCCCGCAGCACCAACTGCGCGCGCAACGCATTCCGCTCGACATAGCGGCAGACAGCCAACAAGTGCTCATCGCCCTGCACCGGAAAGGACTTGAAGCGCCCTTGGTACAGATGCCCCGCCCCCGCCGACCGCCGATGCGCATGCCACCGTTGCGTGTGTGTGAGGGTCACCCAAGCCAGAAACCGCGACAGGTCACCATCCCGCCGCGGCCAGAGGACCAGGTGCCAGTGATTGGGCATCACGCAGTAGGCCAGCGTCCGCATCGCCATGCGCTCGTGGGCCTCCGCGAGGACGCGTTCGAAGGCCTCATAGTCGCCCGCTTTCTCGAACAGCGGCAGGCGCCCATTCGCCCGGTTGAGCACATGATAGATCACGCCGCCCACGGCGGCCCGTAACGGGCGTCCCATCGCGCCGGATCATCGCTCCTTCTCCGCGCCCCGTCAAGAAAAAGGTTCCTGACACCTTTTCTATCTTCCCGTAGGTCGTCGTGCCGTACTGCGTCAGCCGATCCTGGGCATCATACGTCCCGTTCACAGTGCCACTTGAGGTCGTCTTGGTGAGCCGATTCCCATTACTGTCGTAGCCGTAGGTCGCGAGGACCGCGGCGTTCTTTTTCACTTCCGTCAATCTCCCGGCAAGACCGTAGGTGTAGTCGAACGTGGCGGTGGTTCCACCGATGGTCTCCCCCTTCTGCGTGATTCGGCCCAGCTTATCACGCGTATATTGCACGTCAAGGACAGGCGCACTGTTCGCGCTGGCGGTATACGCGCTCAGCTCTCCGAAGGGGTTGTAGCTCCGGCTGTCAGTCACCATGCCCAGCGAAGAGCCAGTGATCAGACCGTGTGACGGGTGACGCGTGACGAGTAACGAGCCGGTGGAAGTTAAGAGGCTGTCGTTGTCATAGCCAAAGCTGATCGTGTTCCCGCCATTCACACTCTGCGACGTGATGCGGAAGTTGTTGTCGTAATCCCGGCTGACCGATCCAGCCACGGTGCCGGTCCACGTGGTCGTGGTTAAGAGCGAACCGTCATAGCTGTACGAGAGTATGCCCACCAGGGGCAGTGATCGAGGCGAGAGTCCCGGCCGTGGCGTGGTACGTATAGGTAGTCATGAGATTCCCAGGCGGCATCAAGGTGCTGAGTCTTCCCTGAGAGAGAAGAAGGAGGCGTGTTAAGCGGTGGCTCTCTTTATATAGCAGAGCTCTGTTTCATCCCAAACGAGGGTTGCTTTGTTCTTTTGATACCATTCGGTGCTCTTGATGTAGGCCTCTGCTTCCATTCCCGCCGCGTCGAGTTCATCTCCGGCATCTGAAGCCTTGGTGTACACTTCGACGTATTGGCAGTCCGCCTGAGTCAGAACGAGATATCTGGCCTCTCGGAGCAAGGTTTCGATCAAATCGGTCTCTGTTGTAAACCCACGCAGCGCGGTCTGCGCCGCACTGAGCCCATCCTTTCCGTTTACGTACATCAGTAACGCAAGAGCGTCCCATCCTAGGAACGGATGACTTAGTTTTGCCAGCAGTTCCTGATCACGGAGTCCAAACAGGAGACTGGGTCCATAGTCTTGCTCTGCCCTAAAGGTGCCACCGTAGTAGGACACGTGAACCCCAGAGCGGCTCGTTTCCTTTCCCAGAAGATCTTCGATGCGCGCAGGTCTCCCTTCTCTCTGCATTTGGTTGCGCCAGTTGTCAGGTGCGGGTGAACCGAGCAGGCAGACGGTTTCGTAGCGCTGGGCCAGAGCACCCAAGAATTTCAGGCCCGGTTTGTCCTGCAGAGCAAGTAAGCGAGAATCACCCTGCGCGGTGTTGGCCACAAAGACGTTTAAGCCAAAGACACGATAGCGGAGCAATCCATTGTTCACGCTATCTCTCTCAATCTTGACCAAACGATCCTGGCTCATGTGAATCTCCATAGGTCTCTCCAGAACGGTCAGGACTCTGGCGGAGGAGTGCCCCGGCAGAACTCTGGATCAAAGAGGCACGGGTTCGTAATGATCGGCGCGGGGCAGATGAAGAACGGTAATCGTTGCCACCAAGGAATGGTTCTTACCTTCGGAGGTTGAGCGGGATCAGGGATCTCAGTGCCTGGTGGTAGATGCTTTTTCCCGAAGTTCTCTGGGTCATGCCAATGATCCCTTCCCTTCCATGTCTTGGGGTCTGCACCGGGCTGCCCTGGATGCCAATCTAATGGCCGGCCACTGGGATCTCTGAACCTCTGACCATTCGGATCTTTGTGAGCCGGGTCAGGCGTCCACCCTGGCGGGAGACCACTTGGATCACTGGGCAGTTTCATTAACCCCCAAGGATCTACCCAGTTCACCGGATCGTTCACCACGTAAGCGTAGAGGTTGATCTGTTCATCGGGATAATTGAGGATCGTGTCCTTCGCAGTCCAGCGGCCAATCTGCGCGTCGTAATCTCTCAAGCCGAAGCGGGTGAGCTCGGTATGCTGATCAAAGAGCCCCCCGGCGAAGCCGAAGGGCTGGAAACCGGGATTGGTGTCCAAGATGACGTTGCCGAATTCATCATAATCCATCCGTTGCACAACCGCGCCGGTCGAGGTAGTGATCACCAGCCGTGGCGAGCCGAGGTGGTCACTCACAATTCTGTATGTGACGCCTGCTTTGATCATGTAGTCCGGGACGTTCGCCTTCGTGCCGTACACAAATCGTGACACGACCGCGCCGATGCCATCAAGCTCCGCGACCGGATTCAATTGGTTCTGATACAGCCAGCCCTGCACCAAGGTCCCATTCACTTTCTTCCCGATTCTTCGATTCTGCCCGTCCACGACGTACTCAATCGTGAAGCCGGTCGGGCCCACGACGCTCTTGAGATTGCCCAGGAAATCATAGGTGTACGTGGTCGCCTGGCCGCCTGTCGTCGTACTCTGCAGCTCGCCATTCGCTGAGTCCCCGTAGGTCGTCGTGCCGTACTGCGTCAGTCGATCCTGGGCGTCGTAGGTTCCGTTGACTGTGCCGCTTGGCGTCGTCAGGCTCAGCCGGTTGCCATTTGTGTCGTAATTATAGGTCGCTGTCACTGTACCGTTCTTCTTGACTTCCTTGAGTCGGCCAGCTTGGTCGTAGAGATAGTCATAAGTATCCGTCACTGCCTGGATCGTTTCAACTTTTTGTGTGATTCGACCCAACTTGTCACGGGTGTAGGTCGAGGTCAAGACCGGTGAGCCACTGACGTTTGCAGCGTAACTGCTGAGTTCGCCGAAGGTGTTATAGCCTCGTGTGTCCGCCACCGAGCCGAGGGTCGTCTCCGAGATCAGTCCGTTGTCCGTCCGGCGCGTGATCGTCTCGGCTCCCGCGGTCGTCAGCAACGAGTCGTTGTCATAGCCAAAGCTGACCGTGTTGCCACCATTCACACTCTGCGACGTGATGCGGAAGTTGTTGTCGTAATCCCTACTGACGCTTCCCGCTACCGTTCCAGACCACGTCGTCGTCTTCAAGAGAGAGCCATCGTAGGCATACGCCAGCGTGCTCCCAGGAGCGGTGATGGAGGCCAGATTGCCGGTCGTCCCGCTGTAGGCATAGGTCGTGACCTGACTGCCCGGGAGCGTGAGGGTGCTGAGCCTACCGCCTGTAGGTTCATGGCCGAGAGTGAGCGTCTGCCCATCGGGACGCGTGACGAGAGTGAGTTGCCGATCCAGATTGTAGCTGTATGTCGTGTTCTTGGGCGTGAAGCCTGCAGCGGGCGGCTGATACTCTTGCTCCAGATCCACTGGCGTGTAGGCAAACGTGTGCGCCGGGCGGCCGGGAGGCGTGATGCTGCTCACGTTACCGTTCGGGTCATAGCTGTACCCAATTGTCCGAGTATCGGGCAGCGTCTGCGTGGTGATCCGGCCCGCCAAGTCATAGGCGAAGCCGACCGTCCGATTCAGTGGATCGGTGATGCTGACAAGTTCATTCTTCGTGTTGTAGCTCAGCGTGGAGGTCCGGGCATCCACGTCCGTCCCCTGCGTGATCGTGCTCAAGCGCCCGAGCGCATCATACGTGTAGCTCACCGGCTCCAACCCCGTGACCTGCTCCTGCACCACCCGCCCTTTCGTATCGAGCGTGACGGAACTGGTGCGCCCCGCCGGCGTGGTGGTGCTCAGCAGTCGCGTGCTCTGCGTGTACGTGCTGGTGTAGGTGCGGCCGTTGATGACGAGCGTATCGGTCTGGCTGCTCAGGCTCAACGGATCGGCGGGGTTGGTGAGCGTGACCGCTCTGCTGGAGGTTAAGGTTGAGGTTAAGGCTGAGGGGGTCTGTACCGTGAGGGACTTCAGGATCGGCGTCTGCATGCCCCATCGCGGATCTGGCCCTTGGACCTGCGTCGTGATCGTGCCGTCTGGTGAGGTAATCGTGTTCGTCTTGCTGGCTTTGAACAAGCTTGTTGTCAGGAGCCCATTGGGAGTGGTGTTCTTCTGCCGCTGATCGCCGCCCGTGAGGTTCTCGACTTGATAGGTACTGGTCCGATTGAGGCCCGTGCTCAGAGTGGCGGTCCAGCCGGTGGCCTGGTCAGTGCGCGCCAGGGTCTTGAAGCCCGTCGCCGGGTCGTCGTCGCGTGTCAACCGCCCTTGCGGATCAAAGGTGTATTTGTATTGGTGGCCGCGGGCATCTTTCATCGTCGCCAGCAATCCATCCGCTGAATAGGTGAGCTGCACCGCTTCGTTGTTCGGATTGCTGATAGACGCGAGATAGCCATTGGCCTCGATGGTGAATGTCGTGCGCTGTCCGCCCGGGGCGACGATCGCGGTGGCCTTCCCATTGCCATCCCGCTCGATGGTCGTGACCTTGCCATCCGCGTCCGTGATGGACGTGAGGAACCCTCCACTGTTATAGGCAAACTGATAGCGGATCGCGTTGGTCCGCGCATCGAGCGTCCGGAGATGGCGGCCTTTGCTGTCAAAGACGAAGAGGTCACTACCACGCTCATCGGCCATGAAGATCTCGCCTGGTGCCAAGCCGGGGAGCGGGGCTTTGATGCGGCGAATGCGGCTGTTGCCCCGGTCGGCAAAGATGATGCTCCCATCCGGCGCCACCGTTAACCCAGAGGGCCAGTACAGGCGTGCGGCCGAGGGCGGGCCGTTCTCGCCGCTGAAGCCTTGATCCGTGGGGCCGGTGGAAATGCCGGCCAGCGTGGTGATGATCCCGTTGTTGGTCACCTTGCGGATGCGATGGTTATTGACATCCAGGATATAGACTGTGCCATCCGGCCCAACCTGCACATTGACGGGGTTGAACAACAGGGCGCTGGTTGCTCGACCACCATCGCCGCCGAGCCCGGCGGCCCCGCACTGTCCGGCAAAGGTGGAAATGATCCCCTGGGCGGTGACCTGCCGTACGCAATGGTTGGTCGTGTCCGCGATGTAGAGGACCCCGTTCTGGTCCACCGCGACCCCGCCCCAGAGCAGGTTCACTTGGGCTTGGTTGGCCGGCCCGCCGTCGCCACTGTAGCCGGCCACGCCCGTGCCCACCACGGTGGAGATGATCCCGTCGGTGGCGACCTTGCGTACCCGGGCATTCTGATAGTCCGCAATATAGACGCTGCCATCCGGCGCAATGGCCAGGCCCCACGGGTCCTTGAGCTGCGCTTGGGTGGCCGGTCCCCCATCACCTCCATATCCAAAGGTGCCAGTGCCGGCGATGGTGGTGATAATCCCGGCGGGATCGATCTTGCGCACCCGTTCATTGCACTCATCCGCAAGGTAGAGACTGCCATCCGGGGCGACGGCGAGGCCAGTGGGCGAGCAGACCTGCGCCTGGACCGCCGGGATATTGTCTCCGTTATAACCGGGGCTGCCGGTGCCCGCCACGGTCGTGATGATCCCGTCGGGGCCGATCCGGCGGATGCGATTGTTAAAGGTGTCGGCGATGTAGAGGCTGCCGTCGGGCGCGGCGGCGACGCCGTAGGGTTGATACACCTGTGCGAGGCTCGCCGGCCCGCCATCCCCACTGAATCCGGGTGTGGGGGTGCCCGCCACGGTGACAAGGGTCGTCCCGAGCACGGTGCTGGTCCGTTTCGCGCCGTCGCCGCGATGGAGAATCTGGCGGATGGGATCGTAGGCGTGATGCACATCCAGCGTCCAGCCGCCGAGACCTTGGGCTTGGGCGTTCCAGATGCCGCGCTGGTCGATCCATTGCTGGGCGAGGGTGAACTCGCGCCGGGCGGCACTGGAGCTCAAGACCGTGCCGGTTGCATAGGCGCCGAACACCGGCGTGGCTCCGTAGAAGACGGTGGGGTAGATATAGCCCACCCGCACCGTGATGGGCCAATCGCCCTGGAGCTCGCGACCGTAGGCATCCTTGTGATCCCAGGTAAAGGTGGTGGCTTGATTGGGGGCGGCAGGAAAACTGCTCGGGATGATCCGCCCGGCCACGTGAATCTCCAGATCAATGCGCTGCAGCCCGGACGGGAGCGTCGCCTTGCTCAGGGGAATGGGAATCGTGTCGCCGTCCGTCCGCCCGGGGACCCGGTCGCTCTGGTAATGGAGGCGCAAGGGGGCGCCGGTCACGGACACATTCTCGCCCAGCGTTTGGTACTGGGCGGTAATGATGGAGCCCTCTGCGTCGGTGGGACAGGGGCAGTCCGTGGGCGCTGGCTCATCTAGGCCCGGATCGGTGGCGCCCGGGGTCGGGGCATAGCCGGCGTTCATGTCATAGGGCGTCACATGGGTGATCGGCACCCGCCAGAGCGTTTGCCCGGTCGTGTAAAGGCTGGCTAGGCGCTGGCGTTCGTCGGTCGTGATGCCTAGGCCGCTATCGGCGATCCCATCCCCATTGGTATCCACATCGGCAGCGCCTCCGGTGACGCTGAGAATTTTGATGACCTGCCCGTTCGTGGAGGGCACCCAGACGCCTCGGGCGTTATCATAGAACCCAACTGGCACGATCGCGCCGACGGACCAGTTGAGAAAATTCTCGAGATACGTGAACACCGGCTGAGTGAACTGGACATTCGTCGCACCGGCCGCGGTAGCCTCGTCCACGGTGACATCCACCGCATAGGTATAGGCGCTGGTCCGCGGCAATGCCTCCGGCATGGCTTTCGGTCCCGTCGGCCCCACGGTGAATTCGGTGGCTCGCACACTGAGTGTCGAGAGTGGCTGGGTCCCACCACCCGGGAGGGTCATCGTGGCGGTAGTGTTCGCCGGGAAGAGGAGCGTCGCCTGCCGTGTCCCGTCAGGATCGGTGACCGCGCTGCCGCGCGCGGTCTGCATAGTGGGCGCGTTCGCTGTCACCGTGGTCACCTGCGGATCCTGCAGAACCAACACGACGTCCGGGGCAAAGGTAAAGTCCTGCCAATTTGCCTGCACCTGCCGTTGCGCCGGAAGATGGCCGGTCTTGTCGTACTTGATGGTGACCAAGCCGCCGCCATTGACCGCCAGGTCGAACAGGCCGTCGGCACGCGTTTTCGTTTGACCGAACTCGGGATGATTGAGGACCGTGACGGTGACGCCCGGGATCGGGAAGCCATCACGTCCATTCACCTTGCCGCGCAGGACCGCCGCGCGGGTCGCGACGATGGTGCCGGCCGCCACGCCGGTCTGAATGGGATTCGTGCCGGTATAGAGAAACGCGGTCGCGTTGGCCAGCGCGGTGGCCACGGTCCGATCCACCGGCGGCGCCACTGTGATCGGATCCGGCGGCAACGGACCACCCGCCTCGGCCGCCGTGACCTGCACCTCGCCCAAATCACTCAGGCTCCCGAGCGTGCCCGTGATCGTCGCTGTGCCGAGCGCCACGCCCTGGGTGAGCCCCGTGGCGGTGACCGAGGCGGCGCCTGGAGCGGAACTGGACCACGAGAGGAGGCTGGTCACGTCCTGCGTGCTCTGGTCCGAGAAGACCGCGGTGACGTGGAGCTGTTGCGCCTCGCCGATCGGCAGGGTGGCGCGATCGGGGGTGACCCTGAGCGCAATCATCGCGATTACCATGAAGGGATCGGCGCTCTGGGCCTGGCGACCGGCCGTCGTGACCACGAGGAACCCCGTCATTGCCCCGGCGGGTACCTTGACTACAAGTTGGGTCTCGGTTGCGGACTGCATGAGGGCCGGAACGCCGCCGATCGTGACCTGATTGCCGCTTAGGTTCGGATCAAAGTTCGACCCCGTGATCGTGATGAGGTCCCCAGCGTGGCCGGTGACCGGCGAGAAGTTCGTGATCATGGGCGGTGGGGTCAATTGCACGGTGAAGGACTGCGCTGCCGGGGTCGGATCCACGTTGCCGGCCTGATCGCGGGCCTTGACCTCGAAGAGGTGGGGACCGGCGGTCAGGTTCGGGAATGTGGCACTCGTCGCAGGGCCGAAGGCCGTGAACATCCCGTCGTCAAGCCGCCAGGCGAACTCGAGATTCCCTGATGCCGTGACGTGATCGGTCCCCGTGAACGTAAAGGTCGCGGTCAGACTCGTCTGCGTCCCGCTCGGGCCATTCGTGATCAGTGTGTCCGGAGACACGTCATCATGCGTCACGGTCGCCTCGGTGGCGGCGCTGGTGAGCCCGTCGCCGCCGGCACCGGTGGCGTACACGAGCAACGTCTGGTCGGTATTGGAGCGGAGGCTCACTTCGATGGCGAACGCGCCGGTCTGCGCATCGGCGAGGCCGGTGGCGGGACTGGCGCCTCCGAGGATGGTGAGCGTGGCGTTCCGCGCTGCGGTGCCTTTGACGGTCACCGAGTGCAGCCGAGTAAACGGCGGGAGCGGCTCCAACACCGGCGGGGCGGGAGCCTGAAACCGCAGCACGCGGCCATGCTTGCTCTCCGCGACGTAGAGGTGGCCGTCGCGATCGAAGGCCACCCCCTCAGGGGACCCAAGCCCGGAGGCAAATGGTGTGAGGGTCTGGAGCGAGCCATCCGGCTTGAACGTGGCCTTGAGGATGACCCCCTCGGCCTGCTGGCTGCGCTCGTCCTTGTCCTGATCCTTGCGGTCGTCCTCGTCCCGCCCGTCAGTCTGACGATCGCCTGAGGACCGGTCCTCCTTTCGGTCCTCCCGGTCATCCTTGTCACGCTCGTCCGATTCCCTCTCCGCGCGGAATTCTTTGGCCGTGAAGAACAGCGCGCCGAGGACGTCGAATTCGAGGTCCCGTGACTGCGTGAAGCCGCCCGCGATGACCGGCGAGACCGGGCCATCCGGCAGTTGGATCTGAACGATCATCTCACCGCGCTGCTCCTGGTCGTCCCGCTTGCGCGCGGCGCCCGCAAACAGATGGCCGGCGTGATCGAGGGCCAGCCCGCTGAGCTCCTCGAACCCATCCGCGACGACGCGGAGCGCGCCATCCGGCGCGATCCTGAGCAACACCTGGTCCTTGGGCTTGGGCGTTTTCTTGGGCAGCTTCTCCTTTTTGATCCCCTCAGCAGACACCATAATGGCGCCCTCACCATCGAGCGCCAGCCAGCGAGGGTCTTTGAGCCCATCCGTGATCGGCACCGGCACCGCCGAGAACACCTCCGGGGTCAGCTTCGCCACCCGCACCACCTGTCCCCGGTCCTTCTCTGCTATCACCAGGTGGCCGCCGTCTTCGACCGCGACGCCGTACGGGTCCTTCAGCCCGGCCAGGAGCACCTCACTGCTGAAGGTCCCGTCTGCGGCAGGCGACAACCGGTACAGCACACCGGTTTCCTGATCAGTCAGGACGAGAAAGCCGTCTGGATGGACGGCGAGGCCGGTGGGCTGCTCGAACCCACGCGCGATGACGTGAACGGGGGCCCGCGCCTGGATGGGCTCACTCCGCCCGGCTGAGGCCGTCTGCATAGACAGCAGGCATAGGCCGGCCAGGGCGACGCCGCGTAGGGTCCGCATCGCTCGGGCGTCGGGCGACCAACGTCTCCTGTGCTGCGGGACGCCACTCATCAGGCACGGCCTCAGCCGCATGTTTGGTAACTGGGAGGCTTCCTCGGTATCAGAGGCCGCGACCTGTGTCAATCATCCAAAAGGAGGGGGCCCCCTCCGGAATGATGGGGTTTCTGGCGGCTGGACTGGAATGGCAGGACGAGCGGGCGGAGTGGAAAGGCCTCGGAAGTCTTGAAACAATGCGGGTCGCCGTGGAGGTCAGGCCCCGTTGTCTCCGTGGGCGAGAAGGCTATGGGCGCCTTCTCGCCCACACTCTCCCTCGCCCCAACCCTCTCCCCCAGGGCGAGGGATGGTCTGGGGAGCGGCCTCGGATGGAACGGATGCTTGGCGAGCGTAGTGCCATAGCGGGAAGTTGCCTAACAGGAGCCAGGAGGGCGCCGCGAGCCGTTCCGATGGTCCGATGAGGCGAGCGGCCAAGAGTAAGATGTGGTTAGCGGTCCGAGACCACCGCATTATGGCGCCAGCGAGTCCAAGCGCCGTTCGTCAGCCGAGGCCTCTTAATCCAACGCCCGCTTCTTTCAACACCTGCCCGGTGTAGGAATGCGCGACGCGGGCCAAGTTGGCCGGCTTTCCTTCCGCCACGTTCTCGCCGCCAT
Source organism: Nitrospirota bacterium (assembly GCA_023248295.1). Lineage (GTDB taxonomy): Bacteria > Nitrospirota > Nitrospiria > Nitrospirales > Nitrospiraceae > 40CM-3-62-11. Next base: position 2,530 of record JAHFEU010000061.1, on the reverse strand, counting down.
GGTCGCCGCCCTCAGGCCCCAGGTCCATGATCCAGTCCGCGTTCCGGATCACGTCCCGATTGCGCTCGATCACCAGGACCGTATTCCCGGTCTTAACCAGGCGATTCAGGACATCCAGCAGCCGCTGGGCGTACTTGGCCGCATCGCCCTGCGCGTTGTTGTTGAAGTACACGTACTCGTCCAAGCCTTGGCGCGCTCTGTTAAGACCCGAGCCGGCTCAGGCTGTCTTGTTTCTGAAACGGTTGACGGGAGGATGTTGTGAAAAGGGGACAGTCGGCGGATCAAGGTGGGAGCCGGTCGAGCGAGTCAAACCCCGTATTTTCAAGTTGAATCTGGGTGTCTTTTCCTCTGGCACGGAACGTGCTCAATTACCCGATGAGCGCTCATTACAGATCGGCACCTGGTGAACAGGATCCGAGTGACACACAAGGAGGCACGGCTATGTCAACTCATGGGCAGCAAGCAGTGAAGGTGGCGGCGTTAGTGGCAGGGGGGGCGGTCATCGGAGCGGGCCTGGGGCTTCTGTTCGCTCCGAAGTCGGGCGGTGAGACGCGGCGTGCGGTTCGGCATTTCGCGAAGCGCGCGCAGATTCACGCGACGCGGTTTGGCCGCGGTGTGAAAGCTGGAATGGAGCAGGCGGTGCACTCCGGCAAGTCGCTGGTGGCCAAACGCGAGGGGAGGCGCGTCATCGAAGCGGCCTGACCTGTTTTCAACCCACCGCATCACATTTGAACGGCCTTGAGCTGTCCCGCGGCTTAGCCCGCATTATTCATGAGCGCTTCTGCTGCAATCGCAGATTCGCTGCTACGACGAGCCTGCATGCGGCTTCGGCGGCATGCAGGCGGACGGGCTCGCCACTCAGTCCCTCGACGCACTAACCACCCGTTGCATGTGGTAGAGCAACGGGTCCCCGGTACGCCTCCTCCTCACGCGAACGCGCCGCGTACCCATTGCGCTTCGGTTGCAATGGGTGGACGCGACGCGGCTGCGCGATTTCGCGACGAACCGTCATGAATAATGCGGGCTAGGCCGTTTCTGTTTCCTGCCTGTCCCAATCTTGACCCCTCAGATGGTGAGTGTTAGAGTCACGCGTTCTGTTTCGATCCGTGCCGGAGTGGCGGAACAGGCAGACGCCAGGGACTTAAAATCCCTTGGGCTCTCAAGGCCCGTACCGGTTCGAGTCCGGTCTCCGGCACCACTCATCTTGCGCCACTCTGGTATTGGTGGACCGGCTCCAGCCGTACAGACCTGTCAGAGGAATTCTGAAAAGCGGGCAAGTCAACGCTCATGTCTCGACCCTTTCTCGTGCTCGGAGCTCTCTTCGCGTTTCTCGGCGTCGCAGCCGGCGCGTTCGGCGCCCATTTCCTCAAGGCCGTGCTCTCCCCGGACATGCTCGCCGGGTTTGAGACCGCGGTTCGCTATCAGATGTACCACGCATTCGCGCTGCTGATCGTCGGCTGGGCCTGCGACCAATTCCCGCAGGCGTCATTCACGCCGGCCGGCTGGCTGTTCGCGGGCGGGATTGTCGTCTTTTCGGGAAGCCTCTACGCTCTGGCATTCACCGGCATCCCCTGGCTGGGTGCGTTCACGCCGCTCGGCGGCGTGGCGTTTCTGGTCGGGTGGGGCTGGCTCGCATGGCAGTTCTGGACATGGTCCCCGTGATGTCTGTCAGCGTGGGCAGGAACCGGTCCGCTTGCCGGTGATGGAGCCCCACGCGCCGGCGGAATTGATGAAGCTTCCTTCAAGCCGCTGGCCGTCCTTGATGAACAGCAGGCTGTCCTCCTGATAGCCCATCTGAAACTCCCAGCGCAGAAAGACCGCGTCACCCAGGACGACGATCTTGACCGGACGGGGACCGGTCGGCTGGTTCGCATCGGGCGGGTCTGGCGGCGGGAATACCATCAGCATCTTATGTTCCTGATGGTTTTGATGGTTATGCACCGTCCATTGCCAGGTCCCGCAGAGGCGGGCGAGTCCCTTCTTTTCATTGAGCCTGTCTCGCCACGTGCGGAGTCGCATCCATTCGTCCCGCGCGTGCTGCTCCGCCTCCGTTTCCGCCCGGATGGCGAGCGCAGCGAGTTGCGCCGTGAGCACGGGTCGCAGGCGGGTCTGGAAATATCTGGTTGCGAGCGCTTCCTTGTCCACTTCGCTCCGGGCCCGGTTCTCCCAGAACTCCATCAAGCGTCGGCGGAGGCCCAAGGCGCCTTCTCGCTCAGCGACCGCCAGCCATGAGTTGTCGGACTCCGTGAGTCCGGGATACGTTCGATCAAGGTATTGGGCGTATTCCCCGTATGCGGGCAACGCGGCGGACTCCAAGGTCGGTGGAGCTTCAGTAGAAGTGAGCACGGAGCTCAGTTTCACTGCTCGTCGGAGATGCTGGCGTCCGCCCCCTTCTTGCAGCAGCCAGCTCTGCTGGATGGTCGCTTGTTGGAGGACCGTCTGGATCGCGGCAGCCGGAGCGGCGTCGGCTGCCTCCTTAAATGCCGTGGCCAGCCGCCAGGCGGCCAACTCTGCAGTCAACCGGACGGCT
>JAHFEU010000060.1 GCA_023248295.1 Nitrospirota bacterium | reverse complement strand
CGGACTTCTTCACAATCTGAGCCGCGCTCGACCGACCGATCCCGTAGATATACGTCAAGCCGATGTCCACGCGCTTGTCTCTGGGCAAATCCACCCCGGCAATCCGCGCCATAGTTCCTCCCGTTGGTCGGAATCGTCATGCGTGAAGCGTCGCACGTGAAGCGTAGGAGAACTGCATTCGCTCCTCTTGCGCTTCACACTTCACGCTTCACGCTTCACGTCTCCTACCCTTGCCGTTGCTTGTGTCGGGGATTCTTACACAAGACCCGGACCACACCCCGTCGCCGGATGACCCGGCACTTCGAGCAAATCGGCTTGACCGAGGACTTCACTTTCATGATCCCACCCAGTTCCGGGTGACGAGTGATGAGTCCCGAGCTTCGGCCTCTGCTCTCGTGTCCCGCGACTCGTTGCTTATGACTCACTCCTCGTTACTTGAATCGGTACGTAATGCGTCCCCTCGTCAGATCGTACGGGGACAGTTCCACTGTGACTTTATCACCTGGGAGGATCCGGATGAAGTGCATCCGCATCTTCCCGGAGATATGAGCCAGGATTTTGTGTCCATTGTCCAACTTGACGCGGAACATGGCGTTCGGCAGCGTTTCGGCCACCGTCCCCTGCACCTCGATGACGTCTTCTTTGGACATTAGACCGTGGCTTTCATCCTTTCGCCGGACCCTTTCACCTCCGCGACCCTAGAGTTTCGTCAGGATCCGCGGGGGTCCACTTGCCTGGATGGCGATCGTGTGCTCGAAATGGGCCGACAGACTTCCGTCTTTCGTCACCGCTGTCCAGCGATCCTCCAGAATACGCACCCCGCTCCCGCCCACGTTAACCATGGGTTCAATCGCCAACACCATCCCGACTTGCAGCCGAGGCCCCTGTCCCGGCTCCCCATAGTTGGGCACCTGCGGGTCCTCATGCAACTGGCGGCCGATCCCATGCCCCACAAAATCCACCACGACTGAAAACCCGGCCGCTTCCGCATGACGTTGGATCGCGTGGGAAACATCGGAGAGCCGATTGCCGACGACCGCCTGCTCGATTCCCCGGTAGAGGGCTTCCTCCGTCACGCGCAGGAGCTCGGCCGCCTTGGGATGAATGGCTCCCACCGGAAGGGTCACCGCCGAATCCCCGTAGAACCCTTCCACGATGGCTCCAAGATCCAGGCCGATGATGTCCCCCTGCCGGAGCACGCGTTTCGAAGGGATGCCATGGACGACCTGCTCATTCACGGATGCACAGAGGGTATTCGGATAGTTTCGATAGCCTTTGAAGGCAGGAACCCCTCCCCGCGCTCGGATGAATTCTTCGGCCAGCCGATCCAGATCCCACGTCGTGATGCCCGGCCGGACCTCCCTTTTCAACGCCTGGAGCGTCTCGGCGACCAGCTTGGCAGCCTTGGCCATGATCTCGATTTCCTCCGGCGTTTTCAGCTCAATGCTCACGCTAGGCCCTTCGCCGACAGCAGCCCCAGCACACGCTGGTGAACCTCTTCGATCCGACCCGACCCATCGAGCTCGGACAGCAGGTCCCGTTGGCGATAGTAGTCCACCAGCGGGGCAGTCTGCTGTTCATACACCGAGAGCCGGGCCTCCACCGTTTCCGTCTTGTCGTCGCTCCGCTGGACGAGCTCGCCGCCGCACCGGTCGCAGATGCCGGCGCGCCTAGGCGGGTTCAATTCGACATGAAACACCGCCTGACACTTCAAGCAGCTCCGTCGCCCGGTCAGACGCCGGATCACTACATCGCGAGGGACGACGACATTGAGCACGCGATCAAGCCGTTCTCCCCTTGACCTCAGCAGTTCGGCCAGTTCTTCGGCCTGCCGGATTGTCCTGGGAAATCCGTCAAGGAGGAAGCCTTTGGCGCACATCGGTTCAGCCAGCTTTTCCTTCACGATCCCGACCACCACCGCGTCCGGCACCAGTTTCCCCTGATCCAGACAGGCCTTCGCCTGCAATCCCAACGCCGTCTTGTTCCTGACCGCCTCCCGCAGGATGTCTCCCGTCGAAATCTTCGGCTGGTGAAACCGCGACGCGACCAGCTCAGCCTGAGTCCCCTTGCCGGCACCTGGAGCCCCGAGAAACACGAATCGCATGGGAACCCTCAACCGCTCCGGCCCTTCAGGCGTCCTTTCGCGAGGAACCCTTCATAGTTCCTCATCAACATGTGTGACTCGATTTGCTGGGCTGTGTCCAGGCCGACCCCGATCACGATCAGCAACGAGGTCCCTCCAAAATAGAACGGCACGTTCAACTTATAGATCAGAAATTCGGGGATCACGCAGACCGCGGCCAAGTACAGCGACCCCGCGAACGTGATCCGCGTCAGCACGTTATAGATATAGTCGGAGGTCCGTTGCCCCGGCCGGATCCCGGGGATGAACCCGCCGTACTTCTTCATGTTGTCCGCCATATCCACCGGATTCAGCACGACCGCGGTATAAAAGAAGCAGAAAAACACGATCAGGCCGACGTACAGGAGCGTATAGAGCAACGAGCCCGGCGCCAGTTGAGCGCCCACTGATTTCACCCATGGATTCTCAAAGAACCCGGCGATCGTCGCCGGAAAGGCGATGATCGAGGACGCAAAGATGGGCGGGATCACGCCGGCCGTATTGATCTTCAGCGGAATGTGGGTGCTTTGTCCGCCATAGACCCGTCTTCCGATCACACGCTTCGCGTACTGCACCGGGATCTTGCGCCGGCCGCTCTCCAGAAAGACGATGGCCGCCACGACCCCCAACATGACGACCACCAGCGCAACCAGGAGCAGAAAACTCAACTGCCCCACCTGATACAGGTCGAAGGTCTGCGCGACGGCGCTCGGCAGTCGAGCCACGATTCCCGCAAAGATGATCAACGAGATGCCGTTGCCGATCCCGCGCTCGGTGATCTGCTCGCCCAGCCACATGAGAAAGGCGGTGCCGGCCGTCAAGGTGATCACGGTCATCAGGCGAAACGGCCATCCCTTGTTTAGCACGAACGCACCCTGATTCATGCCTTCGAGCCCAACCGCGATCCCGAACCCTTGGATCAGCGCGATCCCGATGGTCCCGTACCGGGTATACTGGATGATTTTTTTTCGTCCTCGCTCACCCTCCTTCGCCAACTTCGACAGCTGAGGGATGACCACTGTGAGGAGCTGTAAAATGATCGACGCGCTGATGTACGGCATGATGCCGAGCGCGAAAATCGTCAGGCGTGACAGCGCGCCGCCCGAAAAGATGTCTAAAAAGCCGAGGAGCGATCCTCCTCGCTCCAGTAAGAACTTCGATAATTCCTCGTTATTGATGCCGGGCGTCGGGATGTGCGCCCCAACCCGGTAGACCGCCAGCATCGTCAGCGTGAACGCAATGCGGGTGCGCAGCTCGGGGATCTTAAAGATGTTCTGGAGGCTTGCGACGAGCCGTTCAAACACCGCCGATCACCTCAGCTTTCCCGCCAGCAGCCTGGATCTTTTGCACTGCCGCCTTGCTGAACTTGTGGGCTCGGATGACGATTGGCCTGTTCACTTCGCCGAGGCCGAGGATTTTCACCAACCGGCTCTTCTGCTTCATCAAGCCGGAACTGATCAGGGTCTCGGGCGTCACCTGATCCACCGCTCCCAGCCCGGCCAGCGATTTGAGGTTCACGATCGCGTACTTGGTGCGAAACGGATTGGCGAACCCATACTTGGGGAGCCGACGGACGAGCGGCATCTGGCCCCCCTCAAACCCGGGCCGTTTCCCGCCTCCGGATCGCGCCAGGAGCCCCTTGTGCCCCTTGGTGGCCGTCTTCCCGTGACCGGAGCCCGGTCCCCTCCCGATGCGCTTCCGTCGCTTAACGGCCCCTGCATAGGGAGCGAGTTCGTGTAACTTCATCCCGCGCTCACTTCCAGCAGATAGCCGACCATGGCGATCAGACCCCGCACCTGAGGGGTATCGGGGCGCTTGACGGTCTGGTGGAGCCGACGGAGGCCCAGCCCCCGCATCACGACCCGGTGCCGGAGGGGGGTCCCGATGAGACTTCGCTTGAGCGTAATCGACAATTCCCGGCCCGTCTGGGTGCTCGGCTTCACCATCATCCCACCTGTGCGACGCCGCTCCGGCGAACCCGCGCAGTCTCCTCCGGGTCCCTCAGCTGGAGCAGGCCATCCATGGTCGCGCGCACCGTGTTGAACGGATTCCCCCGTCCCAGTGTCTTCGCGATGATATTGTAGGCGCCGGCCAACTCCACCACCGCCCGCACCGCTCCTCCCGCGATAATCCCGGTGCCCACTGATGCAGGCTTGAGCAGCACGTGCTCGCCCCCGAAGAGGCCGTGGACCTCGTGAGGGATCGTCTTATTCTTGAGGGGAACGTGCACCAGGTGCTTCTTGGCCTGTTCAACCGCTTTCGAGATGGCCACCGGCACTTCGGCCGCTTTGCCTTTGCCGACGCCGACCCAGCCTTGGCCATCCCCGACCACGACGAGGGCGCAGAAATTGAACCGTTTGCCGCCCTTGACCACCTTCGCGACCCGGTTGATGAATACCACCTTGTCTTTGAGACTCAACTCCTCAGGATTGACTCGCACGATGCGACGCTCCTCCCAGTCAGAACTTCAGTCCGTTCTCGCGGGACGCCTGAGCCAGCGCCTTGATGCGGCCGTGGTAGAGCCGGCCTCCCCGATCGAACACCACGGCCTCGACCCGCACCGCTTTTGCACGATCGGCCAGGAGCTTGCCTACCGCCTTCGCAGCCTCCACGTTGGCCCCCGACTTGAGGGATTGACGCAACTGCTCGTCGAGGGAAGAGGCCGACGCCAGCGTGCGTCCGCTCGTGTCATCAATCAGCTGGGCATAGATATGGCTCTGGCTTCGATAGACATTCAGACGTGGGCGGGCGGGCGTCCCAAAAATTCGCTGCCGCACTCGCTGCTGCCGACGTTCCAACCTCCTGGTTTTCTCGTTGCGCGTCATCGGGCGTGGTTACTTTCCGGTCTTGCCCTCTTTCTTGCGCAGGACTTCCCCTTCATACCGGATGCCCTTCTGTTTGTACACGTCCGGCGGCTTGATGCCGCGGAGGTTCGCGCTGGCCTGACCGACTGTTCTCTTGTCAATCCCGCGGATGGTGATGACCGTCTGCTTGTCCACCTTCGCCTCGACCCCCGGGGGAAGAGAAAACACCACCGGATGCGCATACCCGACATTCAAGTTCACCGCGCGTCCCTGGACCTGGGCCTTGTAGCCGACCCCGGTCATCTCCAGCGTGCGCTCATATCCCTTGGTCACACCCACAATCATGTTCCTGAGTTCAGCCCAGACGAGCCCGTGCAGGGCTCTGACTTTGGCATCGTCGGCTGATCGATTCACCTGCACATGGCCATCGGTCACCGCCACGGACACGCGGGGGGTCAGTGTCCATTCAAGCCGCCCTAGAGGTCCCTTCACCGAGACCACCCGATCGGCCACCTTGACCTCAACACCCGCTGGAATCGGAATGAGTTTTCGCCCCAGCCGCGACATCCTCCCCTTCCTTCCTTACTTCTCTTCACCTAGCGGGCGTGGCTGGGCTGTCCCCACTGCGCGCGTCATCGACCCGTTGCAACGAGGAGCAACGGGTCCCCCGGCACCTCTTCTGAGTGTGCGCGGTGCGCGAGCATAGGGACAGCCCAGCCGCCCAAGCCCTTCTACCAGACAAGACAGAGCACCTCCCCGCCAAGGCTCGCCCGCCGCGATTCCTGATCCGTCATCAGGCCTTTGGAGGTGGAAAGGATAGTCAGGCCCATCCCCCCCATGACCGGCCTCACGTTGCGCTTCCCGGCGTAGACCCGCTTGCCCGGCTTGCTGATACGGCGCATCCCGGTGATGATGGGTTGCCTCTCTTCCAGGTACCGCAGTTGGATTCGCAGCGTGGGGTGACCGTCGGCGATCACCCGCTCGTACGCAGTGATGAACCCTTCGGCCTTGAGGATCCGGAGCAGTTCGGCTTTCAGTTTCGACGCAGGAACGGTCACCGTCTCATGGCCACGCCGCGTCGCGTTCTGAATACGAATCAGCAGGTCAGCGATCGGATCAGTCATCATCTTCTTGCCTCAGTTGATGTCAGGAGTGATGAGTAATGAGTGACGAGGCATTGATTTTGAGTTCGACTCAGCACTCACGACTTGTTGCTCGTTACTCATATCCCGATCACCAACTTGATTTTGTGACGCCGGGGATCTCCCCGCGCAGGCTCAAAAAACGAAAACAAATTCTGCACATCCTGAACCGTCTCAGGAACCCCCTGACGCGCCCGCAAAGAGGGCACCGATTGTACCGTCTCACCTTGAATTTCGGCTCGCTGGCCGCTTTCAACCGTAACGCTTTTCGTGACACTGTTCTCTCCGCCTACACAGACCGTGATGGGTCAGGCGCCATGCTCCGAAGGCAGGACCGATTGCTCCTCACCCCTCACTCGTTAAGCCCTGAACGGCATGCCCAGCTGGCGCAACAACGCCTTTCCTTCATCGTTGGTCTTCGCCGTCGTCACAATCGTAATGTCCATGCCGTGAATGGCCGCCACGCTGTCGTACTTAATCTCCGGAAAAATCAACTGCTCTTTGAGCCCCAGCGTGTAGTTCCCGCGCCCATCAAACGCCTTGGGGGACACGCCGCGGAAATCACGGATTCGCGGAAGCGCCACGCTCACCAGCCGGTCGAGGAACTCATACATCTGGTCGCTTCGGAGGGTAACTTTCGTTCCGATCGGCATGCCTTGACGGAGCTTGAACCCGGCAATCGCCTTCTTGGCCTTGGTGACGACCGGTCGTTGCCCCGAAATCACTCCCAGTTCAGCGGCGGCGCTTTCCAGCAACTTGACATTTTGGATCGCTTCACCCATGCCCACATTCAACACGATGCGATCCAGTTTCGGGACCTGCATCGGGTTCTTATACCCAAACTCTTTCATCAAAGCGGGCACCGCCTGCTGGCGGTAGGCCTCCTTGAGACGTGGGACCGGGTGGGGGACACGCGGCTCTTTGTCTGCTTTCGGCTGTGGAGCGGCCGCCGGGGCCTCCTTCCTCGCAGCCGGTTTCTTCTCGGACCCCTTGCCGACTGTCGGTGTATCAGCCTTCGCCATCGTGTGCTCCGTCAAGCCTTCTCGAAAATTTCCTTGCACTTCTTACAGACTCGGACCCGCCGCCCATCTTCCAACAGCTTGATCCCGATACGCACCGGCTTCTGGCAGTTCGCGCAGTACACCATCACGTTCGAGAGGGCCAGGGGGGCTTCCCGCTCCAGGATGCCGCCCTGCCGAGTCTTCTGGCTTGGCTTGGTGTGACGTTTGATGATGTTCAGCTTTTCAACGACCACCGTGCCATCCGCCACATGAAGGGAGAGCACCTTACCTGTCTTCCCGCGCTCCCGTCCGGCAATGACCGTCACCGTATCGCCCTTCCTGATTTTCGTCGCCGCCGCCTGCCGTTGCATCGTCTGCGGATCCTCGACCTATAGGACTTCCGGAGCCAACGAGATGATCTTCATGAATTTCTTCCAGCGGAGCTCTCTGGCCACCGGCCCGAAGATGCGGGTTCCGATCGGCTCCCCTTGCGCGTTGATGAGCACACAGGCATTCCGGTCGAACCTGATGTACGAACCGTCGTCGCGGCGAACACCCTTGGTGGTCCGCACGATGACCGCCCTGCTGACGTCGCCCTTCTTCACCGTAGCCTGCGGAATGGCCTCCTTGACCGCGACAACGACCACATCACCCAGCGAACCATAACGGCGCTTGGACCCTCCAAGAACATGGAAGCACATGACCTGCTTCGCGCCGGAGTTATCCGCCACCTCCATATAACTGTAGTTCTGAATCATGCTCGGCGGCTCGCAATTTGGTGAGGCGGCGATTTCGTGATCTGGTGAGTTGAAGGCGGCTCTTCACGTCACCAAATCACCAAATGGCCACATCGAACTTTCTCGATCATCATTCCGGCCGGCCCCGTTCCATAATCTGCACAACCCGCCAGTGCTTCTCCTTGCTGATCGGTCGGGTCTCGATCAGCTTGACTCGATCGCCCACTTGACAGGCATTCTGCTCATCGTGCGCCTTCAGCTTGGTCACACGGCGGATGAACTTGTCATAGACCGGGTGCGACACATACCGGTCAATGGCCACGACGACCGTCTTATCCATCTTGTTGCTCACGACGTTGCCGAACCGCTCCCGTCGTTTCTGCGTGCGCTCCGTCATGAGACCTGTCCCTGACCTTGGCTCGCGGCCTTGCCACCGGCGATGGTTTTCTGGCGCATCACTGTCTTGACCCGCGCCAGGTCTCGCCTGGTCTGTCGCATCCGCATTTGATTTTCGATCCGACCGGTCGCAAGCTGAAATCGCAGGTTGAAGACTTCCTGCTGCAGTTGCCGTTCTTTCTCCGCCAACTCGGCCTCGTCCATGTCTCTGAGCTCCTTCATCTCCATCGTCTGGTTCCCTCTCAGCCAGACTGGTGCACAGGCGAGACCCCTCCGCGAGCAACAAACTTCGTCGCAACCGGCAGCTTGTGGGCGGCAAGCCGTAAGGCCTCGACCGCGACCTCGCGCGTGACGCCATCCATCTCGTAGAGGATGCGTCCGGGCTTGACCACAGCCACCCAGAGCTCCGGGTTTCCTTTCCCCTTTCCCATCCGCGTCTCCGCCGGCTTCTTGGTAATGGGTTTATCCGGGAAGATGCGTGTCCACACCTGGCCACCGCGTTTCACGTGTCGCGTGATGGCGATTCGGGCCGCTTCGATTTGACGGCTCGTCAGACGTCCGGGTTCCAAGGACTTCAGGCCGTACTCACCGATCGTAATGCTCCCCCCTCGGTAGGCTTTCCCCCGCATCCGACCCTTCTGCATTTTCCTGAACTTGACTTTCTTCGGCGCCAGCATGTCCCATTTTCAGGAAGCGACCATCCCCCTCCATCGGCACTGCCGGATGGAGCCTCCCCCTCCCTACGCTCACTGTCGTTCGCTGTCACACCCCCGCGACTTGAGAGCAGCACCTCCACCTGCCCTCACGGCGTTCGCCGCCGAGAACACCTTCTCCTATCGGCGGTCGAAGGTGGGCTCGGGCTTCTCGGCCTGAACAGGAAGAGCTTCGCCCTTATAGATCCAGGTCTTCACCCCGATCTGCCCCATGGTCGTATGGGCTTCCGCAAACCCGAAATCGATGTACGCGCGGAGCGTGTGCAGCGGGACGCGCCCTTCGCGATACCACTCGGTCCGCGCAATCTCGGCGCCTCCCAGACGCCCGGCGCAGTTGACCCGAATGCCTTGCGCGCCTAGTCTGAGCGCCGCAGCCACGCTCCGCTTCATCGCCCGGCGGAACGCCACCCGCTTTTCCAGTTGCACGGCGATGTTCTCGCTCACGAGTTGGGCATCGAGTTCAGGTTTCTTGATCTCCTTGACGGTGATGTACACGTGTGATCCGTATTGCTTTTCAAGGGTCGCCTTCAGCTTGTCGACCTCCGCACCTTTGCGCCCGATGATAATGCCGGGGCGAGCGGTATGGATAATTACCCTGGTCTGATCACCCGATCGCTCGATCTCCACCCGGGAGACTCCGGCATGATAGAGCCGCTCCTTGACCATCTTGCGAATTTTGATGTCCTGATGGAGCAGCTTGGCGAAGTCTTTCCCCGCGTACCACCTGGAACTCCAGGTGCGGGTGTAGCCCAACCTGTACCCCACCGGATGCGTCTTCTGTCCCATAGTCTCCCTGCTCGTCTTCGCTCGCCGCCGCCGATCGTTTACTTCCTCGGCGCGGCGTCGGGCGCCGCAACCACGATCGTAATATGGCTGGTCCGCTTGTGGATCGAGTTGGCCCGTCCCATGGATCGCGCCCGAAAGCGTTTGAACGTCGGCCCGCCGTCCACGTAGGCCTGGGCGATCCACATCGCCTCGCTGTCGCCCATCTCTTTCTGCTCGGCGTTCGCCACCGCAGACCGCAGTAATTTTTCCACAACCTTGGCGGCCGCACGGGGGGTATATTTCAGCACCGTTAAGGCATGCGGCACTTCTTGCCCGCGGATCAGATCAACGACGGCGCGAGCTTTGCGCGGCGCGATCCGGACATATCTCAAAACGGCCCTTGCTTCTGACATCCTCTTACCCTGGTTACTCGTGAAACGGGGTACCCGTTGCTCCGGAAATGCAACGGGTCCCCGTTATCTCGCCCGAAAATGCCTACGCTTCACGCTTCACGAGGCCCGCTTCACGTTCCGTCACTTCAGGGGGACCGTCTTTTCGGTTCTCACCGCCCCGTGGCCCTTAAAGAATCGAGTCGGCGCGAACTCGCCCAGTTTGTGGCCGACCATATTTTCCGTGACGAACACCGGGATGAACTTCTTGCCATTGTGGACCGCGAGCGTATGTCCAATCATGTCCGGTATCACGGTTGACCGACGGGACCAGGTCTTAATGATCTTCCGGTCCTTTGATGCATTCATCTGCTCGATTTTCTTGAGCAGGGGGGTATCCACAAACGGCCCTTTGCTGACCGATCTGGGCATAACTGACTCCTCCGGCCGTCCTCTCTATCGGATTCCCTTCTTACGCCGAGCGATAATAAACTTGTCCGTCGCCTTGTTCTGCCGGGTCTTGTACCCCTTCGTCGGCAGCCCCCACGGGGAGACGGGATGAGGGTTACCCTGTCCTGACTTGCCCTCCCCGCCTCCATGCGGATGATCCACGGGATTCATCGCCACCCCCCGCACATGCGGCCGCCACCCTCGCCATCGAGAACGCCCGGCTTTCCCGACGGTCTCATTTTCATGATCCAAATTGCCCACCTGTCCTACCGTGGCCATGCAGGCCCCCAGGATGCGCCGCACCTCCCCGGACTTCAGACGAACCTGCACATAGGCATCGTCTCGCCCCATCACCTGGGCAAAGCCCCCGGCGCTTCGGATGAGCTGGCCTCCTTTGCCGGGTTTCAGCTCGATGTTATGGATGGTGGTTCCCAAGGGCATCTGGGCCAACGGCAGTGCGTTCCCCGGCTTCACCTCCGCGCCAGGGCCGGACTGGACCGTGTCTTTCACCGCCAGGCCTTGCGGCGCCAGAATGTATCGCTTTTCCCCGTCAACGTAATGAAGGAGGGCCAGCCGAGCCGACCGGTTCGGATCATACTCGATCGCCACAACTCGTGCCGGCACCCCCACTTTCTCCCGCCTGAAATCGACCCGGCGGTACAGGCGCTTGTGCCCGCCACCGCGAGCCCGGACCGTCATGCGCCCGTCATTGTTCCGCCCGCCGGAGGAACGACGGAATTCCGTCAGACTCTTTTCCGGTCTCTTCTTCGCTAGATCCTCACCGGTCACCGTCGTCATGCCCCGTCGTCCCGGCGAAGTCGGTCTGTATGCTTTCAATGCCATGATCCCTCGAACTCAGTCCTGAGTGCCGAGTGCTGAGGACTGCACTTTCAGATCGTAGACCAGTCTAACTCAGCACCCAGCACTCACCACTCAGCACTGTTGCTCAGACACTCTCATACATCTCTAGCTTTTCGCCTTTCTTCAAGGTCACAATGGCTTTCTTCCAATCAGGCCGCTTGCCGGCGAACCGGCCGAGCCGCTTGAGTTTCCCCATCACGTTCAGAACATGCACACGCTCCACCCTCACCTTGAGCACCGACTCCACAGCCTGTTTAATCTCGATGCGGTTGGCATCCCGACGAACCAGAAATCCGACCTTGTTCCCCTTTTCACGCATCGCCGTGATTTTCTCGGTCAGCAGCGGCCGCAGCAACACATCGTAGTGCCCTCGCTTCACGACCAGACCTCCTGCACCCGCAGCAACTCCCGTTCCGGAATCACGATCGAGTCGTACCGCAGCACGTCGTAGACGTTCAGCTCCTCCGGCTTGATCAGCTTGACCTCGCGGAGATTCCTGGCCGCCCGTTCCAGGTCGGTGCGGCCCTCGCCGATGACGATGAGCGTCTTGCCGGTCAAGCCCAGTTGGGCCAACACCTTGGCCAACAGCCGCGTCTTCGGCTCTTCCAGGGTGAGCGCCGACACGACGACAATCCCCCCCGCCGCGAGCTTGGCGGACAGGGCACTCTGGAGGGCCGCCCGGTATTTCTTCTTCGGGAGCGAATAGGCGTAGCTGCGCGGCCGCGGCCCAAACACCGTGCCGCCATGGCGCCAGATGGGTGACCGAATCGATCCGGCGCGAGCACGCCCCGTATGCTTCTGTTTCCAGGGCTTTCGCCCGGACCCGCTGACTTCTCCCCGCCTCAGCGTTGACGCGGTCCCTTGCCGCGCGCACGCCTGCTGCATCACCACAGCCGCGTGGACCAGCGGGCCATCCGCCTCGACACCGAACACGCGGTCATGAAGCTCGACCGATCCCACCTTGCGTTTATGGATATCCAGGACGTCCACGGTCGGCATGCGCTATCCCTTCTTCGACTTTCGGACCACTACAAGGCCGCCGGTCGCACCCGGGACCGCCCCTCCCACGAACAGCAGGTGTTCCTCCGGGCGGGTCTCCACAACCTTTAACCGCTGGATCGTCGCGCGTTCGCTGCCCATGTGGCCAGGAAGGGTTTTATTCTTCCAGACCCTGGAGGGAAAGGAGCTGCTCCCGATCGATCCGGGAGCCCGATGGAACATGGACCCATGGGTCTCGGGTCCGCCACGATAATGGTGGCGTTTGATCACCCCCTGAAACCCCTTCCCTTTTGACACGCCCTCCACATCGACCCGATCGCCCTTCTGAAAGAGGTCCACGTTGAGCACCTGCCCGACCTGAGCTTCTCCGACCTTTTTAAACTCCCGCAGCCAGCGCCCGGGAGGAACCTGGGCGGCCTTCAAGTGGCCCAACGCCGCCTTCCCAAGCTTCCGTTCCGCCACTTCCCCGAACACGAGCTGCACCGCCTCGTAGCCGTCTCGCTCGCGCGTCTTCATCTGCGCCACGCGGCAGGGTCCCGCCTCGATCACCGTCACCGGGATCAGCCGTCCCTCGTCGTCATACACCTGAGTCATCCCGAGCTTTCTTCCGATCAACCCGTTCGTCATGTTCCTACTGTCCCCTCTCCAAGACGGCCGGAACTCGATGCAGTCTGGGGTGCCGGGGGTGTCCTCCACTGCGCGCATCGAGCGAGCACATTCTGATCGTGCGCGCTCTGCGAGCACAGAGGATACCCCTGGCGCCCCACGACCTGCGCTTTACAATTTAATCTCGACATCGACTCCGGCCGCCAAGTTCAACTTCATCAGCGCATCCATGGTCTCAGGCGTCGGTTCCATGATATCCAACAGCCGCTTGTGAGTCCTGATCTCGAACTGCTCACGGGACTTCTTGTCGACATGGGTGGAGCGCTGAACCGTAAACTTCTCAATCCGCGTCGGCAGCGGGATGGGTCCCGCCACTTTGGCCCCGCTCCGCTTGACGGTTTCGACGATCTCGGCGACCGACTGGTCCAGCACCCGGTAGTCGAACCCCTTGAGCCTGATCCTGATGCGCTGATCAACCTTCACTGATTTCCTACCCTTTCCTCTCTAAGGTGTGTGGGGCAGTAGTATGGCGGAGCGGCTGGGCCGGCCTTTCTGCGCGTGTCCCCCGAGCCCGCTCTGCCCAATTTCCGCGCCTGCTTCTCGGGCTGGCGGCCGGGCAGACCAGACTGCGCGCGAGCGGCGAGGTGGCCCCCATTGCGCGCATCATCACCCGTTGCGTTAAGAGAGCAACGGGTACCCGGCACCGCTTTATCGTGCGCGCTCTGCGAGCACAGGGGGGCGCCTCGCTGGCCCCGCGCCCACCCCTCACGCCACAATCTCCGTCACGACGCCCGAGCCGACCGTCTTGCCTCCCTCCCGGATCGCAAACCGCAGCCCCTGATCCATCGCAATCGGCGCAATCAGCTCCCCCGTCAGCCGCACGTTGTCCCCCGGCATCACCATCTCCACCCCCGGAGTCAACGCCACCACCCCCGTCACGTCCGTCGTCCGAAAGTAAAACTGCGGCCGATACCCGTTGAAAAATGG
>JAHFEU010000059.1:11947-14025 GCA_023248295.1 Nitrospirota bacterium | reverse complement strand
CTTCTGGATCGTCAACGGGACGCAGTGGCAGGCCGAGGATGAAATGGTCGTTGACCTCAATACGGTTGTCATGAGCCTGTTCAGCCTGTCACCGACCGAGAACCGGTACTTGCTGCTGATCGTGGGAGGAAAACTGGCCGCCGCTCAGAACATTCCGCTTGATGGGACCGTGAACTGCCAGCCTGAAAAAGCCTGAATCGGCCGTCTTCACCACATTAAAACGCCCCGCTCGCCTTGATACGGCGGACGGGGCGTTTTCGCTGATCGCCTGTAAGCCGGACTTTCGTTAGCGGCCCAACGCCACGAACGTGCCGCCAACGTGGGCCGGATGCAGGTGGCAGGTATAAATAAACGTGCTCCCGGTGGTCGCGTAGAATAGATCGCTGGTCGGGATCCCGATATACTTGGTCTCGCCAGGTTTCAGCACCAGTTTTATCTTCAGCACGCTTGGCGCCTCGTACGCCGCATCCGCCGTCATGAAGAAGCCGTGCTCGGCCGTTGAATTGTTCGTCACCTTCAACACCACTGGGCGTCCGGTACGGCTCTTAAAATCAACGACGGTCGTGGGCGGGTACCAGGCTTTGATACCCCCAAATTCGATTGCCTGAATCTCCGCGTCAACCGGCAACTCCTTGAACGGCTGACCGACGACGGAGCCGGTATCCAGGTCGCCGACCTCGACGCCGCCCGCGTGGTGGGCGACCGAGGTCGACGCCCCACCGGCAATGAGGACAAGGCCGAAAAATATCGCCACGATCATCTTACCCATGGCTTACCTCCCTTAAATAAGAAACTGGATGTGAAGAAGTTTGTGAATGAGACGTCTATCAACTTACCCGCTTGCCTAGATTCTCGCTACGCGACCGTTCTCCAGCGCCGCCCCTTATAGCATAAGGTCCCGCAGGGAAGCAAGACCGTTCTTTGGCCTAGGACAGATACCCCATTCAGGCGAATTCTCACAGGAATTTCGCGTCAAGCTAACCACGCCAGCCCTCTCACTGATTGAGTGATGGGGCCATGGCGGGTGGACCACCATCCGTCGTCCCTCCACCCATCAGCAGATCAAACGGCGCATAGTCGTCGGTCAAGACCACCCCTTGGGGCCAGTCACGTTCACGTCGGGCGGCCAGCAGTCCCGGCACCTCGACCGGCATCCGACGTTGAGCCACAAGTTCGGCCACCCGGGCGGTAAACTCGGGTTGACGGATCTTCATCACAGGAGCGCCGGCAAAAAAGATGAGGTTTTCCGCATCGGGTTGAGGGGTTTGCCAGGGACCTTTCACGCCAAATGATTCGATCAAGGGGAACACAGTTCGAAGCGTTGCCACCACCGCGTTGGCTCGTTGACGAGCCGGCCCGTCGCCGGACGAGGACAGATTCACCGCCAACACGCCGTCAGGATTCAGATGTGAGCGGACTTCAGCGAAGAACTCCTGGGTCGTCAGGTGGAAGGGGATGAGATGCCTGGCGAAGACATCCAGCCAGATGACATCGTACCGCGCATCGGTGGTTCGAAGGAACACTCTGGCATCGCGGACGTGCATCCGATGACCGGTGGCCTCCGAATACCCGAAGTATTGCTCTGCCGCCCGGACCACCGAGGGATCCACCTCGACAAGGTCCAGTTCCAGATCGGGCCAGCGACGGGCCAGCCATTTCGCGAGCGACCCCCCGCCATGGCCCAGGATCAGCGCCCGCTTCGGCTCAGGGTGCAGGGCCAGAGCCGCCATCATCATTTGGCTATAGGGAAGGAATAACTCGACCGGCTCGACCCTCCACATGATGGCGTGGAAGGTCCGGTCCAGAATCAGATAGCGCAACAGATCGTCCTCCCGAACGCGGATCTGTTGGTACGGGCTGTCCTCTTGATAGATCGGCGCGGGCAGCACGAGGACCGGATGCAGGGCCAGCCAGCCCATCAGACCCAGGCCTCCGACCACGAGGGCCGCCGTCCGCGCTCGGATCGCCGCCGCACGCCACCACCACGCCAACCCGAGCAGGACCTGGATACCGCCCAGCACGGCCACCAACCTCATGCTGCCCAGCCAGGTCAACAAATAGAAGGCGGTTCCCCAGGT
>JAHFEU010000059.1:0-11847 GCA_023248295.1 Nitrospirota bacterium | reverse complement strand
CTCGGATCGCCGCCGCACGCCACCACCACGCCAACCCGAGCAGGACCTGGATACCGCCCAGCACGGCCACCAACCTCATGCTGCCCAGCCAGGTCAACAAATAGAAGGCGGTTCCCCAGGTCCCGACGAGGCTCCCGACTGTCGAGACCGCGATCATGCCGCCCGTGTGCCTGCCCAGATGCCGCATATCGCCGATCGAGAGGCGGAGCAGGGCGGGAAGCGCGCCGCTCAGTCCGAATGCCGGGGGCGCCAACAGCAGGCTGGCGGCCACGCACGGTCCCCAACGAGGGTCCTGGATCCACGCGGAGACTTTGAACATGACCGGCTGCCCGGCCCACGCCAACAGGAACGTCCAGCCTCCCGAGGCCAGCAGAAGTCCGGCCACGACGGCCCCGCCCGGGTGGCGGTCGGCGAGCCATCCCCCCGTCGCATACCCGCTGCTCATGGCCGCAAGGATCACCCCAATCAACGCGCCCCAGACAAAGAGCGAGTTGCCGAACATCGGAGCGAGCAGCCGGCTGCCGAGGATCTCCAGAGCCATGACGACCGCCCCGGTGATGAACGCGGTGACGAACAGCCACAGGCGGGACCACTGCGCCTTGCCGGATGGGGCGGTCATACGCCCGGGGCGCCGAGGGGAGCGAGTTGAGATGGAGGAGGAAGCATGGAGAATGCGAATGGGGTCAGAGCGTTCCCCAATTCTTGAAATAGCGGAGCAGGTCGCGGACCGAGATCATGCCGACGATCGGGCCGTCTTGGGTGATGGCGAGATGTCTGATCCCCTTTTCAGCCATGAGATCGCTGGCATCATGGGCAGACCGGTCGATCTCGATCGTGATCACCGGGCTGCTCATCACGGTGCGAACCCGTGCTTGCGCGGGGTCGAGCCCTCCGGCCATGGCCTTCCGCACCAGATCAGTCTCGCTGACCACGCCCACGTAGGAGCCCTGCTCGAAGACCATCAAGGCCCCGACCCGGGTATCGCGCATCAGACCGGCCGCTTCCGTCAGGGTCGCGTCCGGGCTGACGGTGAGGATCTTGCGGTTCATCATCACGGCCAGGGGCCGCAACATCGCGCCGCTCTGTGGCGTCACGCGCTGAATCTCCTCCGCACTCACTCAAGGACGGCGGAATTGTACTGAACCAACCCGGGGGGTGTCAATCGCGAGGGACGCGCCGAAGGCGGGGTTTCCTTGCCGGGTCGCGCCCTCCTTGTTATACTCAACTCCCTGCTCGATCCCGGTCCGGCCCAGGGAGGCCTAAGCGCAGTGGACTCGCGGGGGAGGCTCACGTGCATATCAGCGTAATTGGAACCGGCTATGTCGGCTTGGTGACGGGGGCCTGCTTCGCCGAGTTCGGCCTCAACGTCATGTGCATGGACACGGATGCCCGCCGAATCGGACGGCTGGAGAAAGGCGACGTGCCGTTCTACGAGCCGGGCATCACGGAGCTGGTGGCCAAGGGGCTGCGGGAAAACCGCTTGGCTTTCACCACCGACATCGCGAAGGCGGTCGATCAGGCCCTGGTGATCTTCATCGCGGTCGGGACTCCCGCGCGCACCGACGGGTCAGCCGATCTGTCCTATGTGGAGCAAGTGGGACGCGGGATCGCGCAACACCTGACCGGGTACAAAGTCATCGCCACCAAGTCCACGGTCCCGGTGGGCACCGGTGAGAGGCTTCGCGACGTGATCCGGACCCATCAGCCTGAACGATGCCGGTTCGATATCGTGTCCAACCCTGAATTTCTCCGCGAGGGCTCGGCCATCGAGGACTTCCTGCGTCCGAACCGGATCGTGATCG
Organism: Nitrospirota bacterium; assembly: GCA_023248295.1. Lineage (GTDB taxonomy): Bacteria > Nitrospirota > Nitrospiria > Nitrospirales > Nitrospiraceae > 40CM-3-62-11. Next base: position 10,045 of record JAHFEU010000059.1, on the reverse strand, counting down.
GCGCGGATAGTCCCGAAGCGATGGCGATCATGAAGGACCTGTATCGCCCGCTCTATCTGATCGAGACGCCGTTCGTGATGACCGATCTCGCCTCGGCGGAGATGATCAAGTACGCGTCCAACGCCTTTCTCGCGACGAAGGTCTCCTTCATCAACGAGGTCGCCAACCTGTGCGAGCGGGTCGGCGCCGATATCCAGGTGGTGGCCAAAGCGATGGGGCTGGACCATCGGATCGGCTCAAAATTCCTCCACGCCGGGCCCGGGTTCGGAGGGTCCTGCTTTCCCAAAGATATCGCCGCGCTCATCCAGATGGGTGAAAAGGTCGGCTACGAGCCGGAGATCGCCCGAGCGGCCGCTCGAGTCAACGCACGCCAACCACTTCTGATGGTGGAGAAGATCCGCGAGGCGCTCGGGGGACTGAAGGGGAAGACCGTCGCCCTGCTGGGCCTCTCATTCAAGCCGAACACCAACGATCTCAGGGAGGCGCCGGCTCTGACGATCGCCGAGCGGCTGCTGGCAGAGGGGACTGCCGTGCGGGCGTACGATCCGGCGGCTCTTGAGGAAAGCGCCAAGGCGCTGCCGGGGCTGCGCCCCTGCGCCAACGTCTACGATGCCGCCCAGGGCGCCGACGCGTTGGTCCTGGTCACCGAGTGGAACCAGTTCCGGAACCTGGATTTCGAACGGGTGAGAGCGGCGTTGCGCCGCCCCGTGTTCATCGACCTGCGCAATGTGTATGAGCCGGACCGCATAGCCGCCCTGGGGTTCCGGTATATTTCGGTCGGGCGACCGCCTCGCGGGCCGCAGAGCAAGGACTAAGACTGAGAGCCGGACGCCGGTCCTGGCGCGTCGAGGCTCTTCACCTCGCCCTTCTCATCCTTCGGTTTGGGCTTGTACCCCATTCGATCCAATACCTTCAGAATCCGGGCCTTGAGTCGCTCATCCGCCTCGCCCAAGGCCACGGCCAGGGGTTCGACGGCCGGCTTCCCGATCTTGCGGATAATCTCGGTGACGGCCTGACGCAGTTCGTCTTCTTCAGCCACCAGGAATGGAATCAACGCGGAGACTGACACGCCTCCCAGTTTGATGAGCGAATCGTACGCCCGCTGCCGCACATCGCCGACTTCGTCGATGAGCGCCTCGACCAGGGGGCCGACCGCCCTCGGATCCTTGAGCTCTCCCAACGACTCGGCCGCGTATTTGCGATTGAGCCAGTGGGTGTCCTTCATATCCAGGAGCATGGCATCGGCTTTGGCGGCGTTCGGATCCTTGGCGCGGATCCGAAAACTTTTCGCGATGCGCTTGCCACCCTCCTCCACGACCCGGATGGTGGCGCCATCGCCCGGCTTGATCTTCTGCAGCTCTGGGACCGCCTCTTCCGCGACCTCCAGAAGCACGGTCTTCCCATCGTAGGCCAGCAATTCCACTTCCAGTTGCCTGGCCTCCGGGTTCACCGACACCACCCTCTCAGTGACGAGGTTGAACCCGTCTTTCTTGGCTCCGCCCTTGGGGGAGATTTGAACCAGCTTAATGGGTTCCTCGTCCGCCATCGCGACTCCTTTCACTCTTCACCGATCACGTCTCCGCGTTCGGTTTCCAGCCCAGGCTGGCCAGCGCGCCTTCGACGGTTTCCTGGACCATGTCATTCTCGTCTTCCAGCAGCGGCACCAACGAGGCTACCGCCCGCCTGTCGCCCAATCGGGCCAGGGACTCGGCCGCGTTTCGCCGAACCAGCCAGTCCTCGTCCTTGAGCGCCTCGATCAGGGGCGCCACCCCGCGGGGGTCCCCGATCTTCCCCAACGCTTCCGCGGCGTGGCGTCGGACCATCCAGTTGGGCCCGAGCAGCCCTTCGATCAGCGCCTCGACCGCGCGCACGTCGCCGATCTTCTTCAGCACGCGCGCGGCGTCCTCCCGGAGCGTTCCATCCGTCAGCGCCTCGACCAGACCCGGCACCGCTCGCGAATCTCCGATCCGCTCCAACGCCCACACGGCCGAGCTGCGGACCGCGCCATCCTTATCCTTCAGCGCGCGAATCAAGGGCTCAACCCCTCTCGGATCCTTGAGCTTGCCGAGGGCCGACGCGGCCTGTTCCCGGACGGCCCAGGAGTCGTCTTGCACCGCCTCGATCAGCTCCTCTACCGCGGCCGGACCGATCCGCACGATGGCGCTCGTCGCGGCTTCGCGGACGACCGCGTCTTCATCCGCCAGCAGGCCGATCAGCCTGGGCAGCGCCTCCAACCCCATCTGCCCGAGACTGGCGGCCGCGTGATCGCGGAGGGCCTCATTCTCGTCCTGCAAGGCGGAGAGCAGTTGGTCGATCCGATCCCCGTGCCGGTCAGCCTGCTGATCGGTACGGTCCCGGTCACTCATGCTGGCCATCCTGGCCCGGCTGCCCGCCCTCTTCCACGGCTTGCACAGCCAGCGCCTTGAGCTTGTCCACGATCACCCCCGCATTGTATGAGACCAGCCCATCGCGGTCGTTCTTCAACCCCTCAAAAAATTCCACGTGGGGGCCCAGCACCTCCACGTTTTTCACCTTGGCCAGCGCCTCCATCGCAAAGACCCGTAACGGACGAATCGGGATCGCGTCCAGATAGAGATCCACCGGGCGCGCATCCCCGATCAACCCTAACGACTTCAACGATATTTCCTTGACGCCGGTGTCCCGATCCTGCTTGAGCCGTTTCATCAGGGGCTCCACGGCCCGGATATCGCCGATCTTGCCTAGCAAGTCCGCCGCCGCCTCGCGCACCAGCCAATCGTCATCCTCCAGATACTCGATCAGGATCTCGACGCTCGGGCGGCCGATCCCCAGCAATTCGATCACCGCGGCCATCCTGGCCTCTTCCCGCTGGCTGGAGTCCTCGACGGCGCGCAGCGCCTCGAATGTCTGATCAATCCGCTCTCGGATCAAGCTCAGCTTTTTCAGCGTCCGTACCGCGCTCTCTTGGAGCGCCGGATCCCCGATCGCGTCCACGAGGGCATCGGCGGAGCGCGGGTCTAGGAGGTGCTCCAAAATCGCCACTGCGGTCAGTCGAGCCTCCGCGTCAGGGTGCTTGAGCATAGCGGTCAAGGGCTCGATGGCGTTGGGGATCACCCCGAGCAGCGCGGTCACCACGCGCCGTTGCTCGTCGTCTTTCAGCTCGTGCAGATCCTGCACCAGGGCCGAGGCCGCGGCGGGATCCAGGACCCCGGCCATCTGCTCCAAGGCCACCGCCGCCGCCTTGCGGGCGGCCGCATCCTCGTCCCTCAGTAAGCACACCAAGGGCACCCCTCCCCGCGGATCCTTCATGCGCGCCAGCATGCCGGCGGCCTCGATTTTCAAGGCGGCGTTGCCGGTCTCCAGCGCGTGGATCAACCCGTCCACCGCTTTGGGGCCGCCGGCCAGGCAGGCAGCCGTGGCGCGCATCCGGCGCCAGTCCTCCTCGTGGGTCAGTTCCGAGATCAGCGTCTCGAGTGATTCTTTGGGCATCTCGCACGAATTTGGTGATCTCGTGATCTGAAGAGCTGATCGCTACATTCTATTCGGTCGCCAGCCCAACTGCGCCAGGGTTCCCTTGACGTGAAACAGGATGTTTTCATCCCGCTCCTTTTTCAAGACATCGAGGAGGAGCGGGATCGCCGGCGGGCCGAAGGCGCCCAGGGCCGCTGCAGCTTCCGCGCGGATGACGGTGTTCTGCAAGGCCTCGACGAGAGTGGGGATCGTGGCCTCGTCTCGGATCTGCGCCAGCGCCTTGACAGCCGCCTCCATCACAACCATCTCCTGGTCCCAGCGGTCGCCGCACCCATCGAGCGGCCTGCTCTCGGCCGGTCTGCTCGATCCGGTCACCACTGCGACCAGGAACGGCACCGCCCGCCGGTCTCCGATTTTCCCCAGCGCCTCGACGGCCTGGGGGCGGACATCCAGGTCGGTCATCGCGGTGAGCAGGAATTCCGCCGCGCGAGGATCTCCGATCTCGCCCAGGGAACGGGCCGCGTCCACCCGCACCGCCGCATCGCGATCGTTGAACAGCACGTGCAGCAGCGGCTCCACCGCCTCGGGCGATTTGATCCTGCCGAGCGCCTCCACCGCGTGCAGCCGGACCAGCCAGTCGTGATGTTTCAACGCCTCCACCAGGAGCGTGACCGCGGCCTTTCCGAGCAGAGCCAGCGCATTCGCCGCGTCCACCCGCACCGCCTTGACCTTGTCCTGCAGCAGGGGGAGGAGGGGCTTCACCGCCTTGGGGTCACCGATCCGGCCCAGGGCTTTCGCGGCGTGCATCCTCACGATCCAGTCCGCACTGGCCAACGAGGCGATGAGGGGGTCAATGACGCGGGCGTCTGCGGTCACCGCGAGAATCGAGGCGGCCGACTCCTGAAGGGTGAGATCGCGATCCGTGAGGCAGCCAGCCAGCGCCGGAACGGACGCCTCCCCGATCGCGGTCAGCGCGCCGATCGCCGCGTCGCGCACGGCACGGTCCGGGTCTCTGAGCGCCGCCACCAGCGGGATCACCGCCCGCGTATCGCGGGACGACCCCAAGGCCGCGGCCGCCTCCTCGCGGATGGCCCAGTCCTCGTCCTTCAGGGCCGCGATCTGTTCGGCAACGCTGTCCGCCATGGTGAATGACTCTGGTCACCCCTCCCTAGCGGGACTCAGCTGCTCCACTCTGCTGACGCTCCGCCGGGAACGAAACCGGAATGATCAAGAGGCGGGCTGATCGGGCGCTCACCGCAGTTTCAGGCCGCTGCTCCTGGCCGCTCTGGGAACGGATTTGACTAAAGCTAACACAGGCTTTTTCGGACGGTCAATAGGAATCCGGGCACGAAGATTGCCCTCCAGCGTAACAGAGACCATTCCCCCTCGTGTTGACAGACGCCCGACGGGTGCTTAGTATGGGAGCGTTCGTACCACCCTGGCAGTGACGCTTCCCTTACCCCTGCACCCCCAAGGCGGTTCGACCGTCCAGAAATAAGGAGGCCTTCGATGAAGATGCAATTCACCATTCACGCAGGGAGCCGGCTACGACTCCTGGTGATGCCGCTAGCACTCCTGGCGGCCGTGGCCTGGGGACTGTCCTCCGCCGCCGACGCGTACGAGGTCTGGGTCACTGATCAATCCGACACCGGGAAAGAAACCGGAGGGTTCCTGTATATCTACAATGGCGGGAAGTTGGCGGCCAAACCCGCCGAGGCGAAACCTACCCTGGCCTTAGACCTCGCCGGCGACGTGGGTAAGTTCTGCGAGGACGCCTCCAAGAAGCCGGTCCGCCGCCCGCACATGCTGTTCTTCACCGCGGACCAATCCCACGCCATTCTCTCGTTCCTGAGCGGCCAGGTGCTCTTCATGGATGCCGAGACCCGGAAATTGGAGGCCTGCCTCAGCATGGGCAAGAACGTCCATGCGGCCTGGCCCACGCCGGACATGAAGATGGTGCTCGCCGCCAATATTGCGGAGAAGAAGTTCATCCGGATCTGGACGGACTACAAGGCTCATAAGTTTACCTTCGATCCGGCGAAGGACGTGATGAACCTGGGCGCAGAGGAGGGCGGCGAGCGTCCGGACACGGCGCCGATCTGCCCGATCACCGAAGCGTCCAGCAAATACGCGTTTATCACCTTGCGGGGCGGCGGGCTCTTCGTAGTGGATGTCACGGAAACCCCGATGAAGATCGTGGCCACCCTGGACAACAATCAGATTCATCCCGCCGGCTGCGGCGGCGTGCAGGTGGGGGGCGTCATGTTCCTCAACTCGGGCGGTGGCTGGCCGGTGGCTCCCCTGTCCTACGATGTCTATGCGCTCAACATCTCCGACCTGCCGAAATCGGTCTCGGCGAAGCTGATCACCTCGCGCGACACGAAGTTTGCCGACTCTCACGGCATGGCGGGAGTCGGACGCTATGTCTGGAGCGCGGATCGGGCGGGGAACGAGATCGAGATCATCGACTCGTTGACCAACCTGAGCGTCGGATCCATCGAGCTGAACGGCCCGTTCAGCGGCGATCCGGCGCCGGATCTCCTGGAGGTGTCGCCCGATGGCGCCTACGTCTTCATGGGCTTGCGCGGCCCGAATCCGCTGACGGGGAATGCCAAGGAGATGAACAACGCCCAGGGCTCGACCCCCGGGGTCGGCGTGATCAAGGTCACGGAGGACGGGAAGAGCGGTCAGTTCGTCGGCGTGGCGCGAATCACCAATCTGAAGGAGGCGAAGGAGACCGCCGACCCGCACGGGCTGGCAGTGCGGAAGTAGGCGTCGCTCGCGTCCCGAGTCTGTAGCGTCTATCGCGTCCTTTGCGTGGCGCGTCTTGAGCGTCGTAGCGCAGCAGACCGGACTGACGCGGGACGCTATTGACCAATGGACGCGAAAGACGCGAGCCTTATTACACGCCTTTGGCCAGGTCGCCTGAGGGGCCAAAGCGGCCCTCGCCCAGAGGCTTGTCGACCCTGAGGTTGTCGGTCTGCGACGAGTCCACCTGTTGTTCCTCGCGCGGCGCTTCCCAACCGAGCTTCCGGAGCGTGTCGAACACCATCTTCTTGAGGGATTCCACCGCGCTCAGCCGGCTGGAAGCGAACGACAGGACCCGCTCACCTTCCGCCTCCACTTCCGAAGCCTTGGGGTCGTGCAGAAAGGCCACCAGGGGCTCAATCGCGGAATCGCCGATCACAACCAGGGAGGCGGCGGCCCGATCACGCAGGTTGACATCTTTCAGCAACAGGATCAGGTCGGGAATGACACGAGGATCCCTGAAGTGTCCCAGGGCAGTCGCCGCCGCTTCCTTGATAAACGCCTCCTCGCTGACGATGCACCCCGGGGTCGGCGTCCCGTCCTGTCGGATCCCCTTCCCTTTCAGCGCATCGAGCACCGCCGGGAGCGCCCGGCCATCGCCGATCATGCCGAGCGACATGATCGCGTGCCGCTTGACGGCCCCATCCTTCATCGCCTCGAGCAAGGCCTCGATCGCGCGCGCATCCCCGATCATCCCGAGCGCGATCGTCGCATCCTCGCGCACCGCACGATCGGGGTCCTTGAGCGCCTCGATGAGGGCCTCCACCACCCGCGACTCCCTGACCCAGGGACGGCCGATCTGATAGTCGGTCGTCATGCCGCCCAGCGCGCGGGCGGCGTGGCAGCGGACCACGAAATCCTTGTCCTGAAAGCTGTCGATCAACGGGCCGATGGACGGTTCCCCGATGGCGACCAGCGCCGTACCCGCCGTCTCTCGAGCCGTTTTCGAACTATCCTTGAAGAGTTTGACGAGAGCCGGGACGGCCCTGGGGTCCCCGATTTTTCCTAACGCTTCGGCCGCCGCGCTCTTCACCGCCCCGTCTCGATCCCGACAGGCCGCGATCAGGAGGTCCACGGCGCGCGCGTTTTTGATCTCCCCGCAGGCCTTGGCCGCGTGTTCCCGCACCCGCCATCGCTCGTCCTTCAACCCTTTCAGGAGCCGGTCAACGGCCTCGGCCCCCAGGTGAGCCATCGCTGTCACTGCCGCTTCTCTCACCTCCATGATGGAGTCATTGAACAGGGCCAGCAGCGCCTCCGCCGCGCGCGGGCCGCCGATCCTGGCCACCCCCCAGGCCGCGTGGGCGCGCACCGACCAGAACTCGTCCTCGAACGCTCGGAGCAGCGGCTCCAAGGTGCTCTGGTCAGCCAGGTCGGCGAGCGCCTTGGCCGCGTCCTCCCGCGTCGCATCATCCACGTCCTCTAATTCCTCGAGCAGGTCTTCCACTGATTGAGCCATGAGTCCCCTTGTCAGAATAGTCGAGAAACAAGGAACGACAGGATGCTCAAAAAGGCCCTTCTTGCACCCGCCCACCCCAGGCGCCTATCCCACCCTCCCGCCCCGAGCCTGCCAAGACAGGCTCTTGACCCGAGGGACGCGCCCCTTCCCGAAGCGCGGCCGCAGGGAGTGAACTTCATGTAAAGGGGTGGCTGGGATGATCCCTACTGCGCCCATCGAGCGAGCACATTCTGATCGTGCGCGCTCTGGGAGCACGGGGATCGTCTCAGCCGCCCCGTTCTCTTTTTTCAGCATCATGGGTCAATAGTCGCGCTGGCCGCTGTAAGGCTGCGTTTGGCTGCACCGAACCGTCAATGTTTGTGTGCCTCGCCCGGTCACGCACTGGTCCAGCGAGGACGCGAACTCCACTACGCCCTCGAGCGTCACCGTGAACGGAAAATCGAACGTAAAGGTCCCGAATCGGTACTTCCCGGGCTTCAGCTTCAGTTCGCGCGGCTCCGTCGTCCGCAGCGCCTCCGTGTAGTCCGGGTCCATGCTCCAGATAATCGGGGTGACTCCCGGCACATGCCACCGCGTGGGGGGGGTCAGAGCCGTCGCGTCGATCGTAATGGCGTGTTCCTTGGAATGCAACGGTGGCGGCGCGGCCTCAGCCGGCCCGACCAGCGCCGCCATCAGCAGACCGAGCACCAGCCCGAGGACCGTCCACGCGCGCCACCGTCTGGCCGTTCGGGCCATGGAAGGACGGAGCCCGCGCATCGGGCTAGGGCCCCTTCGATGCCGCTCCCGTGCTCGCCGGCCTGGGAGCCTTAAAGATTTCTTCCACCGCATGGCTCTCCCATTCGGTATAGGTCTCAAGACCGAGCGTGCGGAGCACGGTCGCCCCCGTATCCAGAATCGACACCGGCTGCTTGATCGCATGTCCCGGCTTGATCCCGGCCCCCCAGGCGATCCAGGGAACGCGCGGCGCGCCGGCGCCATCGACACCGGGCTTCGCCTGGGCCTCGCCATTCGCGGGATTGGCCGCGCCGCTCAGGGCGGTGACGATCACCGTCGTCTGTTTCAGAATTCCCAATTCCCGATACATATCCAGAATGGAGCCCACCGCGCGATCCACCGTTCGCAGCGCCTCGCGGTAGGCACGCGAACCCCATCCATTCGCCAGCCCGGCTCGACCCGGCTCGGGCAGATGCACGACCAGAAAATGCGGGAGGGACAGGATCGCGTGCCCGTAGCCATGCCCACTGGTGGCTTTACGGAAGTAGTCGCGGATGTACTGCACGACCATCGCCGGGTTGCACTCAGGCTTGAGCGGCCCGCACATTTGATAATCCGTATAGGGCTCCGGCTTGGCCAACTGATAGAGCGATTCGTCCATGAAGAAGATCGCGCTGTCCCGCCCTCCACTCAGATCCAGATAATCAAAGACGGTCGGAGGGCGGGGGTAGCCTCGGATGAAGTCGAACGAGTCCCAGGTCACGCCGTGCTTTTCAACCGGCATGCCAGTCAAGAGTGACGCCATCGTCGGCAACCGCAACGGGGGGGTGACGGCGGTCGCGGACCACGTGACCGATCCTTCTCGCACCAGACCACTCAGGACCGGCATCGCCCCGGTCTTGAGGGCCTCCTGACCCACTCCCTCATACACGATGAGAATCACGTATTCAGCTTGTTCAGTCTGGGCTTGAGGCGAAGCTGACTTGTTGGGTTGTGCCGAATTGGATTTGGCCTTGGCCTCGGCCGGGCTCGCGTTCCCCGCCACCGCGGCCACGAACGCCAGCCCTACAACCCCGACCGCAACCACGCTCAGTTTTCCGAGCATCCAGCGAACACGATTCATCAGAGTGTGTCCAGCTATGAGAAAGGTTTCACCGATTTCTCGAAACGATCTTCCACCTTAGCACGCCGTTTTCCGGCCGGTCAACCGCTCAGAATCTCACGTTCCATTGCGCAGCACCTCGCATTTCGGGTAATAGAAGAACGCGATGCCGATAGGAAATAACTTCCAGCATGCCTCCTATGCGCGGGCGGACCCGGGTGAACGGGTCAGCTATCGTGAATTCCAGCCGGGCGCGCCCCCCGACTCGCTGGCCTGGCAGGACGCCATGGCCCGCCTGGGAGCCAGCCTGTCCCAAGCCGGCGTCCGCGCCGTCTGGTTCCTCCACGGCGCTGTGTTGAGCTCGGACCTCTTTGGCGTGCAGCGCCTGGACGAAGCGGGAGGCCTGAAGCGAGGCTACTCCCGCGGCATCCCCGGCATGGAAGCCTTGCTCGCGCTCATGCGGGAAGGGTCCAACGGATTGCCAGCCCTGCCGGGAGGAAAGAAACCGCCGCTTA
>JAHFEU010000162.1 GCA_023248295.1 Nitrospirota bacterium | reverse complement strand
CCTGCCGTATCCTCGATCGCACGGAGGATCGGCCGGAAGAGGTCGCTGTCGTAGTTGCTGTGCACCCTCTGCGCCAAGGCGGCCAGTCTTTCCAGCCCCATCCCGGTGTCAATGCTCGGCTTCGGGAGCGGCCTGAGCGTCCCGCAGCTGTCACGGTCAAACTGCATGAACACCAGGTTCCAGACCTCGATCACCCGATCCCCCGCCCCGTTCGGAACCGTGTCTCCCGGCACATCGGGACCTTGATCGTAATGGATTTCCGAGCATGGCCCGCAAGGACCGGTCTCTCCCATCTGCCAGAAGTTGTCCTTTTCACCGAAACGCATGATCCGCGAGGCCGGCATCCCGATCTTCTTCCACAGCTCGAACGCCTGGTCGTCCTCGCCGAACACCGTGACCCAGAGCTTGTTCTTCTGCAACCCGACGACGCGCGTCAGAAAGTCCCACCCGAACCGGATCGCGTCTTCCTTGAAATAGTCCCCGAACGAAAAGTTCCCCAGCATCTCAAAAAAGGTATGATGGCGGGCGGTATAGCCCACGTTCTCCAGGTCATTGTGCTTGCCACCTGCCCGCAGGCACTTCTGCACGGTGACTGCCCGCTTGTACGGACGAGTCTCCTCGCCCAGGAAGACGCCCTTGAACTGGTTCATCCCGGCATTGGTGAACAGGAGGGTGGGATCGGCCTGGGGAATCAGTGAGGAACTCGGCACGGACGTGTGCCCCTGCTCGACGAAATACCCGGTGAAGGCTTGACGAAGTTCCTGTGCGCTCTGATTCATGATGTACCGCTCCCTAAGACCGCTTCGATCGACTCCTCGGTAAACCCGTACCGCCTGAGCAGGGTCGCTTCGCGGAGGCGGTTGGCCGGGTTCCGTGCCCCGCGTCTCTGCCTCAACAGCGCCAGAGCCAGTTCGCGCTCATTCCGCCCGCCGTAGACTTGCTCCAGCGCACGTTCCGTCGTGTCGCGGTCAAACCCCTGCCCGATCAGCTCTGCCTCAAGCCGTGCTCGACCCATCGGGCGACGCGCAAGACGTTCGTTCGCCCATCGGAGCGCATATCGTTCGTCGTTCAGATAGCCTTGTTCAAGACACCGCTTGATCACGCTCCTGACGTGAGTCGAGGATGCGCCCAGTCTGACCAAGTATGCCCTCATCTGGGCTTCGGTTCTGTCCCGACGGGCCAGGTACCGAAGAGCCGCCTGCTCGATCGGATCAACGACGGGAGAAAGGGACCGAAGTGTCTGACGGCGCAGCATACCCTTCGAGGCGGGAATGCGCTTCGCGACCATATGTTGGATACACGCCGACGTGGTCGGCCTTCACTTCAGGACACCGCACGTCCTGCGTGGGGCCGCCTGTCGTCAGCGCGAGCATCCGGACGTTTCTCATCCATGCGGGCCTCGGGGCGTTTTTCGGTTGGCCGTGCGGAGACGCCTGCCATCTCGCGCAGCCGGGCTTCGATCTCTTTGGCCACCGCCGGATTGGCCTTCAGGTAGTCCCGTACCGACTCCCGCCCCTGGCCGAGTCGTTCCCCTTTGTAGGAGTACCAGGCTCCGGACTTTTCCAGCACCCGTTTCTCCACACCCATATCCACCAGTTCGCCGGCCTTGGAGATCCCCTCGGCGAACATGATATCGAACTCCGCCTGCTTGAAGGGGGGGGCCATCTTGTTCTTGACCACCTTGACCCGGACCCGGCTGCCGGTGACTTCCTGGCCTTCCTTGATCGACTCGATGCGTCGGATATCCAAACGGACCGAGGAGTAAAACTTCAGCGCATTCCCCCCCGTGGTGGTCTCCGGGTTTCCGAACATGACGCCCAACTTCATCCGGATCTGATTGATAAACACGACGGTGGTCTGCGACTTGGAAATGGCCGCGGCGAGCTTGCGGAGGGCTTGGGACATCAGCCGGGCCTGAAGGCCCATGTGCGCGTCCCCCATCTCGCCCTCGATCTCTGCCCGTGGCACCAGCGCCGCCACGGAATCCACGACGATGATGTCCACCGCGCCGCTCCGCACCAGCGTTTCGGCGATCTCCAGCGCTTGCTCTCCCGTGTCGGGCTGCGAGACCAGGAGGTCGTCCGTGTGGACCCCCAGCTTTTTCGCATACCCCAGGTCCAGGGCATGTTCGGCATCGATAAACGCGGCGACTCCTCCCGCCTTTTGCGCCTCGGCGATCGCATGCAACGAGAGGGTGGTCTTGCCGGAGGCCTCGGGGCCGAAGATCTCGGCCACTCGCCCGCGCGGAAGGCCGCCCACTCCCAGCGCGAGGTCCAGTCCCAACGATCCGGTTGAAATGGCCGGCACATCCGCCGGCACCTCGGCCGTGCCGAGTCTCATGATGGCCCCTTTCCCGTACTGCTTTTCGATCTGGGCAAGCGCCAAGTCCAGCGCCCGTTTTCTCTCGTCTTTTTCAATTGTCCGCTCGGCCATGGGACCCTCCTTTGGGCTTCGGAATGCTTCATTATACTCAACTCATCACGTGAAACATAGACTAGAGTGATGAACGCTGAGTGACGAATGATGAATTGAACACTGCCAAGAAGCCTCCGTTCATTTTCCAGCATTCCACACTCATCGTTCCCGGAGTGCAACCTCCCAGAGCCTGGTGTACACGGCGCCGGAGGGCTTCAGGTCACTTCTGATCAGGGCGACTGCATCCACCTTGAGGCTTCCTAAGCTTTCCGTCTGCGCCATCAGCCCGCTTTCAGCCAAGGCTTTCCCGACCTCCCGAGACTGCTCTTTGATCCTTGCCAGCGTCAGATGCGGGCTGAATGGCCTCACCTCACGCGGAAATCCTAGCGCGTCAAGCCCTGAGTCTACGTCCGCCGCTAATCGGGCCAGCGAGGTCACCTGATCGCGGTGGCCGGAGACTCCCACCCAGAGCACCCGCGGCGCGCGCAGGTCCGGGAACACTCCGAAGCCTCCCACCTCGACTGAGAACCTAGCCTGCGCCTGGATCGTGGCGGCAAGGGTGCGGCGGATCTCTTCGACCCGCGTGTCGGCGATCTCACCGAGAAACTTGAGCGTCAGATGAATAGAGTCCGGTCGTACCCATTGGATGCGCGCCTGCGGAGCCAATCGAGACACCTCCCGCATGGTCCTGTCTTTCGCCTGCTCTTGGGCGCGGGCAAGGGCCTTTCGGGAGTCTGCATCCAGGTCAACCGCGACAAAGGCCCTGAGCATCATCGTCCGCGTGAGCCGGTCGTCACCAACCATTGCCGGAGCATCTCCAACGCGGCCTGCGACGCCCGCAGCTTGATCGCCTGGCGATCTCCATGAAAGCGAAACTCGCGGGTTAGACTCCCATCATCCGCCTTCGCCTCGGCGTTACGGAAGGCCGGCGCATTGAGACCGACGTACACGAGCCCGACCGGTTTCTGCGCTGTCCCTCCGGTTGGGCCCGCGATGCCGGTCACGCTCAGCCCGACACCGGCCTGACTCCGACTGCGTATCCCGTGGGCCATCGCCGCCGCCACCTCGGCGCTCACCGCCCCATGGCGGCGAATCAGGGCTTCCGGGATGCCGAGCAAGTCGACTTTCGCTCGATCGCTATAACAGACCGCGACCCGATCCAAATAGCCGGAACTGCCCGCCACTTGGGTGAGCCGATGCCCGATCAGGCCACCCGTGCAGGACTCGGCCACCGCGAGCGTGACCCGGCGAGCGGCCAGATGACGTCCGACCACCTCCTCCATCGTGTCCGTTCCTTCGGCATAGACAAACCGGCCCAGCCGTACGCGCACCGTCCGCGCGAGTCGGGCTAAGTCGCTCACGCCTTGTGTCCGTGCCGTGTTAAGACGACCCTCCCATGCCGTCAGCGAGACCGTCACACCCAGGGGGGAAGCCAGCAACCCGAGCCGCACGTCGCTCCCGGCGCGCACGACTCCGGTCAAGCGTCTTTCCACGTCGGACTCTGGCAACCCGAACGTATGCAGGACGCGACGTTGGAGCCGCGCTTGCCCAGCCGATCCGGAAGACAGCTTCGGCGCAACAGAGCCTGCAAACGTGCGTTCGGCTTCGGCCGGGACGCCGGGCAAGGCCACCACCAGGCAGCCTTTCCATGAGAGACAGAATCCCGGTGCGGACCCGACCGGATTGTCGAGCACCTCCGCGCCGGACGGAATGAGCGCCTGGCGGAGTTGGGGACCCGTGGGAGTCCGTCCCCACTCGGCCAAGCGCTGGCGCATGCTTTCCATGGCTTCCGGCTGTCGGCGCAACGGCCGACCGGTCACGCGGGCGACCGCTTGCCTGGTGCAATCATCCCGGGTCGGCCCCAACCCTCCCGTAAGGACCATCACCTTGGCGCGTCGAGCCGCGGTCCGGATGGCGGCCGCAATGTCGGCCTCCACGTCTCCTACCACGGACTTGAATCGGACCTCCACCCCCACCGAGGCCAGCTGCTCAGTGAGAAACAACGAATTGGTATCCAGCCGCCCTCCCAGGAGCAACTCGGATCCGATCGCGATGATCTCTCCTGCTCGCACTGGGCTTCCCCGATCATACTCCTCCACCCACGCGACGGATGCTATCATCGGTCCCCCCGGGGGTCAACCGGCCTAGCCCGGATTATTCAGTCGATCTGCTTGAAATCCACGTCAAACGACAGTTCGCCCCCGGTGCTCGGAAAGACTGATATTCTGGTCTTGGCGCGCAGGTCTAGATCGGCATAGGAGAACGAGGCTACTACCTTCGCCCGATAAGCTGGGGCATTCGGCCAGACGGCAGTCCGGCTGGCCTGGCCATCGAACCTCACTGAGATCGGCTTGATCGTGCGCGGCCCTTGCAGCAAGACCACATAGCTGTTCACGGCAAAATTCGGACGGTCCCCGAAGATCAAGAGGCTGATCAAGAGCGTTCGCTCCTCAAGGATCCGATTGATCTCGGCCTCGGAGGGGATTGCGGAGCGGAGTGCAAAATGAGTTGACATCACCGTGAGCCCAGCCAGTTTGGTCATGAGAAAGCCGCGCGGCTCCAACTCATTCGCGGAGCCGAACCAATGGTAGAGTCGATCCGGAGGGGTCCGAGCCGCCGCCGCGAGTTTCCCCCGCTCAAGGGCAGCCTCAATCTGCAATCGGGTGGGCTGAACCTCAATCGCCTGGACGCAGACCGACCACATGAGGACGTATCCGAGCGAGATGGCCCACGCCGCCCTTCCTATCCGGACA
>JAHFEU010000058.1:11087-14202 GCA_023248295.1 Nitrospirota bacterium | reverse complement strand
CGGCCGAGGCCGGCTCGATGTGAGGAACGGACTGTGGCTGCACGAGGACCTCCTTGATGCGTGAAGCGTGAGCGGCTTCGCCGGGTCGCTCGTCTCTCGTCGTTCGCTTGCGAGAGACGCTTCACGAGAGACGCTTCACGGTCTTTTTGCGCGTCACGAGTTTCAGACACTTCGCCAACCATCGAGCGGCGCGGTGGGGGGCCGCGTCGTCGCCGGGCGGCTCTTCTCCAGTCAGCGCCGAGGCCAGATGCCGGTAGGTCTGCACCACGTCGCTTCGCTGGGAGATCGCACACAGCGGCCGGCCCAGCTCGATGGCCGACCGCGCTTCGGCGGGATCGGCCGGAATGTGCCAGGCCACGCGATGCCGGAGCGCCTTCTCCGCTTCCGCCACCAAACCCTGGTCGTTCCGATCGAGCCCATTGACGAGCACCTGTACCGTGTGGCCGTTGCCGAGGAGCGGCTTCAGGACCTCCAGCACGCGTGTCGTCCGGCGCATGGCGGGAATATCGAGCGCGGTCACGACCAGGACGGTGGAGGCCTGTTCGAGCACTTTGCGTGTCGCCGGATGGAGCACATGCCCGCAATCTGCCACCACTACGTCGAACAAGGAGCGCAGGATCAGCAATGCCCGCGAGACCAGTTCGGGATTCAACAGGGTGTCCCCGAGACCATCGTAATCAGACGCCAGCAGATGGAGGCCGGACTCGTGTTTTGCCAACAGGCTCATCAGAAACGTGGGATCCAACCGGGAGGCTTCGCGCATCATCTCGCGCCACCGATGCGCCGGTTCCAGTCCGAGCAAGAGGTGCAGGTCCCCTGCCTGAAGATTGAGGTCCACGAGCACAACGGATTCTTTCGCCCGGCTCTGCTGCGCGCAGAGCCCCAGATTTACCGCGACGGTACTCGTGCCGACGCCGCCCTTGGCGCCGAACAGGGCGATCACCCGCCCGCGCGGCTCGGCGGCCTGGCCGATTCGCTGGTCATGTGCGGCGTTGGATGATCCTGTCATGGCAATTCCGTCAGCGGCTTCGCCGGGTCGTTCGTCTCTCGTCGCTCGTATCTCGTGAAGCGCCGGAATCCGGAGACGAGATACGCTTCACGAACGACGCTTCAACGACGCTTCATGGTCTTTTGACGCTTCACGTTTCACGTCATCCGGCTACTGCACCAATCCGGGAATGCTCCCTTCGGTTCCATAGTCCGTGCCGCCTCCCCGGCCAAGCTGGACGAATCCGCTCCGAACGACCGCGTCCAATGCCGGTCCGGCCGGGGTCGTGACTGCCGTGATGACCGCGGTGGCGAAGCCCGCGACGGGGAGAGGACTTGATGGGGCTGCGCACTGGGTCTGACGGTACACCGGCACCACCGTCGTCCATTGGCCGGTTGCCGGGTTTTTCTTCGCATTGTAAAGCGCCATGATGTCCGGAGCGATCGCCACCGGATTTCCAGCGACAAACTGAAAGCTGGTCTTTCCCGCCACCGTCGCCGGACTGGCATAGGCGCTTCCTGCAAGTCCCCGGACAATCGTTTGCAGCCGCCCCATCGTCGGCGGCGTCTCCGTGAACGTGGTCCAGCCCGCGCAAGGGTCTCCGCCGCCGGGCGCATACAACTGGAGGCGTCTCCCGTCGATGGGGCCCAGCGCCATCCAAGCCGAGGAGATGCCGGCGGGCAGGGTCAGCGCGCCGGGCGGGACCTCGGCCAGGGCACTCAGCGCCGCAATGGCCGTGGCCGACACAGACAATCGCCGAATGCCGACCACGCCGGCCAGGAACGTCGGCATGGAGCCCTCCGCCCGCACCAGTACGGCATCGGAACCGGTTGGGGAAGAGACGACGGTCCGTGTTGCGGCATTCCACCGGCCTACACGGACATCGGCCAGAGTGACACCAGCCAGCTTCGTCGCGGCGCGATTCTTATCGGCGACCTCCGCGACGACCGCTTGGACCCTCGCGCGATTCGCCAGAGATAGGGGTTGTGACGGCGAGACGGCTGCCGGCTGACTCTCGTACAGTTTCCCCAGCTGCCTGGAACCCGCCAGCGCGGCGGCATCCACGAGGTTTTGCAATTGATGCTTCGACACCAGGGCCGCGCCGACATCCAGGACCAGGGCCGCCAGCGATACGAGCGCCGAGAGACTGACCGCAATCACGATGGCGACCGCACCGCGCTGATCGAGAAGCGAGAAGCGAGAAGCGTCGTTCGTGAAGCGTATCTCGTGAAGCGTTGGACGCAACGACGCAAGAGAGGCATCGACATAACGATATAATGTGCGCCTACTCATGTTTCATCACCGTTCGGGAGCGGAGGATCACCGGCCCGCTCAGTCCGGGGACGGTGTTCGGCAACACGAAAAACCGATAGGGCGTCTCGACCGTGACGGTGAGGTCGGTTCCGGACGCGCCTCCCGCCCCGGTCACGGCGACCACGGCGGCGCCGGCCACCCCGGCTTGGGTCAGGACGTTTCGGGCCACCCGTTCAATCTCTGCGACCGTCGGGCTCGGCACGGTCTGGCGAATGCCGGCCCTCGCGCCTTCCCGGCTGGCCGTCGCCAACACCTGGTGGCGGTACAGCGCCAAGCCGAACTCCACGATGCCGAACAACAACAGCACGAGGAGCGGGAGCAGCAGCGCAAACTCCACCGCGGCCGTGCCATGTTCGTGACCTCGCGCCTCGTGCCTGGACGGTTCACGCATCACCCGTCGTTCGTATCTCGTGAAGCGTCGCTCGTCGAAGAGTGAGGCGCCGGAATCTGGAGACGAGATACGCTTCACGAACGACGCTTCACGGTCTTTTGACGCATCACGCTTCACGTCATCCCCCTATGGGCCCGTTGCGGCTCCGCCGGGCGGCATCCCTGACGCTCCGATGGACTCGGTGAATCCAGCCGGCGGCTGGGGCGGGGCTGGGGATTGGCCGGCCGCTTTCCCTTTGTCGAAGGTGTCCAGATAATTCTGGATCACGGCCTGTGCGGCTCGTCCGTCCAGTCCTTCCACGGGAGCGATCCCCTGTGCTCTCGCGGCGTCAGGACGTTGCGCGCGTTTCATCGCCGCCACCGAGCGGCCGTAATCGTCCCGCAGCGGCGCCGGACTCGTGCAGCCCACCGTCAGCGCCACCG
>JAHFEU010000058.1:8980-10987 GCA_023248295.1 Nitrospirota bacterium | reverse complement strand
CCCCTTGCCTCGCGCCTGCCATCGCTACGGCATCATATGCCCCACCGGTCCCTCCAGCCTGTCCTCGAAGGGCAGCTGCGTCGCCGGCGGGAGCTGCCGGCGGACCTTCTCCTTCCTGCTCTGGAGCCGGCCCATCAAGTAGAAATCGAAGTCGTCGGGTTCCAGATACTGCCCGGTGGGAAGCGGCAACGCGGCCTCCGTGACCGGAGTCACGAGGCGCGGGGTCACGATGATGACCAGTTCCGTTTCGTTTTTTTGGAAGAGCGAACTGCGGAACAAGGCGCCGAGGATCGGGATGTCTCCCAGGACGGGGAATTTGGACACGGTTTCCCGCACGGTATCCCGAAGCAGCCCCGCGATCGCAAAACTCTGTCCGTCTTCCAACTCGACGACCGTGGACGCCCGTCTGGTGGCGATGGCCGGCACGACGAACCCCTGCAGCGACAGCCCGTTGGCAAAATCCAGGTCCGATACTTCAGGCGACACCGTGACGCTGATGCGGGTCGGGCTCAGCACGACCGGCGTGAAGTTCAACTGAATGCCGAATTTCTTGAATTGGATCGTCGTGACCCCGAACGCCTGAGGGACCGGGATGGGAAATTCTCCGCCCGCCAGGAAGTGGGCTTCCTGCCCGCTGAGCGCGACGAGGGTCGGTTCGGCCAGCACTTTGACGAGATTCTCTTCTTTCAGCGCGTCGATGAATCCGGTCCAGCTCGTCGAGCCGGTCTGAAAGCGGAACAATGCGTTGACGGCTTGACTCACTCCCATGCCGATCGGGCCCGCCAAGAGGGCGGCGGACGAATCGGTCGGCGGCAGCACCGAGGTTAAGTTCCTCAGCGTCGACACGCCGAACTGCTGCCCGCTGCCGCTCACAGAGGTCAGGTTCACACCCAGCCGTCTCAGGAGCGTCCGTTCCATCTCGGCTACGCGCACTTCCAACATGACCTGGTGGAGCCCGCCGACGCGCAGCAGATTGATCACTTTCTGTCGCGCATAGGTCTCGGCCACCTCCACGGCCTCGGACAGATGGGCCGCGCTGCTCACGGTGCCCGTCAGCGTCAGGCGGTCGTGGGCAGCGGTTACCCGGAGATCTTTTTCGTCCGGAAAGAGCTGATGCAGGTGTTCCTTCACGCGCGTGAGATCCGGCGACACGGCGAGGTCGTACAGGGCGTACACGCGTCCTTTTGCGTCCCATAACGTCAGGTTGGTCGTGCCGGCGGCTTTTCCCATCAGGTAGAGCTGCCTCGGAGAAAGCATCAGAGTATCGGCGATGTCCGGATTCGCCAACGAGGCGCGGGAAAAGGGGATCGGGCTGTCCAGCACCAG
The DNA here is from genome assembly GCA_023248295.1 of Nitrospirota bacterium. GTDB lineage: Bacteria > Nitrospirota > Nitrospiria > Nitrospirales > Nitrospiraceae > 40CM-3-62-11. Next base: position 9,661 of record JAHFEU010000058.1, on the reverse strand, counting down.
CGATTTGCCGACGACGAGGGACAATGACTGGGGGACGCGGGTCTGGATTTCCGGGGAGACGGCTTGTTGGGCCGGGGCGAGCGTCACCAGGAACAGGGCGAGCAGCCCCGCGCCGGCGCCGCGCATCGTCCATCGTCGTGTCCATACCCAGATGTTCACTCGCATGCTCCGCTCAGTGTCGCGCGCTCCACACCAGCCCCTGTCGGTGTCGGTCAAAACTTGATGTCGGTCCGCGTCATGCCCTTGATGACCTCGACCGAGACCGGCGGCGGTCCTTTCGCTGCGGGAGACGGGGTGGCCGATGGCTCGATGATGGGCTGCACGGCTGCGGCAGCGACAGGTGTCTTGCCGCGCGCCGACCCGTCTGCAGGGCTGCCTGCCTGCCAGGGCGGCGCAGGCAGGCGGGCAGGTCGGGCCGTCGTCCGCGCCTGGGCTCGGTTCGATGGAGTCGGCGATCGATCCTTGCGCAGGTCGGTTTCTCCACCGTACGACGCCAGCAAGGACGAGATCGTGGCACCCGCCGTGTTGACCGTCGTCGTGCTCTGAGGGCTGCGCAGCGCCAACTGCACCTTGCCTTCGGTCGACGCCAGCGCGAGTTGTTCGGCCTCTTCGGGCGTGACTTCCAGCGTCATGACCGAGGGGACGGACGGCTTGGTATCCTGATCCTTCGCTGCCTTGTCG
>JAHFEU010000058.1:5854-8880 GCA_023248295.1 Nitrospirota bacterium | reverse complement strand
GTCCACCACTGCGCCACGACGGTTCCGATCGCGATCACGACGCCATACCGCAGCTTCGGTTGGGTTTCCGGAGGCGCGAGGGCGAGCCGGAGCCGGCCCATGAGCGCCCACGCCAGGAACAGCGACACGATGCGCTGCACGCCCGTGCCGACTCCCCAGTGGCGGATCGCCGCCACCACCGCATAGGCGCCGCCGAGGAGTGCGGTGACGAAGGCGGCGGAGAGGACTCCGGACAGGCCTAACAAGCTGCCGACCGCGCCCATGAATTTCACGTCGCCCGCGCCCATTCCGCCGAGCAGATAGAACGCGAGGAACAGCGCGATTCCTACGACGAGGCCTCCGGCGCTCCAGCTCAGGCCGGCGACTCCGTGTTGGGCTGTGTGCAGCAGAAGACCGGCCGCCATGGCCGAATAGGTGAGCCAGTTCGGAATTTTCGCGCGCCGGAGGTCGCTCGCCGCCCCCAGGACGAGCACAGCGAGCAGGACGAATGTCCACGCGGATGGGATGGGCTGCAGGAATCCCGCCGGCGCGGCGTCCATTTATCGTATCAACCCGGCGATCCGGTTGAAGACGGTCTGTATCCGGCTGCCGAGGAGGAATGTCGCCGTTGCGATGACGGCCGCGATGCCGGATGCCAGCAGCGCATACTCGATTGCGGTGGCGCCGTCTTCTTCTCTGAGAAAGCGCCGAATGGGGGATTCCATGTGTGACCTCCTGGTGAATGCGAGAGAGTTACCAATCCTGTATCGGCTGCCCCGCCCTCAAGCTTGAGCCGGGGATGATGAAGCGTGATGCGTGAAGCGCAAAAAGACCGTGAAACGTCGCTCGTGAAGCGTGAAGCGTCTGAATCCGGAGACGAGATACGCTTCACGAGCGACGTTTCACGCTTCACGCGGTCTGCTACCAGACGTACACCGCTTCCACGCAATTGCCGTTGCCATGGAAGTTGATTTCCTGACACAGGGAGCGGAGGAGGGGAATCCCGCGTCCTGCGACCGTGCCGTTCACCGCCAGATCCGTGTTCGGCCGCGTGAAATCGAATCCAGGCCCGCTGTCTTCGATGCGGATTGTCAGCTTGCTTCCTCTATTCAGCGGCGCATGGGTCAAGGCAATCCTGACATGCCCGTTGCGCAACTCGGCGAGGCGCGTGCCGCGCTCCTGGTAATAGGCCTCAAATCCCTCCAGCGAGCTTTTCAAGGATGAGTCCAAGCCCAACAGACCATGGTCGATGGCATTCGTCACCAACTCGGCCAAGACCGTGAACAGGCGTTCTTTGTGCCGGGGCAATCCCGGTATTTGGTTCAGCATCTGCAGCAGCTCGGGCACAGGATCGACGGCGCGGACCGCGTCCGGAGAGAGGTTCAATTCCATCCGCCATTCCAGCGGCCACGGATGCTGAGGGGGGGCGGTGGTCTCGGGTGCCAGCAGGCGCGCCGTGACGAGGTCGCAGGGGAGTTCCACCAGCGTCACGTCGTCCGGTTGAACGCTCCCGGCGGTGAACGACGTGAGGCCGGCGAGAATCTCGTCGAACAGCCGGTCGGGATCCCGGTTGTTGTTCAGGCACTCGATGAGGCGAGACTCTCCAAACAGGCCGCCTGTGGGATTACATGCCTCAATGACGCCATCGGAGTAGAGATAAATGCGGTCCCCTGGTTCAATCGAAACTTCCTGCATCCCGGTTTGTAGATCTGAGTCGTCCAGCACGCCCAGCGGAGGATGTTGGGACGGGATCTGAAGCCGGCATCCCGCGCCGGGTTTGAACACCAGCGCATCGGGCAATCCGCCGGTCCAGACGGCGGCGCTGCCGCGCCGGGCATCCAGCTCGATCAGACTGGCGGCGCAGAACAACCCGGTCGGCAGGGTCTGTTTCAGTTTCCGGTTGAGTTCGATCAGGATGTCGCGGAGCGCCACTCCCCGCTCGGTCAGGCGGTAAAAAATGTCGGCGACCGGCAACGCCCCGATGGCGGCTGAGAGCCCGTGACCGGTGAAATCGCCGATCATGAGATGGAGCACGCCCGCCGGGTGCGCCGCCGCCAGAATCAAGTCGCCGCTGAGAGTCGCCGCGGGAGTCAGATGGTAGTTGACGCCGATCCGGTCCAGGCAGCCGGCCCCCAGAACGTTGTTCCTGATGGTGCTGGCCACGTCCTGCTCATGGAGGAACCGCGTGTGGTGGCCTTCCAGTTCCTCCTTTTGCGCCGTCACCGTGGTGTGGAGATCAAGGACACGCTTCCAGGCGGAGATCTTGGCCCGGAGAATGGTCTGATTGTACGGCTTGGTGAGAAAATCGTCCCCGCCCTGAGTGATGCATTTGGCCAAGCCTTCTTCGTCGGTGACGGCGGTCAAAAACATCACCGGCACGAAGCGGGATCCGGTCCGCTGTTTGATCAGCTCGGTCGCCTGGTAGCCGTCCATCTCCGGCATCATGAGGTCCATGATAACGAGATCCGGATGCTCCCGCTCGAAGAGCGCGACGGCTTGTTTGCCGTCTTCGGCCAAGACCACGGTATGGCCGTCTTTGCCCAGCATGGCCTCCAGAATGAGGCGGTTGACCTTGGTGTCGTCGGCGACCAGGATTTTCATGCGACGGTGAACAACGAGTGAAAGTTGGCGATGGCGAGAATTTTTTTGATCTCGGGCGAGCAATTGACCAACCGCACCTTGGTCTTGTCGAGGCCAGCGTGTGCGCGCAGTTTGAGCAACATGCCAAGGCCGGAGCTGTCGATATAGTCGGTCCGTCCAAAATCAACCACGTAGTGACTGGCCGGCTTGGCCCTGAGGCCGAAGGCATCCTGAAACTCCCGGTGAATCTTGCCATCGAATCGCCCGTCCGGCTTGAACGTCAATGTTGCGCCGTCCGGCGAAGCGTCTATCGTGAGCATAGTCCCTCCTCCCTTTTGATCCCCTCAGTCCATGTGAATCTTGTATCGGCATTCTGCCGGCGCTTCTTGAGGCGGCGTGTGACGCTTCACGGCGGAGGGGTTATGGGGCGATTCTGGCCCCGAGGCGAGCTATTGGCTGAATCTTAT
>JAHFEU010000058.1:0-5754 GCA_023248295.1 Nitrospirota bacterium | reverse complement strand
ATCCCGGCGCCGTTATCGTTTCCGTAACAAGAACGATGCGTAGAGACCGGCAATCGCGAGCGTGACCAGTTCGACGGTCAGGAGCATCCGGCTTACGATCGCCTCAGGGGTGGGGGGTGAAAGGATGAAATGGAGTCCAAGAAATTCCGGCTGCTGAGTTGGAGGACTTTCCCATGGCGGGAACAGCACAGCGAGGGCGAGGGCGGCCACCATGCCGTAGAGCACAGTGATGTTCAACTGCTCCAGTGGAGGAACGTTGGGTCGGGAGGGCGGGGTCGCACTCCCGTCGAGCCTTTGGCCGCAGTTCGTGCAGAACCGATTGATCTCGGGCAACGATCGATGACAGACAGGACAGGTTTGCATAGATAGCATGCTTTCGGTGAGAGTCTTAGGGGGTAACCATAGCGAGATCTCCCGTTCATTTCCAGAGGGGGTGTCACGGCCAAGGCCATCACGCGCGTGGAATTGGAGGAGGTGCTTTTAGGGGTGGGAAGGAGGTCCTGGACGCGTCGGGTAGGGCTCACGCGTCCAGGAGAGGAGTCTAGAAGTGGTAGCTCACACCGAAGGCCAATAAGATCGGGTTATAGGTCGCTTTGAATCCAAAGCTTCTGTCCTTGAATGCAAAGTCGAAACTCGTATAGTTATACTTGAGCTCAGTAAAGGCGGTCAGGTGTTTTGTGAAGAAGTATTCTCCCCCGAGCTTAGCATTGAGTCCAAGTTTCGTTGAATTTTGAGTCCCTTCGAACCCAGCTGCCGTCGTCTTGATGTGAGCCATGAAGATGCCGGGGCCAAATCCAAAATAAGGCTGCAGTCTTGTTTTGTAGTATCGGAACATGAAATTGACAGGAACCCATGTAATGACTCGAAAATGGTCGCCTGAGGTTACAGCTGAAGTTGTTCCCCCCGTGACAGGACCGAAATCGCGCAGTACAGCATTTGATGGAATGGAGATGGTCGTTGATTGCTGCTTGATATGAGGGGTCGTGTGGTACGCTTCCGTTTCCAGCCCAAACCATCTTGCTTGGGGGAAGTAGTAGCCGAGCTTAAATCCGATCAAGGGAGAGGTGGCCAGTGACCGGTCGGACATAGACCCATTGGGGCTAAAGTCAGTCAAAGCTACGCTTGAGAGTTTGTTGCCGCCAATCGTTGTCCCGATTTGGCCACCGATGTAGGCTTCCGGATACACATTTGGAACAGTCAGAACCATGGACAGGAACAAGGCTGCTGCACTGGCTCCGAAGAGGACTTGCACCGATCGTGTCTGTTTCATGAAAACCCCTCAAATATTCCTATGTTCAGGACACAATGATTCATGGTAAGTCCTGCCATTCGTCTCTCGAAGGAATTTCGCAATTCCTCACAGGAAATGAGCAAACGATGTGCCATCGAGAGGGCGAATGGCATCTCTGTGGCGCTCCCCTTGTTGACAAACTGGAGACCCCTGTTTCATCCGCTTCGTTGACAGCTAGGAATGGCCTTCCTATAATCCGCCCCGCTCGGTACGATAGCCGTCCACGTGTCCTCTCTTCTCGATGGAACCTTCCAGCATGCAGGCGATCCGCAACATAGGTGTGATTGGGGCCGGGGCGTGGGGGACAGCCTTGGCGAAGCATTTGGCCGAGAAGGGGCTGAACATTCGGCTCTGGGCCTATGAGCAAGAAGTGGTCAACGCCATCAATGCCACGCACGAGAATCCCATCTTTCTCTCAGGTGTGACGTTGCCTCGTACGCTCGTGGCGACGTCGTCGCTCGCGGATGCGGTGGAAGGCTGCGACGGCATCCTGTTCGTCGTGCCTTCGCATGTGGCGAGACAGGTGCTCCGGGCGCTCGTGTCCTGCCTGCCAGGTCCGGTACCGCTGGTCAGCGCGACGAAAGGGATTGAGGAAGAGACCTCGAAGCTGATGACACAAGTCATGGACGAAGTACTGCCTCCTTCGATGCAGCCCATGATTATGGCCCTGTCCGGCCCGAGTTTCGCCGGCGAACTCAGCATAGGGAAGCCCACAGCTGTGTGCTTGGCCGGTCGAGACGAACAGGTCGTCCAACGGTTTCAGCAGGCGTTCATGACCCCAGGGTTTCGCGTCTACGCGGACGGGGATCTCATCGGGGTGCAACTCGGCGGCGCACTGAAGAATGTCATGGCGCTGGCGGCGGGTGTCGTCGATGGTCTTGGCCTTGGGCTCAATGCGCGCGCGGCGCTCATCACGCGGGGCCTTGCAGAGATCGTCCGACTGGGTGTAGCGATGGGGGCTGATCCGCGGACATTCTACGGGCTCTCGGGTGTTGGCGATCTCGTGCTGACTTGCACAGGAACCCTGAGCCGAAATCACACGGTGGGGGTTCGCCTTGGGAAAGGCGAGAAGCTTGACACGATTCTTGGCGGCATGCAGGCGGTGGCGGAAGGCGTGCGGACGGCCCATGCGGCCCTAGGGCTGGCGCGGCGGCACAGCGTCGAGATGCCCATTACGCAGGAAATCAATGCGGTGTTGTTCGAGGGCAAATCCTGCCGGAAGGCTGTAAGCGATTTGATGGAACGGGAAGCCAAGCCGGAGAAGGGGCGCGCATGAGTCCCGAGGGGCTTGAACGATTATTGACGCAGGTGCGTCAGGGGCGCGTGACGGTGAGCCGTGCGTTACAGCAACTGCGTACGATGCCGTTCGAGGATCTCGGGTTCGCGTCACTTGATCACCACCGATCCTTGCGACAAGGGTTTCCCGAGGTCGTGCTGTGTGATGGAAAGACCACCGCACAGGTGGTCTCGATTACTCGGGCCCTGCTCAAGAAACGGGGCCCGTTTCTCGCCACTCGTGCCGAGCCAGTGGTCGCACGCGCCATTCGACGGCTCGATCGTCGGGCGCGCTACTATGGTGATGCGCGCATTGTGGCGATACATCGTGCGAAGCGCCGGCATGAAGGGCATGTGTTAATCGTGACGGCGGGCACCGCGGATGTGCCGGTGGCCGAAGAGGCTCGCGTGACCGCTGAAGTCATGGGCAGTCACGTTGAACGATTGTACGATGTGGGCGTGGCAGGTCTCCATCGACTCCTTGGGAAGAAACAGCGATTGTTCGATGCCAGAGTGGTCATTGTTGTCGCGGGGATGGATGGCGTCTTGCCGAGTGTCGTCGGAGGCTTGGTAGCGTGCCCGGTGATCGCTGTGCCGACCAGCTGCGGCTACGGCGCCAGTTTCGGAGGACTCGCTGCTCTACTAACCATGCTGAACTCGTGTGCGGCGGGTGTTGGTGTGATGAACATCGATAATGGATTTGGCGCCGGCAGTCTTGCCCATCGAATCAACACGCTTGGGGAAGCGTCGTTCGTGAAGCGTCGTTCGTGAAGCGTCAGCGAGATACGAGAGACGAACGACGAGATTCGGCCGTGGGCTACCGGACTTCCAGCGTTCCTCGCTTCGGCCAGGCGACCATCATGGTCCTGAGCCCCTTCTCGCCGTTTGCGAGCAGCTTAATACGCACCTCATAGGCATAGGTTCCAGGACTGGCCAGTTGCTTCCGGTGGTCTTGCCCATCCCAGGAGAGTTGGACTAAGAGCTTCGGTCGCTCGGTCCCACTCGGTGTCGTTGTTGACACCAGGGCTGGTTGACGGTGCGTAAGAAACCGCAAAGAGGTTTTGGAAGGGGAGCTGATCAACGAGGCGACCTCCAGAATCGCGGCATCATCCAGCTCTCTCGGCAGCTGAACGGTCACCGCAAACACTAGTGGGCCGTTATGAGGAGCATAGGGTGTCGGGGCAATGTTTAGGTCGAGGATCTTTAATTCTGGTTCCGGGCGAGGCACTCGCGGCGGTTTAGTTTTGGCCAGGCACTCAGTGGCGAGAAACATGCTGAGACAGAATGCGACGCCCAAGAGGCACAGCCAAGGCCGGAGATCTCGTGATCGGCGGTGGAAATCTGGGATAACAGTGAAACGAATGCTCATGTGGAGAATGACTGGGATGGCGCTCGTGGAAGTGTGTGGAAGAAATGGAGCATGGATAGAGGGGATAACACAGCCTCCTCAGGCTGTCAATGATTCCCCGGCGATGATTGCCGTTGGCCGGTGCGTTGGGTAAGATGGGCCGCCATATCGATGCACGAATGAGGCAAGTGGCGAGCGGTAAGAGGCACGCGGGAGGATTCGAGCCTGTTCTTTTGCTCAGAGGCACAAGACCGCGGCTCCGGATCGTGGTTTGTTGAGTGAGGATGTGAGTGGGACGGCATCTGCATTTTGATTGTTTCTCGGGAATCAGCGGGGACATGGTGCTGGGGGCGCTCGTGAGTGCCGGCCTGCCATGGGCTTCGTTGGTGGGTGGACTGAAACGCCTGAAGCTCAGCGGCTATCAGTTACGCAAGCGGGAGGTGCAGCGTGGCGCGCTCCACGCGATCAAAGTGAATGTCCTCATCCAACGCGGCTTCCAACGTCCCCTCACGCTCTCGCGCATTCGTCGGATTCTTGCCGCAAGTACGTTGCCCGATCTGGTGAAGAAGAACAGCCGCGCCGTTTTCGATCGGCTGGCTGAGGCGGAGGGGCTTGCCCATCGAGTCGCCACACAAGACGTCCACTTTCATGAAGTCGGGGTGATGGATTCGTTTATCGACGTTGTCGGCAGCGTCCTGGGCTGTTATCTGTTGAACGTGACGCGTGTCACGGCATCGGCCATCAATGTGGGTGCAGGCACGATTCAGACCTCCCATGGGCTTTTGCCGGTGCCGGGGCCGGCTGTGGTAGCGCTGGTGAAAGGGATTCCGATTTACTCCGAAGGTCCGCGTTGCGAGCTCGCGACTCCTACCGGTGTGGCGTTGCTTCGGACGCTGGTGTCAGAGTTCGGTCCTGTGCCGGTCATGGAATCGGCGACGGTCGGTTACGGCGCTGGGGATCAAGATCCCGAGGGCTGGCCCAACGCCTTGCGCGTCTTCTTGTCGGAAGAATCCCATCAGATGGGGCGGCCGACCGATCGTGTGATGCAGATCGAATCCAACATCGACGATCTCACCCCGCAAGCCTATGAGTATGTGATGGAGCAACTCTTTGCCGTCGGCGCCGTGGATGTGGCGTTGATCCCCGTCATCATGAAGCGGTGCCGGCCTGGCGTGGTTCTGAGTTGTCTGGTCGCGCGTGACCAGACTGATGCCGTGCTCGAAGTCCTGTTTCAAGAAACCACGGCACTCGGCGTGCGCATTCAAGAACTGGCCCGGCAGATTCTTCCTCGACGCTTCGTCTCCGTGAAGCTGAATGGTGGAGTGGTGCGCATGAAGATTGCCGAGGTGGGCGCCGGCTGGGAGAAGGCCGCGCCGGAATATGTCGATTGTAAGAAGATCGCGAATCGGACAGGCCGCCCTCTCAAAGATGTGATGGACGAAGCGGCGCTCGCCTACCGGCAATCACAAGGCAAACGTAAAAAGTAGAAAGTTGAAAGTATGATCCGAACTTCCTCCGTTTGCCGTTTGCCTTCTGCCCTGGCGGTCAGCCTGTGACCATCTTGCTCTACGCGCTCCTGTTTCTCGTGTCCGTCGCAGTCACCTTGGGTGGGTGCGCGCTCTTTACCAACGCCATCGAATGGTTGGGCAAGCGGCGCGGGATTTCTGAAGGCGCCGTCGGCAGCATCTTTGCGGCGATCGGGACCACCTTGCCGGAAACCTCGATTCCCGTCATCGCGATCTTTTTTGGAAAAAGCCAGCAAGAGGCGGAGGTCGGGTTGGGGGCGATTCTGGGCGCGCCATTTATGCTCAGCACCTTGGTATTGCCGATCCTTGCGCTT
>JAHFEU010000161.1 GCA_023248295.1 Nitrospirota bacterium | reverse complement strand
ATTGTTCGGTAGCTCCCCCCAGCTTTTCTCTGCTGCCCCCTCCTGATGCTCATCGTGGGCCATGGGTTCTGATCATCACCCCCAGCCCGGGCCACCCCCTCTCCTCCACCTCTCCCCCTCGAAGGGGGAGAGGAACGGTGAGGGGGGGAGGGGGCTTGCGCCCCCTGCACCCCCGAAATCACCCACTCCTTCACCGCACCCAAGGCTCAATACTCATCAGGGCCAGCCTGGCTCCCGCGCACACACCAGACGAAGTTGGTGTTGGCCTTATTGAAGGTGTCCACGACGCCGATGTCGAAGAACACGGCCCACGCGACGGTAGGATCGTCCGCATCCGTCGTCGACGACAAAAAGATGGCCGACTGGACGACGGTGGTAAAGGGATGGAACGCCGGCAAATCAGAATCTGTCCTCTCCGGCAGAGGCCTATGGTATGATCCACGCGCATGAGGAATCGCGGCCGCGATGGAGTTTGAGCGGTCGAATCATTCCTCGATCCACAAGGCTTTCAACTTGTGGACGCGAAGCATTCTGTTCGGGAGAAACGGTTCTTCTGGGTCGGCCGACTCTCGACAGGGCGGGTCCTCACGACAAGGTTTACGAAACGAGGCGGCAAGATTCGCATCATTGGATCGGCTGCCTGGCGGAAGTTTCGGAGGTTGTACGATGCGAGAACCAAGACTTGATGACCTCACGGTGGATGAAGCAGCTTCGGCGCAACTCCGAGGCGCGCTGGCACGAGAAAAAAACGGTGAAGATCACCGTCACGATCGATACGAAAAGCCTCCACGCTCTCAGGGAAGCCTCACGGCGAACGGGGGTGCCGTATCAAGCCCTGGTCAGCCGGGTGCTGAAGACGGGTCTCACGAGGCGGGTCACCACGGAGTCGCGACTGGACCGGCTGGAGCGAGAAGTGAAGAGGATGAAACGAATCCTGGTTGCCTGAGCGCGTACCCGTTTCCGGCCTTCCCTCACCCCTTCAGGAACCTGCGCCCCGCGCCAGACGGGGCGGGGCTTCGCTTCACCCCCTCACCTTCGCCTCTCCCCCTCCAAGGGGGAGAGGACCAAAAACATAACCCTCGCCCGGGGACCCGTTGCTCGGGGTGCCCATTGCTCCGCAAAATGCAATGGGCCAGTGCAACGGGTGATGGGAGAGGGAAGGGTGAGGGGGAATGCAAAGCTTACTTCTTCAGCTTTTCGGCGAACTGCTAGCAAATTTCATTGGTCAGACCCTTTACCGCCTTCAGGTTGACCCCGGGCTGAATATCTGGTAGGGATGGGGCATGAATCTCAAAGATTTCGGACAGTACCTGCGCGGAAAATCAGTGGACCGACTGCTCCACCGTGTGCGCCGGAAGAGCACGGAGCGCATCCTTGCACACTAAGAGTCCGGCCGGACCCTGCGGGCCAGGCGAACCCACAAGGGCGCCGGTGCTCGGTAAGTGGTCTACCTCGACACCTCCGTTCTGCTGGCCTATACCCTCACCCAAGCGGTCGAACCACAACGGCACCGAGCGACCGAGAAGCTCGTGAATCGCCTCCGTGACGGCTCGGTTCAGGCCGCCACGTCCTTCTACGCGTTGCATGAGGTGTACCTCTTTGCGCTCGACACCGGTCCGGACTTTCCGACCGGGTCTGCCTACGGCAAGGCAGCCTTGGAACACATCTTGGCCCTTCCCGTCAGGATCCTCCCGTCCGTGTCGCGAGTTGAACGGGCAATGTACGGGCGCAAGTTCCGCGCATTACGAGACGCCAGCGATCTACCCCACGCGATTGTCGCAGCCGTCTATGATTGCGATGCGATCGTCACCTACGACACGCACTTTCGGACCATCGCACACCTCATCCCCTGCACAACCCCCGAAGAATTCTTAACCGCCTGACGAGCCGTTTGGGGAGTTGCCCGCGGGAGCACTAACCCTCGCCCCTTGAGGGAGAGGGTTCGGGTGAGGGGACATCCCCACTGGCAGGATAGAAAGGCAGGATAGTTTTTTTTCAGCAGGTCAGTGCTTCTCGGCGTAGTTGACGTACAGGAGCATGATCAGGCCGAACACCACCAGCCCTGCGAGGATGAAGATGACAACGTCCATCGAGGCGCTACCTCAGTCTGTTGGTGTGAGAAACCATGCGATGGCGATAAGTCCGAGAGCCAGAAGGAACGCGACGGACACCGTCAGCAAAGTAATGGCTTCTTTGGCAAACAAGCCCGCAGCCGCGACGGCCGTCAGCAGATATTTTGCCAAGTCGAACAGGACCGCCGCAAGGCGCCTCGCCATTCCTTTTCCCATACCGCACGCAAGATAGTAAGTCAATACGCATGCCTGACACCGAATTCATGACACCGAATTCAACGTGTCCTTCACGCACTGGGTTCACGCCGCTGATCACGGCAGGGCAGGTCGCGACCCAAAAGCCGCCTTCACGCCCCCACATCCTCTGGAAAGGCGGCTCAGCCATGAGTCGGCCATGAGCGTCTTGACAAGAACCGGGGAAAGAGCTACTCATAGGCCCGGATTCTTGAGGGTATTCGAGCCACCCCCCAAAGGAAAGTCTTATCACCGTCTTCGAGAAGGCCTGAGGCCCAAATTTGAGAGGGAGGATAAGGAACGATGAGTGGCGTTAGACGAGTTATATGGGTGACAACAGTAGTCGTTCTTGGGTTGGCTTTCCCTCTGGTGGTCACAGCTCAGACTGCCCAGGTCTCGGCTACAGTGGAGACCACTCCCGTGCCACACAGTGGGGATGCCGCTGATGATGTCTCCATCTGGGTTCATCCCACGGACCCAGCGCAGAGTACGATCATTGGCACGGACAAGCAGGGAGGTCTGGCTGTCTATGGCCTTGATGGCAAACAAATCCAGTATATTGCGGGCGGAAAGCCCAACAACGTCGATATTCGCTACAACTTTCCGCTTGGCGGGGAAAGTGTCGCCCTCGTTGGTGTCAGTGACAAAATTGGCAAAAAGATCAATTTTTACAAGGTGAATTCGGACACGCGCCTGCTGGAGAACGTCGTGGCTCAGACGATTACGGTAGGCATCAAATCCTACGGCTTCTGTATGTATCACAACCCCACCAGCGGTAAGTACTACGCGTTTGTCACTTCCACTGCAGCGACGGGTGATGTGCAGCAATGGGAGCTGTCGGGCACGAGCGGCAAGGTCACCGCCACCAAAGTGCGCAGCTTCAAAGTCGGGAGCCTAACCGAGGGGTGCGTGGCGGACGATTGGCATGCCGTCCTCTACGTTGCCGAAGAGGACGTTGGCATCTGGAAGTATGGGGCAGAGCCGGGGGACAGCCCGGACGACCGTATTAAGGTGGATTCGACAGGTTCCGGAGGCCATCTGACAGCGGATGTCGAGGGGCTGACGATTTATTATGCCAGTCAATGGACCGGCTATCTCATCGCCTCGAGCCAGGGCTCCTCCACGTTTGTGGTCTATACGCGGGACGCGCCGGGGTTCAACACCTATGTGAAGACTTTCAAGATCGTGGCGGGCAATGGCATCGACAAAGTCGGTGGGACAGATGGTATAGATGTCGTCAATTTCCCACTAGGGACGGCATTTCCCAAGGGGGTTTTTGTTGCCCAGGATGGTCAAAACGACAACGGCAACCAGAACTTTAAGCTCGTCCCCTGGGAGGCGATAGCCAATGCCGGCACCATGCTGCTGACGATCGCTACCGATTGGGATCCCCGCGCTCCCTGAAGAAGTAGCAACCAGTGGCCAAAGAGCGTAGGAAATCCAAAGCCGCTCCGCGCAGGTGGCAGGATGAGCCGCGAGTCGCCTGGTCGGGGTCCCCTGAGGGGGGTGAGCGATGACGAGAACCTCGGGGGAGGCGCGGGACAAGTGGGGTGGGCTCGGTGGGCGGCGCGGTCGCCAACGTGCACGTGGAGTGCCCGAGCGGCAAGAAGGTGCGCGGTGGCGGATTCAGCATCGAGACGCCGGACGACGTGAAAGTCTTTGCCGCGGATCCGAGTGATGGCCAGGGGAACCGATCGACCACGGCTGGAACGTGATGGTGCAGAACGCGGGGACGCAGGGCCGGCAGACCACCGCCGTCGCTGTCTGCGCCGACGGCCGGTAGAACTGCGCGCCGTTGCCGTCTTACTCTTGGTTCCCGCGCTTCCATAAAGAGGGGCTTCGCGGTTCACTTCTTCATCAGTGACACGTAACACGCTGAACTCCGACGCCAATGACGGCCCAGTCCGTGGTGTCGTTCAGCGTGCCCTTCACGTCAACCAATCCCGGCGAGTTGATGAGCTGATCCTCGATCGCCAGGCCAGCCTGATCTCCTGAGCTGCCTCGATGCACTTCGGCCCGCTCGGTGAACCCCAGACCGGGCGTGTGCTGTCTCAGACGGATCGCCGCGGCCCCGTACGCGATCGAGTTGGTGGCTGTGATCTGAACCGGCAGCGAATAGTCTGCCGTGTCCACGCTTCTGTCGTCGTCGGTGGCACAGGCGCCGTCCACCCCGTTCGTATTGCTGGATACCGCCCGCGCGAATCCGCCAGCGAAAGCGTACCGCGAGGCCGCAATGACGGCGTTCTTGGGCACTGCCGCCAAGGTGGCCGTGACGCGACCATCCCCTGTGGGCGTTCCCGTCCCTATAAAGAGCTCGACGCGCGTCTGCCTGCGCCGGGCGCACTGCTCCTTCATCAGGGTCCAGGTGAGGCCCAAGCCCTTGACCGAGACGACGTCCACATCCGGCTTGGTGGAGATGGCTGCCAAGTAGGTATCGCCGGTCACGGCAGTGAGATTGGCGGAGGTTCGGACCTGCGTGCTTGAGCTGGAGCCGCCCGTCTTCGTCTCCTTATGACTGACCGCGGGAGTCGGGGCAGGAGGCGGGAAGGTGGGTAGGTCCAGCGTCCAGACGCCACGGCCGTAGGTGGACGTCACCAGCTTCCTCTTGGCTGAGATCTTGAGCTGCATTACCGGCACCCTGGGCAGGCCGGTGCCCAGCGGCTGCCATTGCTCGTCGGCTATCCCGCCGTCCATGGCCACGAAGGCGCCGACATTGGTGCCCACGTAAATGAAATTCGGATCAGCCGGATCAACGGTCACCCAATGCAGGGGCACGTTGGGCAGGTTGCCGGAGATGTTCATCCAACTCCGGCCCCCGTCCGTTGACTTGAAAATCTTCTGCCCGTTCAAAAAGCCGACCTTGATGAGGTAAAGGGTGTCGGGGCAGACCGGAGACACCGCCACATGTCCCAAAGCCTCGCCGTT
>JAHFEU010000057.1 GCA_023248295.1 Nitrospirota bacterium | reverse complement strand
TCACCACTGCCGCCCAGGTAGGTGGAGTAGACCACGGGCGCCGTACCGGTGGGGTTGAGCTTCGTCACGAAGGCATCCACGGCGCCGTTCGACGTGGTGTCAAAGGCGCCGGCGGTCGTCGGGAAGTCGGTGGACCCGGTGCTCCCCGTGACATAGGCATTGCCCGAGGTGTCGATCGCGATGCTCTTCCCGACGTCGGAGCCACTGCCGCCCAGGTAGGTGGAGTAGACCAGCGCGCTGCCCGTGGAATTCAGCTTCGTCACAAACGCATCGCTGAGGCTCGCAAAACTTGTGTCAAAGACGCCGGCGGTCGTCGGGAAGTCGGTTGACGTGGTACTTCCCGTCACGTACGCATTGCCCGCGGTGTCCACGACCAGACTATTGCCGCTGTCATCGGCATTCCCGCCCAGGTAGGTGGAGTAGCTCAAGGTCGGATCAATGACGAGAGGCCTACCCGCATCGTACTCACCCACGTGAAACGCGAGCTGATTCCGGCCCTTGACCAGGTACCGCCCATCAACCTCGGTCTTGCTCCCGTCCTTCTCCTGGTACACGAGAGGCTTCTTCAGCCGGACTTCGCCGATCCCGGTCTCCAGCACCGCATCGCCCTGGCCGTCGAGGTAAAGCTGATCCACCCCGTCAAAGGCCAGGGTAATGGCTGAGGCGTTGGCATGCGGGGCGAGCACGAAGTCGTATTCGAGTCGGCCTCGCGCTTCATGATAGATGAGGTCAATGCCGGGATAGAGGTCTCGGTAGGCGACGCGGGCATAATGCGGGACATGCGTGCGCCATTTGGCGGGATTGTTGCCGATGAAGTAATGGCTCTTCCCGGGCAGCTCGTCCAGGCCGACCACCAGCGGAGAAGGGTTCGCGCGCACGAACCGCGTGCGGAGCACAGTCGATCGCGTCCGTTGCGTCGTCGTGTCTTTTGCGTCAATGGGGACAGAGGGTCCTAACCCGACAACGCGACGACGCGATGACTCAATTGACGCAAAAGACGCGGCACGCGATGGACGCACCGCGGAGCGCAGTGTGAGCACTGCCTCCGTCGGCGTCAAGAACAGAGTGACCCCTCGACCTCGCGACAGGAAACGCACGGATGGATCAGTCTGGCCTCGGTTGGCTTCGAAGCTCAGCGGAATCGAGGCATGGACCTGACGGAGGCGGGTCTCATCGACAGGAACGAACCATGCGAGAAGGATGACAAGTGCCGTGAAAAGCCCTATGCCAGCCTGGAAGGCCGCTCGCTTCACGCACCACCGTATGGAGCCATGGAGTGGTCTCTCAGCAACAATGTCCACCGGGGATGTCCAAGCGACCGCTCGCCATGGGATGCATGCTGGCGGGAGAGGCTCCACCTCCACCCGCCACCACCTCAGTCGTCCGGATCGGCCAGCCCTGCACGAGATACCCGTACCATTTTCTGGTGCTGTCCACCAGGACGATGATCGCCAGGACCGCCACCACCGCGACCAAGATCGCGTCCACGACCAGCGGCAGCGCCTGGTCGAACTCGCCGACCGCACCCGCCTTGGCCACGTACAAGAAGAACAACTGATACGCCCCGGTGAGCGTGACCGCGCCCACGAACACCATCGGTACCGCCGTCACCCACAGATAACGGGCCTTGCGCATTTTGATCAAGACCGTCGTGCCGACGCAGAGCGCCAGCATCCCCAGCAACTGGTTGGCCGCGCCGAACATGGGCCAGATGGTGGAGATGCTGCCGGTCGCGATCAGATAGCCCCAGGCCCCCACCACGGCAGCGCTGCTGGCGATCACCCCAGGCCACCAGTTGATCCGTCGGAGCGGGCCGTACGCCCGCCCCCCGATTTCCTGCACAAGATAGCGGGCGACACGGGTGCCCGCATCGATCGTGGTGAGGATGAACAGCGCTTCGAAGAGCAGCGCGAACTGATACCAGTAGGCCATCAGGCGGGCCATGCCGGGGAGCCCGGCGAAAATGGAGGCCATCCCGACGGCCAGCGACACGGCGCCCCCGGGCCGTCCGGCGACTTCAACCTCGACCAGTCGCGACAGTTCCTCTATTCTGGCGACCGGGAACCCCATCGCCGCCAGGGCGTCCGCGGACAGCACAGTGTTGATGGCCAGATAATCGCCCGGAATCAGGACCGTGGCGGCGATCAGCGCCATCACGCCCACGAAGCTCTCCATCAGCATCGCGCCGTAGCCCACGATGGCCTGTGATTCGCGCGCGATCATCTTGGGGGTCGTGCCGGAGGAGACCAGCGAATGAAAGCCCGAGATGGCCCCACAGGCGATGGTGATAAAGACAAAGGGGAACATGGTCCCCGGGATGATCGGCCCGCCGCCATGGATGAAGGCGGTGACCCTCGGCATCTCGATCGGGGGCGCCAGAACGATCACTCCGAGCGCCAGCAGCACCACCACCCCGACCTTCATGAACGTCGAGAGATAGTCCCGCGGGACCAGCAGCATCCACATCGGTAACACGGAGGCCAGGAAGCCGTAGCCGGCCAGGAGCCAGACCAGGGTGAGCTTCTCCAAATCAAACCACGCGGCCAGATCGGACTGGGCGACCGCTCGCCCTGCCACGACCGCGACGACCAAGAGCGAAACGCCCAGCGCCGATACCTCGCCGACGCGACCGGGACGAAACTTCTGGAGATAGAACCCCATCAGGAACGCGATCGGAATCGTCATGGCGATCGTGAAGGTCCCCCAGGCATTGCGGTAGAGCGCATTCACGACCGCCAGACCCAAGCCGGCGAGCGCGACCACCACGATGAACAGCACGGCCACGGCCACGGCGCTGCCGGTCACGAGGCCGATCTCATCCCGCGCGATTTCCGGCAGGGACCGGCCGTTGCGCCGTATCGACGCCACCAGAATGATGAAGTCCTGGACCGCCCCGGCCAGCACCGCGCCGACCACGAGCCACAAAAATCCGGGAAGGAACCCGAACTGCGCCGCCAGCACCGGTCCCAACAGCGGCCCCGCTCCGGCGATGGCCGCGAAATGGTGCCCGAACAACACGTACTTGTTGGCGGCATAGAAATTAGTGCCGTCGTGCAACCGATAAGCGGGCGTCACGCGCTGATCGTTCAACTCGACCACATGCGTGGCCAGGAACCGTCCGTAGAAGCGGAGTGCCAGGACATAGAAGCAGGCGGCGGCAACCACCAGCCAGAGGCCGTTCACCCGTTCCCCCGGCTGGAAGACCCCGGTCACGAACCCGAACGCGACGGCGCAGAGGGCCGCCACCAGCGCCCACATGACCAGCAACCCGGGTTTCATGCGCGGTATCCTAACAAGGCCATGGAACTCTGTAAATGGAAGTCAGACAACGGTGCGCACAATCAGAGAAGCCAAGGAACCTGCAACCGCACTCAAATCAGCACGGCTCGAATCAAGAGGGAGAAACCTTATCGCGCAGGTTCCACCCGCCCATGGCCGCCAGGCACAGCAGCCCGATTCCGATCCACACCAGCTCGCGCAGCCGCCGCACCAGCGCAAACGTGATGCCGATCAGATCCGTATAGCCAAACGCCACCAGCAACAACAGATTGCCGCCCTCCTGGGCGCCGACACTGCCGGGGATGAAGAAGGTCCCGCCCTTGATGAAGACCGAGAGGGCGCCGATGGAGATTGCGCTCAGCGGATCCACAGGCCCACCCAGGTAATACAGGATAGCGTACACTTCCAGCGCTTCGGCCAGCCAGCCCAGGAAAAACAACCCGGTGGAGAGCAGAAAGCCTCGCCGGTCCCGGGTATAGAACATTCGTATTGTGCGGTCGAGGGCACGGAGCTTGTCCTCACGGGTTTCCAGAAACTCGATCCGAATCCGGCACCGCCTCAAGGCGCCCAGCAGACCCGTGAACAGGCCGCGATGTTGGAGCGTCACGAAGATGGCCGTCGCGGCGAGCAACAGGCCGGCACTGACCGACGCCGCAAGGAGCGTGCGATCACCAGGCCCTGCGGGTCCGACGCTCCGGAACGCCAGGCCGATGCCGAGCAGGATGAACGCCACCTCAGCAATCGTCATCGTCGTCTTCGCGGTGACCACGGAAGCCAGCCCGTCGACGATCGGGACGCCGTGCGGTTTGAGTAGGTAGGCTTTCAGCGGCTCCCCGCCGGCATAGGCCGTGGGCGTAGTCATGTTCACGAGCTCGCCCGCCGTGCGGATCGCAAACAGTCGCCAGAACGGCACAGAGGCGGCGTGCCGGCCCAGCGTGATCCGCCAGCCGAGCGCCTCGAGGGTATACATGAGAAGGGAAGGAAGCAGGATCAGCAGAAGCGCCACAGGGCCCAGCCCCGCGGCCGCAGCCAGGATGCGTGACGGACCGATGTGCCAGATGAGACTGACCAGCGTGAGCAACCCGACGAAGAGGAGTAGTAGTCTGAGCACGGAAAGTCTAAGACTGGTGAGTGCCAACTGCTGGACTGGAAACTAAAAACTGCAGGATGCTCAAAAAGGCCATCCAACGAGGCCGCAGGAAGCCTGGCGACTGAGGCATACGTTTTTCGGTATGTCGCAGGGAGACGGGCGACTGAGAACAAAGTTGGGGGGCTTTTTCAGCATCCTGCTAAGCACGCGCGATCATGGAGGGGCGAGTGACCCACGCCAGCACGACCCAGAACAGATTCGAACCGATCGCCGCCAGCCAGAGGAACCATTCCAGCCCGCCAACGAGCGCGAAGACGAGCAGCACCACCGAAAAGTCCCGACTCGCCATCTTCTTGAGGATGAAATCTGCGCGAGCGGCCTGTGCCGGATCGGCCCACGCACGCCGGCCACGGAGAGTTCTGGCCCGGGTCACCATCCAGAAGGAACAACCATTTCCGATCACCGCAGCCGCCCCCAACAGCAACGGGAGCCATGAGGGCCCCGACACCTGCGTCAGATAGGTCCCCCAGGCCACCCCGGCAAAGATGGCCATGTGGACGACGTTGTCCGCCGCAATGTCCAGTTGCTCGCCGAACCGCGATTGCCTGTGGGTCAACCGGGCGACCTCCCCGTCGCAACAGTCCACGATCGCAGAGAGTTGGAACAACAGCGCGCCCATCACGCCGGCCGCGTAGCTCCCAACTCCGAATGACGCGGCGGCCAGCAGACCGATGACCATGGACAGAACCGTGATCGCGTTCGGAGACAGACCGGTTCGCAGAAAGACAGGGGTCAGGGAAGCGGAAAGCCTCCGGTTGAAATACCGGTCAACGAACCCGTCAAGCTCCGCTTCCATCGGCCTGTGCATGTCCGCCACCTCAATCCAACTTCGGCAGCACGTCCCGCTCCGCCCGGCTTACATCCTCTGGAAAGTCGATCTCGATCCAGGGCAGCCCGCCGATTTTTTCGAACCCGACCTTGGCCCGGCTGAAGAAATCACGGAGCGCATCCTCATACTCCATGTCCAATTCCCCGCGGTCCACGCAGGCCTTCACCGAACCGAGCAGGTGGCCGGTATCTGCGCGCTGAACTTTCAAAAACCCGACTCCCTCGCCGGCCAGGTCGTACCGGGACGGCATCTGCTTCGTGAGCGCCACCACGCGCCCGCCGCGCACGATCGCCATGCATTCCTCGGTTTGTTGGGTCACCGTCTCGTCCAGCAGTAACGCGGTCGGCCAGGGGGATTCCATCAGTCGGCGGAGGAGTTGCCGGTGGAACAGCACATCCGCGTCCATGATCAGCACGTCATCGTCCAATTCGGCCCGAGCCAGCCATAGGGACGTCACGCTGCCTCGCTGATACTGCTCATTCACCAGATAGCGAACCTCAACTCCGCCGCGGCCGGTCCCCGCCGCGGCGCGGATCATGTCCTGCTTGTAGCCGACCACGATGACGGCCTGCTTGATGCCCACGCCTGCGAGCGCATCCAGATAACGGAGCAGCAGCGTGCGCCCTCCCACCTCGATCAAACACTTGGGACGGTGCTGCGTGACCGGCCACAGCCGTTTCCCGACACCGGCCGCCAGGAGAATCGCTTTCATGAGCGGACCGCCGCCGTTTCCAGCACCTGCTGGAAGGCTGCCAGAAAGCCTTCGATATCCCTCTCGGTCAAGGCGCCCATGTTCGCCACCCGGAAGATTTTGTTCTCCAGTTGACCCTGGCCCGCGTAAATGACGTAGCCCCGCTCCTTCAGACGATCATGCAGGGTCTGATAGGTCGTTCCCGCAGGCAGATAATACGACGTGATGGTGTTGGACCGGAGCTCCGGCGGGAGCACCGGCTGCAGGCCCAACGCGCTGAGTCGTTGACGGATGAGCGAGGAGGCTTTTCTGTAGCGCTGGATGCGACGGGCAACGCCTTCCTCCAGCAATTCATTGAGGGCCTCATCAAAGGCATAGTACACCTGCACGGCCGGCGTAAACGGAATACTTCCCTTCTCCTCATCTTCATAATAGTGCGGCAGGTGCAGGTACCAGGAACGCTTGGGATAGCCCTTCATTCGCTCTATGAAGCCCTTGCGCACGAGCACGAACGAAGCCCCGGGGAAGCCTTGAATGCACTTTCCCGCGCTGCCGGCGACCATGTACATGTGCGGGCCTGCGATGTCCAGTTCCTCTCCACCCAGCCCGCTCACCGAGTCCACGAGAAAGACGCGGTTCTGGCTGTCCACCACCTCCGCGATCGCTTTGACCGGGTTGATCAACCCGGTCGTCGTCTCGTGGTGCACCATCGCCACCACGTGCACTTCCGGGTGCTGCCGCAGCGCCAGCCGCAGTCGCTCCGGATCCGGTCGCGTATCCCACTCCAGCTTGAACTCGGACACGCCCAGCCGATCCAATCCGACTATCGAGGAGAGGCGCTGCCCATAGACGCCGTTATTGATGACCAGAGCCCGTTTGCCGAGCGGCACCGAGGACAGGACGGCGGCTTCAACGGCGGCCGTCCCGGATCCGGTCAGGACCACCGCCGTATAATCCGACTCGGCCCCGGGCACGAAGGCGTTCAGCAGCTTCTGCCGGATCCCGTGAAGAAGCTCCGCAAACTCGGACTCCCGGTGACAGATATCGGGACGCTGCAACGCCTTCCGAACGCGCTCCGAGACATTCACCGGCCCTGGATTCAGGAGAATCATTCGTGAGACCTCGTCGTTCGTATCTCGTCTCTCGCGTCGTTGCGTCTCTTGCGTCGTTGCGTCTGTCGCGAGAGACGCGCCACGCGATGACGCGACGGACGATTCACGCTCCACAGTCTTATGCGATCGCTTTCATGAACCGCCGCGTGATCTCGCGCGGGTCCAATGGAACCCGGTCCACATCCTCAGCCTGTTCCGTCACCTTCACCAGCAGCATGCTGGGGCCGTCCTTCGCCAGCATCTCCTTGAGCTCGTACACCAAGTCCTCCCGCTCCCGGACCCGCTCCACGTGCACATAGCCTGCCGCCTTGGCCACCTGTTCCAGCCGCACGACCCTTGAAAACGTGGGCTGATTGCCCGTGCTGCCGTACACTTCATTGTCGAGCACCACGTGGAGAAAGTTTTTTGGCTTCAACGCGCCGACGGTGGCCAGCGTCCCCATCCCCATGAGGACGTTGCCGTCGCCATCCAACACCACCACTTTCTTGGCGGGCTTCGACAAGGCCACCCCCAACCCGATCGCAGGCGCAACACCCATCGAGCCGATCATGTAGAAATGCGTGGGACGGTCCGCCAGCTTGAAGGCCTCTCGGGACGGGAAGCCGTTGCAGATGATGACCGGCTGATCGGTCAGGAGTTCCAACACCGCGCCGATCGCGCGCGCCCGGCTCTGAATCGTCCCCTCTTCCGGCCTCACTCTTTCACCTCACTGCTCGCTCGTATCTCGTATCTCGTGAAGGATCTGACGAGATACACTTCACGCTTCACGCTTCACGCTTCACGGCTGGATGCCCCTGACCACGCCCTTCTTCAGGAGCAGCGCGAGCGGAATCCGTTGTTTCATAAAGGTCTCCCCCGTCCACTTCAGATCGTCCACGGCGGTCTGCTCCGACAGCGTCCGGTGCGGGATGCGCACTGCGTCGAGGAGCTGCGTCATGGTCTGGCCCATGACGAGATGCTCGGGCGCATCCATGCCCTGAAAACCCCGCCAGGACACGATCAACAGACAGGGTTGCTGATAGATCAGATTCAGGGAAAGAAGGGTATTGAGGCAGGTCCCCAGGCCGGAATTCTGCATCAGCACCGCAGGGATCTTGCCGCCCATGTAGGCGCCCGCCGCCATGGCCACTGCCTCGTCCTCCCGGACGGCCGGGGTGTACAGCCGCCGTTCCATCAGCGTGGCGATAATGCCGCCCAGGTTCGAGTCGGGCACGCCGGTGAAGAAATCGAACCCGATGTCCTGCAACGACTCGACGAAATCTTCGCTCTCGATCATAGCTCGCTAAGCGGAGAGCCAAAACAACAGCGGCCGGGCGCACGGGTCCGGCCGCAAAAGTGGACCGCATTATAGCGGAGCAAGGACGGTTTCTCAACCAAGTTGGCGCGGTTGCCTTCGGAACCTGATCGTGTTAGGGTGCCGCGCATTCCGGTGAGTAGGCCCATGCGACTCGCGCCCGCACTCGGCATCCTGGCCGCCCTCGGCTGGTTCACCGCGCTTCTCGCACCGCCGTCCGCCGCTTCCGGCATCATGCTGGATGATCCGAAGGGCTTTCAGGGCATCGCCTGGGGCTCGTCCCTGACCGCGGCGACGGACCTCATCCTGACCGAAACCGGGGAACACGTGAACGGCTACGATCTCAAGGAGAGTCCGCCGCCGTTGGGTGACGCCAAAGTGGAGTCGATGCGCTTCTACACGTACGACGGGGCATTCGCCCGGGTGATCATCCGTTACCGGGGCAAGAACACCCACGAGCAGGTGATGGTCTACCTTCAATCGCGATTCGGCCCGATCGAGCGGACGCCCGGCCAGATGACCCGCGGGCTGAATCAACAGTATAATTGGCGCGGGAACGACACCGAGATCAACCTGACCTATGACGGCCGGGGTGAACGCGGGTTCGTGTTCGTCGAAAGCCGCACGCTCGCGCCGAGGTTCAATGACAGCCTGTCCGAGACCGGATATTGACCGCACCGGCTGGGCGCGCCCATCCCCGTTGTTCATTGACAACCGGAGGGCCCCTTTCGCATAGTCACGCGCGATGCATAACGCCACCAAGCTCAGAGACCTGCTTCGCCGCCCCGGCCTCGTGAAGGCCGTCGGGGCCCATGATGCGCTGAGCGCCAAGCTGGTCCAGGAAGCCGGCTTCGACGCCATTTGGGCGAGCGGGTTCGGTATTTCCGCCGCGCTCAAGTGCATTCCCGACGCCAGCTTCATCACCCTGACCGAGCAGCTCGACGTCGAACGGAACATGGTCGAAGCGGTCGGCATCCCGATCATCGCCGACTGCGACACCGGCTACGGGAACGCCCTGAACGTCATGCGCACCGTCACGGACCACGAACGGGCCGGGATCGCAGCGATCTGCATCGAGGACAACGTGTTTCCGAAGCGGTGCAGCTTCTACGCGGGCGTCCGCCGCGAGCTGGTGCCGATCGAGGAACATTGCGGGAAGATCAAGGCCGCGAAAGCGGCGCAGACCGTGACGGATTTCATGGTCATCGCCAGAACCGAGGCGCTGATCGCAGGGTGGGGGCAGGAGGAAGCGCTCAAGCGCGCCGAGGCCTACGCGCGGGCCGGGGCGGACGCCGTGCTGATCCATTCCAAGTCGCCGACCTTTGACGAGCTCAACACCGTGGCCCGGAAGTGGTCCGGCCGCGTGCCCCTTGTCGTCGTCCCGACGATTTTCGACGGCGTCACCGCGACCGAGCTGGAGGAGGCCGGCTTCAAGATCGTCATTTACGCGAACCAGGTGATCCGGGCCGGCATCAAGGCGATGCGCGACGCCCTGGCCGTCATCAAGCACGATACGCGCCCGGGCGCCGTCAACGACCGTATCGTGAGCCTCAACGAGGTGTACGAGCTGGTCGGCGTGCCCCAGATGGAGGAGGATGAACGGCGGTTCCTGCCGGTCGGGGGCGAGCAGATCACCGCGATCATCGCCGCCGCCGGCTTCGAGAAACAGCTCCTGCCCCTCATCGAAGACAAACCGAAGTGCTTGCTGGACATTAAAGGCAGGACGATCCTCGAACGCCAGGTGGCAGCGCTGAATGAGTGCAACATCAAGGACATCGTGCTTGTCCGGGGATACAAGAAGGAGGCGATCACGCTTCCCAACCTCCGCTATTACGACAACGACCGGTATGAAGAGACGGGAGACCTGTTCTCGCTCTTCTGCGCCGAGCGCGAGATGAAGGGCCGGTGCCTGTTTCTCTATGGGGACATCATCTTCGACACGGCCGTGTTGCAGAAGCTCTTGAAGAGCCAGGCCGATATCACGCTCGTGGTGGACCTCGCCTGGTATGACCAGCGGCAGCGAGGCCTTCCCAATCCCGCGATCAAGCCCGATCTGGTGATGCTGCAAACCCCGCCCGGCGGCAGCTACTTGTCCCGGTACGTCCTGCCGGAGGAGGAGAATCGCGTCCTCAAGATCGGACAGGATCTGCCGCACGACTTGGCGCACGGGGAGTTCATCGGCCTCGCCATGTTCTCCGACCAGGGCATCGAGGCGTTCACACGCGCCTATCGGGAGGCGCGCGAGACATACGAGAAGAAAGGGTTTCACGAGGCCGGCACCTTCCTCCGCGCCTCGTTCACCGACATGGTCCAGGAACTGATCGACACCGGCCACAAGGTCAGTAGCGTCCCCATCTTCAAGGGCTGGGTGGAAGTGGACTCGTTCGAAGAGTATCAGCAGGCGTGGGCGAAGATTCGGCAGTAGCCTCCCTTCCTGCGGCCTTGCTGGACGGCCAGCCACCGCTAGACCGCGGCCCCAGAGGCTCTTCCACTAACAAGCACGTGCTATCTCTCGCCCCGGTAGGAGTCACCTGATCTGCGCAGGACTGATGATTTGCCGGAACGTCTCGATGTTACTATCAAAACCATAGTTTCTACTCATATCGGCAAGTGGACTTGCCAAACCGTCAAGAAACTACTACAAAAATTGGTAATGTCTGCGCAAAACGACAAGTCTTCGGCCCTCGACTTTTTTGCGAACCATCCTGTGCTTACATACGAAGAGTTCGCCGTGGCCGCCTTCGCCGAGGCAGAAGGGCTTCCCACGAAGAGGCCGCGAACTCGGTCAGCGGAACGACGGTCACACGGGCTGCAAGGGAGTAGCGTCGCGGCCCGGGGTACAGAACAATGAGGTGCTCCAACCGCAGATCCTCGAGCGCGATGCGCATCGAGGGGGCGAGCGCTGGCGCATCCGTCCGTTTGATCTCCACCCCGAGGCGGCGGCCATCTTTGAACAGCAGCAGATCCAGTTCCGCGCCTTGGTGCGTCGCCCAGAAATAGGCGTCGTCCGGATGCACGAGTTTCAGCGTCTCTTCAACGGCATAGCCTTCCCAGGATGCGCCGCACTTGGGATGATGCAGCAGTTCCGCATCCGTCCGGATGCCCAAGAGCGCGTGGAGCAACCCGCTGTCGCGCACATACACCTTGGGCGCCTTCACCTGGCGTTTCCTAAGATTCTCATGCCATGGCGCAAGTTGTCGTACCACGAAGACCCCGGTCAGCAGATCGAGGTACCGCCGCACGGTGGGCTCGCTGACGCCCAACGATCGCGCGGGCTCCGCAGCATTCCAGATGTTGCCATGGTAATGCGCGACCATCGCCCAGAACCGCCGGAGCGCCTGAGCCGGAATCGCCGCGCCGAGTTGGGGAAGATCCCGTTCCAGGAAGGTTTGGATGAAGTCATTCCGCCAGCGGAGGCTGTCCTCCTGCGTTCGGGCCAAAAAGGAGCGCGGAAAGCCGCCGCGCAGCCAGTGCCGGTTCAGCGCTCGGGCCCCGACCTCCGCAAGGTTGAAGCCCGGCAACGCAATCGTCTCCATGCGCCCCGCGAGGGATTCGGACGATTGGCGCAGCAGCTCCGGCGAGGCACTGCCGAGAATCAGGAAGCGGGCCGGCAAGGGCGTACGGTCGGCGAGCACGCGGAGAATCGGAAACAGATCCGGACGCCGCTGGACCTCGTCAATCACGATCACCCCGCGCAGAGGCGCCAGAGCCATCATTGGTTCCGCCAACCGTGCCAGACTCGTCGGTTCTTCCAAATCAAAGTAGCGGGGGGAGTCGGGCGGCAGGATCTGCCGGGCGAGCGTGGTTTTCCCGCTCTGGCGTGGCCCGATCAAAGCAACCACGCGACTCCGTCGGAGTGCCTGACGGATCTGGGACAGGATCGCTGTTCGCTTTACCATGCCAGGGAGGATACCATGAAAATCAAACAGAGGCTATTCGAATTTCATGGTGACTGTTTATGCAAGCGCAAGCTGAACCAGGCAGCGGAATCAAGCCTCCCGCAGGTCGATCCTGCCGGTCACGGCGGCGTAAAGCGCATGAGCTTTCACTCTAGCCTTTGCGGTGGGCGGGTCTTAAAATCGTCCACCACCATGAGGCGCGCGGGAAATACGAGGCGAAAGGGTTTCACGAGGCCGGCACCTTCCTCCGCGCCTCGTTCACGGACATGGTCCAGGAACTGATCGACACCGGCCACAAGGTCAGTAGCGTCCCCATCTTCAAGGGGTGGGTCGAGGTGGATTCGTTCGAAGAGTATCAGCAGGCGTGGGCGAAGATTCGGCAGTAGCGGCCCTTCCTGCTTTTTCGCCTCTTCAGAAACCCCGGGCTATCGGCTCACGCGCAACTGTCTTCCAGAAAATGCCTTTAAAACGTTGCGGCATGCCCAGACTCCTCGCTCCCGTGCCTCTCGGAGCGACCCTTCCGGACTCTGCCGGGCGGAATCCTTCGGAAATTCCCTCGCGGATTCGGTCAGTTTCCGCTTTCCTTCCCGACAAAGTCTCGGTGGGTCCCCGCTCCTCCGGCAAAGTCCGCTCGAAGTCCAGGCACGCCGCAACGGGAAAAGAATCTTTCGGAGAATTTCAGGAGAGGGCCTGAGGGGACGGGCTACTTTTCTGAAAGTTGCCTGTCCCCGTCTGCTGTCTCGGAGGAAGTGGAGTCCGATCCTATCTTTCAGTGATAAGTTCGGCTTCCAACGGGCGTCCTTTTCGAAAACGGCTGACTCCGAGAACGCTGAACCCCAGCACATGTCCCTGCTCATCCACACGCTTCATGACGGCATCATGGGCGGTCGGGCGCATGAAACCCGGGGCCTGGCTGAACTGCACTTCAAGGTAATCCCCTTCCGGGTCAAACCAGACTTTTACTTTTTCGGCCATATGGTCTCCCCTGCCTTGAGTTGGTCCGTCAAGTACGGTTCTTAAGTCTGTTTCCGTGAAATCCGGGCTAGCTCAAGGTGTCCCCTCCTCGAGCTTGTCGAGCTTGATGGAGAGCTCTTTCAGTTGCTCCGGCGTGACCGGCGAGGGCGCGTCGGTCATGGGGCACTGGGCCTTCTGGGTTTCGGGGAAGGCGATCACGTCGCGGATGGGCTCCGCACCGCCGAAAGGTCAGTGTCTTACACGGCGTGAGCGACCGGCACCCGCTGAGTCCGTTTCGGTTTGACTTTCCCCGTGGCGATTGCGTGGACGCGCTTGAGCACATCAGCCGAGTAGTAGCGATTGCCACACTGGTCACAGACGCCGATCGTGACTTTTTCGAGGATCACAAAACCGGACTTGTGCTTGAAGGCTTCGCGCTCAACGCGCCTCGCTCTGACGGTTCCTTCGCAATACTCACACCGGTATCCGAACTGTTTCTTCATTGTGCTAGGTCTCCGTCACCTTGTACACGGTGATGATGAGGTAGCGACCAGTCTCCGTGAAACGACCGACGGTCCCGACTCTCATTGTTCGATCAGTTCCTGTTCCGTGAATCGTATTTCTCGTTCCACGTGGGTCACCTTTCTCAGACTTCATGATTGTGCCGCTGAGTATCGAGGATTCAACATCAAGGATATCTAGCCCATCTTCAGCCATCTCCTCCAATGCATGAACCGTCATGTCATAGCTCCCCTCCCGGATCGCGGCCTTGATCCGGTGGACTGTACGCCTCGGCACCTACCGATTCTCCCTTGAGGACACGGCCAGTATAACCCTTTTCTCAATGCCTGGGAATGTCGGTCAAGGAAGAGCGACTGATCATCAACAATCAAGAGAGTCGGGCACATTGAGCATTCCGCTGCTCCGGGCTCACCGGCGAGGGGCACAGCGGCACTACGATTTCGGCAGTTTTTAAGGGGACATTCTACTATTGGGCTGACTCATTAGCGGACAAGTATCGCAACATCAGGGTCACTTAACACTCGGTGTAATGGCAAGTATCAGGACCTCCGAGTCACGCATGTGTACTACGTTGAATCAGCTTATAGGGCATCTCATGAAGCAGTGGTTGCCAGGTCGG
>JAHFEU010000160.1 GCA_023248295.1 Nitrospirota bacterium | reverse complement strand
CTGGCCA
This sequence comes from Nitrospirota bacterium, assembly GCA_023248295.1. Classification (GTDB taxonomy): domain Bacteria; phylum Nitrospirota; class Nitrospiria; order Nitrospirales; family Nitrospiraceae; genus 40CM-3-62-11. Next base: position 5,272 of record JAHFEU010000160.1, on the reverse strand, counting down.
TCACGAAGAGCCTGGTTGAGATGCATGGAGGACAGATCTGGGTGGAAAGCACCCCTGGCCAGGGGAGCCGGTTCTCGTTCACGCTGCCGATTGAGCCCTCGTCCCTCTAGACCCTTTCTCGCTTCCTTCTTTTCTGGCTCTTCCGACTGTCGTGTGAGTGAGGACTTCGGGGAAAAGCCACCTCGGCTGACGAACAGCGCACGGTCTCGGTTGCGCCATCATGCGTTGCCCCCCCGATGGCCGTTCGCGTCGTACTGTTGGCCGCGACGCCTTATCGGATGATCGGAACGGCGTAGCGGCAGTGGTTCTGCTGGCCGCAGGCAGTGAGCGCGATGGCGCGAACCTCGCCGTGCATCCGTTCCATCCGAGACTTCATTGGAAGGGTGAGATGCCGAGGATGGGGCGGCCAGGCTAATCCCCCGTGCTCGCAGAACGTGAAGAGGTGGAAGGGCACCCGTGTCGGTCCTGTGCTCCCGGAGCCCGCGCGCTCGGAAGCACGCTCGCTCGACGGGCGCAGTTGGACCAACACGGGCACCCTTCCACTTGATAGTTGGACAAGAAGACAGCAAGACGCGCGCAATAGGGGATCAGCCAGGCCACCCCGGTCATGAGTCCCGCGAGGGCGACGACCCTCCGCGCCCAGCTCTTCCAGGCTCGGCCTCAGCCGGGGTGCACGCACGAGGCCGTCAGGGCGAGGAAGACGCGACCTTGCGGGGGAGCCCCGCTGGTGTGCGCAGCGGCGGCCCGAGCGAGGCCCGACCGTCCAGGCCTGCCGCATCAGGCATGGACGGATCGGAGAACCCCCACCATGTGGGGGATGGGGGGAGCCGGAGGCGGGCCGCCGCTCGTTACGGCAGCGCGGCGAGCCTGCACGGAGCGGAATGCCTCACCCTGACGGACTGGACATGACCCACACGAAAGTCGGAAGAGCCCTTTTTTTTGCCCATTCCGAATCCCTGTGCGGCTGTATCAGAGAGGATAAGCCCTGTATTCGATTCGATACGGCTGAGTCAGTCGGCCGCATCGGGCTCTTCCCCTGCTCATTCTTATCGTGGTGGGTTTCATAAATGAATCAACAAGTTGAGTGATGCCGGCTCAATCCAATGCCCAACCCCCCCGATGGCATGGGGGTTGCTGAACATGTGCTTGAGAAAACCTGAGCGGTCATTGACCGATAGATTGAGGGGAACGGAGGACGACGATGGTTTGGGGGATTCTGATCTCAGGTTTCGTTCTGTTCGGGATGCTGGTGGTGGACGTGCTGAGCCTCATGATGGATCGTTGACGCGCGAAGGCCAACTCCATGACACCCTTCTCCCGAAACAACCGGTCTCTTGAACGGAGGCGATTGGGGGTGACGGCGTGAGCACCAATTCCGTCATGACGCAGGCGACCCACGTGCTGATCGTCGACGACGACCCGGATATCCGGGATGCATTGAGCGACATGCTGGAGCATGAGGGGTACCGAGTCCATGCTGTCGGGACCGGAGTGGAAGCCATTCGACAGGCCAGGCAGACGCATTATGAAGCCGCCCTGCTGGACATGCAGTTACCCGATCTCCACGGCCACGTGGTGATGAAATTCTTAATGGACGCCGATCCGAAGCTGCCAATTATCGCCATCACCGCCTACGCTGTAGAGAAGAACACCATCGGATCGCTGACCCGGGGCGCCTTTGCCTACGTCACGAAGCCCTACAATTCGACCGAACTGAAAGCCACGTTGCGGAAAGCGATAGGGGTGAAAGCCCTCGCGGTCAAGGCTGAACGAGTAGAAACCGCATTGAGCGAGAGTGAAGAGCGGTTCCGTTGCCTGGTCGAATCCGCGCCCGATGCCATCATTGTCGGCGATCAGAGGGGCCACATCATTTCGTGGAACCAGTCCGCACAGCGCATGTTTTCGTATACGGACGAGGAAGTGCTCGGCAAACCGCTCACGCTTCTCATGCCCGCTCGATACCGGGAGGCCCATCACAAAGGATTGGAGCGGCTCAGGTCAACCGGTCAAGCGACCATGATCGGTAGGACGATGGAGCTGCACGGTCTGAGGAAAGACGGCACCGAATTTCCGCTCGAGCTTTCCCTGGCTTGCTGGAAGACAAAAGAAGGGACGTTTTATAGCGGCATCATCCGCGACATCACCGAGCGCAGGCGGACCGAGGAACATCTCGCCGCCCGGTCTGCCACCACACGGGTCTTAGCCGAGTCTGCGACACTGCGGGAAGCCACTCCTAAGCTCCTTCAGGCCATCTCCGAGCGGCTGGGGTGGGACCTGGGGGCCCTGTGGAACGTGGACCGCCCGGCGAATGTGCTGCGGTGTGTCGAAATCTGGCATGCGCCGCATGCAGGGTTCGCTGAGTTCATAGACAGCAGCCGGGAGCGCACGTTTGCACCCGGCATCGGGCTCCCTGGCCGCGTCTGGGCGACCGGTACCCCAGTGTGGGTCCCGGACGTCCTGCAGGATCACAATTTCCCGAGGGAGGCTGTCGCGGCTCCAGCGGGGTTGCATGGCGCGGTCGGGTTTCCGATCTTGCTGAACGGGGAAGTCCTCGGTGTGCTTGAGTTCTTCAGCCGAGAGATTCGCCAGCCGGATGACGCCCTCCTTGAGATGATGGCGTCCATCGGCAGCCAGATCGGCCAGTTCAGCGAGCGCAGGCGGGCGGAGGGGGCGCTGCGGGAGAGCGAGGAACGATTCCGCCAGATGGCCGAGAATATCCGGGAGGTCTTCTGGATGACCGACCCCGAGAAAAACCGGATCATCTATATCAGTCCGGGCTACGAGCAGATTTGGGGCCGGACCTGTCAGAGCTTGTACGCAGAGCCGCGGTCGTGGCTTGCGGCGATCCATCCCGATGACCGGGATCGGGTGCTGGAAGCCGCCCTGACCAAGCAGGTCAGCGGGGAATACGACGAGGAGTATCGGATCGTGCGGCCGGACAGATCGATACGCTGGATACAGGACCGGGCCTTCCCGATTCGAGACGAATCAGGAAAGATCTATCGGGTGACGGGGATTGCCGAGGATATTACCGATCGCAAGGAGGCGCAGGCTGCCTTGCGGACCGCATACGACATGATGGAGGAGATCCTGGCCAGCCTGCCTGGAGCGATTCTGATCGTCAACGAGGATCGGCAGGTGGCGTACGCCAACCCTCTGGCTGAACAGCATTTCGGCTCACCGTGTGCTCGACTGGTCGGAAGCCCGGTGTATGACGTCCTGCCGCTGACAGAGTCCCGGTGGAATCTGTTGATGAGTGAGGTCAAGACCGTCACGGCTGAGGCTGACAGCGGGCAGCCAGACGGCGAGTTTGAGGTGCAGAAGCGCGTGTACCAGTACCGCCTCTTCCCGGTGATGATCCGCGAGAGAGAGCCGCAACAGACCGGGATTGTCATCTGGGACATCACCGAGCAAAAGCAGCTTCAGGATCAGTTGATTCAAGCCGAGAAGCTGGCCAGTCTCGGCACGCTGGTCTCCGGCATGGCCCATGAGATCAACAACCCGGTGCAGGGGATCCTGGGGATGGCCGAGATCATCGCGGAAGAAGATGACCAGGCGAAGATCAAAGAATACGCCACGGACATCGTGGGTTATGCAAAACATGTCGCCAAGGTCGTGGGTAGCTTCGTCTCCTACGCCCGGCCTGCTTCGCGCGACGGTGAGGTCGAGATGGACCTCAGCCAGCGGCTGCTTGAAGCGGTGAAGATGGTTCGGCTGAATCCGCAGTTCGGGGATGTGGAGGTCGTGACGCAGTTTGAGTCTGTGCCGCGCCTCCGAGGCCGGCAATCCGAGATTGATCAAGTGTTCGTCAACCTGATTTACAACGCCGTGCAGGCGATGGAGGGTACGGGACGCCTGACGCTGGCCACACGGCAAGTGAGCGGTTTCGTGAGCATCATGATTTCTGACACAGGCTGCGGGATTCCGAAGACCCTGCTCAACAGGATTTTCGACCCATTCTTCACGACCAAGGATCCGGGAAAAGGAACCGGGTTAGGGCTGAGCATCGTGTACACGATCGTGTCGAGGTACGCAGGAACCATTCGGGTCGAGAGCGAGGAAGGAAAAGGGACCACCTTCACGCTCCAATTCCCGGCGGGAAACCACTAACAGGAGGTGCGCGATGGGCTTTCATACACATTACGCGGTCAGCGGCAGGCAGGGGCGTGTGCTCGTAGTGGACGATGAGCCGAGTATCAGAAAGTTGGTGAATCTGAGCCTGACGAAGGCGGGCTATGAGGTGGTGGAGGCACAGGACGGTGAACAGGCGATCAAGGTCCTGAACTCAGACGACAACCCGCTCATGGTGGACACGATCCTCTGCGACATCCGGATGCCAAAAGTCAACGGGATCGAGGCCATTGCCTACTTCAGGACGCAATACCCGACGGTGCCCGTCGTCGTCATGACCGGGTACCCGGACGTTGACCTCGCGGTGTCCTTGATGAGACAAGGCGTGCTGGACTATCTGGTCAAACCCGTGTCGAAAGACGAGCTGCTGACCGTGATCAGCAAGTCCGTAGACAACCATGTGATCCTGGATGGGCAATTCACTGCCTAGCCCGCATTATTCACGAAGGGGGCACCTTCGTGAACAATGCGCCTGCAAGTGCGGGCTCCGTCGCACCTGCAGGTTTCGACAGGCCGCTTCCGCGGCCTTGTCCTTCGACGGGCTCAGGATCCCGAGCAAAGTCGAGGGACTCAAGGCTAGCCCTGAGCGACGCCCCGCGAATGAGGGGCGGAGTCGAAGCCCGGAGGGCCCATCGAGACACCTCAGGGCCCTGAGTTTATCGAAGGGCAGATTGTTCACCTTTTCGTGAATAATCTGGGCTAGCCAATCGCATGGGCTCTGATTGGGATCAGGACACGACAGGAAACGACGCTGACGGTGTCCCGATGCGCGACACCGTCTCGGGGGTGGAGCGGGCGGGCCTAGCGACGGCGTGTGGCCCCTCCCGCCGGTTCTACGCTGATCGTTTCAAGAGGGCTTTGAGGCCGAAGTATGCGAAGGCGTCCTTCAAGTTGGAGTAGAGCCGCTTGAAACGCCCCATGTCCTGGTTCGTGACGTACTCCATCGTGAGGGCCACGCGCTCTTCTCCTTCCGCCAACGGCGTCACGGCGTGCCAGAGCTTGTCGCCGTTGAAGATCGCCACATCGCCGGGCCCCGTGGCGAGCTGCAGCTCCTTGCTCTCCCGAGCGGGATCATCCTTGTAGAGCTGGCAGACCAACCGGCAGCTCTCCGATCTATCCACCAGGCCGACCAGGATCGTGT
>JAHFEU010000159.1 GCA_023248295.1 Nitrospirota bacterium | reverse complement strand
GAGCGGGGTGCCCCGCGGCGCGGAGCGCACCGCCGCGGGAGTGAGCACCGTGGGGCTGCTCGCGGCGACAGGCCCTGCTGGCCGTCCCAAACAGAACGCGACTTCCAATACGGAACACTAGCCCCATGTCCCTCCTTGGCGGAATGAGATTCTTTAGGGGCTGGCCCATTTGCTTTGTTGCTTGGGCGCTCCTCGGAGGTTGCGCGACTTCTCACTCCTTGCCGACATGGCGACCGTCCGAGAATCTGCCAACAAGTGCGGAACTCAAGGAGGTCCCGTTCTTCCCCCAGGCGCAGTACCAGTGCGGGCCAGCTTCCCTCGCGGCAGCGCTCGCTTGGAGCGGCGTTTCTGTCCGTCCGGAGGACCTCGTCTCCCTGGTATATTCACCCTCTCGACAGGGGAGCCTGCCGACCGAAATGATCAGTGCGACGCGCCGATACTCTCGCGTCGCCTATCCGATCTCCACCCCGTCAGACCTCCTGGTAGAGCTGGCGGCCGGGAACCCCGTTGTCGTCTTGCAAAACGTGGGAGTCGACTGGTATCCACAGTGGCATTTCGCAGTAGCCATCGGCTACGACCTGCTCGAAGAGAAGGTTATTCTCCATTCCGGGATCGAAGCACGCCACATCCTCTCCTGGAGTCGGTTCGTGCACACCTGGAAGGGGAGCGGCAACTGGGGACTGGTGGTGCTGCCACCGTCAAGATTACCGGCGACGGCGACAGAGCGAACCTTTCTCGAATCCGTCGTAGGGCTGGAGCGGTCCCACCAGTGGGAGGCAGCGGCGCAGGCATATGACGCGGCACGCGAGCGTTGGCCAGCCAGTCTAGCTGCGTTAATTGGGCTGGGCAACAGTCGATACGCCCTAGGAGATCTCCTAGGCGCCGAGCAGGCCTTTCGGGCCGCCACCCGGGCCCATCCGCTTGCCGCCTCAGGCTTCAACAATCTGGCTCACGTGCTGGCGGAGGTGGGTCGTCACGAGGAAGCACTTGCGGCCGCCCGGACGGCCGTGGGGTTAGGCGGTCCCCTGGCGGATGTCTCCAGAACAACCCTGCTGGAAATCCAAGCGGGAGAAAAGTAACTGGGGTCCTGGCGGCTGAACATCAGCGCGGAGCCGTCGGCGACCTGACGGCAAGGCGATCAACCACGGTTCGATCCAAGCGCCGCCAAGTGAGCGGCTCAGCATTGGCGGTTCATTAGCAGAAACGACGACCTTTGGGTTATGAGGGGAAATCCAGCCGCGAAGCCAGCCGAAGCGATCCGAACGCAGACAAAGGCGACGATGACTTATGAGATTGCCGTCTCGGACGCCTTGGGCCCGCTTCGGTCGGGCTACTACATAGTTCTTTCATAGTCGGTCGCGCCGACATCTCTCCCTTGAGTTGAAGTGCATGCCTCGTGAACTCCTAGGGCCGTCCCGGGGCCTCATGTTAGTTTTGATGGTGGCGGAGGCGAAGCACCTTCGAACGGGCCATGAACCTTCGTGAATCTCTCCAGGATGAGAGCCTGGCCAACATAAAGGCCATTCTCGGGCGTGGCGCCCGGCGCCGGGGCTTGCCGTTCCAGCCGGAAGGAAGCCGCGGAGCCCGTCACCTAGTCAGGGGGGCCGGATGACCTCGCCCGAAGATCAGGAGCAGCGGATCGCGGAGCTCGAGCTGCGTGTTCGGGGGTTGACCGAGCGGGTGTGGATGCTCGAGCAGACCGTGGCAACCGATCGAGACGCGGAGCACGCTCCGGGAGCGCCTCCCATCAGGCCGACTGCGCCACCCGTCGGGGTCTTTGCCAAACCTCCCGCTACCCGCTACACTCCAGCCACCCCCACCGGGGTCGTCGCCAGCCCGGTGCCGCAGACGGCACCCCACTCGGCGTCGGTGCCGACTGGCAGGACGATCGATCTCGAGCAGCGGATCGGCGCGCGCTGGACGACGTGGGTCGGCATCGTCGCCATCTTGTTCGCCATCAGCTTTTTCCTGAAATGGTCCTTCGAGAACAACTTGATCGGTCCCGAGGTCCGGGTGATCCTCGGTCTGCTCTCCGGCGTGGCGCTCCTGGCCGGGGGGCTCCTGCTCTCTCGCCACCAGGACCTCCCGTACCTCAGCGAGGGCCTCGCCGGGGGCGGCTTGGGTGTGCTCTATCTCTCGCTCTATGCCGCCTATGCCTTCTACGGCTTCGTCGGAGCTGGCGCTGCCTTTGCCTCCATGTTCGGGGTGACCGTGGTGGGGGCGTTCGTCGCGGTCGCCAGTAGCCGTCAGATCACGGCGGTGTTGACCGTGGTCGGCGGGCTCTTGACCCCGGTCCTGCTGGCGACGGATCGTCCTGACGAGCGGGTGTTGCTCGGCTATCTCATCGTTCTGGATCTTCTGGTGCTCTCCATCGCCCGCTTCCGGTCGTGGCTGTCTCTCAACCAGCTGGCGTGGGCCGGGAGCGCCATCCTTCTCCTTCCCACGTTGCTCGGCCGGTCGGCGCCGCCTCATCCCCTGACCCGTCTTGTGCTGCTGTCGGGGCTCTTCCTCTTGTTCCTGGCGGCGCCGTTGGTGCGCGAGTGGACGGAGCGCCGACGCGCCGTTCAGATCGATCTAGCCCTCGTGGTCGCCAATGCAGCCGGCTACTTCTGGGCCGTGTACGTGACGCTGGAGCTCTGGCGGCCCGCCGCCGAGGCGCCCTACGCCCTGGCGCTTGCGGTTCTGTACGCCGTCCTTGCTGCAGCGTATGAGCAGCGTGTCAGGGAGGAAGACCCAACCGCGGACGTTCTCTTGGGAGTCGCCGTCATCTTCCTGACCCTTGCCATTCCGCTGGGTCTCGACGGTCCCTGGATCACCCTCGCCTGGGCAGCGCAAGGGGTGCTGCTCCTGTGGCTGGCCCCGCTGGTCGGAACGTCCGTCGCCGGTTGGGGTGGTCTTGCCGCGCTGCTCCTTGCCACCTTTCGTGTCGTCGCCTTTGACACCTACTGGTATCCCACCATCGTTCCGGTCTGGAACCTCACCTACCTGGTGCACCTGCTGGTTGTCGTCGCCCTCACGTGGGGAGGCCTGCTCGCGGCCTCGGCCCCAGCGGATCGACTGAGGCTTCTGACCGGCGAGGAGTTGCGCACTATCCTGTGGGTCGCCTCGGCTCTCGTCCTCGCGGCGCTCCTGTGGCGCGAGCCACCGAGGCTCTGGCCGGCAGGACTTCTGGCCGCCGAATTACTGGCGCTCGGCGGGCTCGCCAAGGCTGTGCGAGCCCCCGCGTTCTTCATCGCCACGCCGATTGTAGCGCTGGTCCTCCTGGGGAGAGTTCTAGTGTACGACGACCCTCTGGCGCGGGGCGCCGCCGTGAATCTGGTGAATGGCCCGCTTCTCATGCGGATCGGCGCGGGCGGCACGCTGGCCCTGGCGGCCAGGTGGCTCACCAATTCCACCCGAACGGCTTCTGTGGCCAACGTGGGGCGAGCCCTGTCGGCGACCGCCGGTGTTGTGCTCCTGTACGTGCTCAGCATCGGCTGGATTCGGTACCAGGATGTCGAGGCGAGCGCCGCCCGCACCGCCGGCCAAGGGGACCTCGTTCGCCAGACCGAATGGCGGAAAGAGATCGGGCTATCGGTCCTGTGGACGCTCTACGCCGCGGCGGCGATGGCGTGGGGGTTCATCCGCGCTCTACCGATCGTCCGTTACGCCGCCCTCGGCCTCTTCGGCCTCGTGATCCTCAAGGTGTTCCTTGTGGACCTGGCGACGGTCTCCACGCTCTACCGGATCGTCTCCTTCCTGATCCTTGGCGTGGTCCTGCTGGGCGTGTCCTTCCTGTACCAGAGGGTCAGGAGCGCTGCCGCCTGAGGGTCAGCGACAGCAGCTCCGTGATCAGCCGGGGTTTGCGTTCTGAGCGAAGGAAACATAAAGCCCGTTCTCGGACGCGGCGCGGGCGGCCACGGCCGGCGATCCGGTGTTTCATCTAAGGCTTCTTGAACAATGCCGCGTCCACCTCTTTTTCGGTCTGAGCGATTCGCACGTCGAAATCATCAAATATCGTGCGTTGTCTGGCGCTCTTCCAGCGTTGGACATTCTCCTGCGTATGGAAATTTTCGCCCGACATTCCGCTCGCCCGGCTAGATCGGTGTGATCCTTCGCTCGCCATGGCGGAGACAGGTGTTGGATGCTGACAGAATTTGTCACAAGATGCCGTGCTTTGACTCCCGCCCTTGGAGGTCTTACAGCCAGGCTGCCTGAACCTCTTTATGAGGCGCGGACTTCCCAATCGCATCCGTCTGGCATCGGCATTGCTTGATCCTTATTACAGTGCGAAACGACCGAGCGAAAAGACCCTCCATCGAAGAGGAAGGGGTCGTCATGGGAGACGATCGGCGAGCGAGGCCAGAAGAATCGTCCGAAACCTCTGGCGAGGACGGTTCTGAAAATGCCCATTGGCAGGCTTTGCTGAAGCGACTCGGATTCGAGGCTCTTCAGCTTCCCGGTGATGGCACGCTTGCTGGGCAATGGAGAGAGTTCCTCATGCAGCTTGAAGCCCAAGAACGCAGAAGGCAAAGGACAAGAAAGGCACACCTGTGAATCAACTGGTCGGGATGCCGCTGCGCTCCTCGCCTTCTGGTATGCCAGGAACGAATATCGAAGTTATGCAGGTGAATCAGGTCGCGGTCGTGGTCCCCAATGGGGACTTGAACGCGGCGTCGGGGATGGAGTTGAAACAAACGCTCCAAGATCTCCTCGACAAGGGGAATACTCGGCTCGTGGCGGACATGGGGGGCGTTGCCTACATTGACAGCGTCGTCTGGGGCGAATTGGCGGTGGCCGCGGCACGAGCTCGCGCGGCCAGAGGCGAGCTGCGGGCCTGCGCGATGTCCGGAGAGTTGCTCGCTGTCCTCACAATGATCCGCGTGAGTGGGGTGATGGCCGTGTTCCCAACTCGGGAAGACGCACTGGTCTTCGACAGGGAACCAGAGAAACATCCATCCCGCGACCTCCTCGTCCGATCTCCCTTTCATCGCGCAGCCATCACTAAGTCTCGCCAGGTGTAGGTCTAGCACAGTTCCCCCTACCTGCTGGTTGTCCTTTTCTCAGAGTGGGCGCCCCCTGGCCCCAGGAGGAATCCTTTGGGTGTGACCCAAAGACGACCTTTGAATCACTGCCTCACGGGTCAAAAATGGGAGCAGAAAACACGAAGGGGTTAGCGAACTGATCGCTAACCCTTCGTCGTCCCTGGTTGCGGGGGTCGGATTTGAACCGACGACCTTTGGGTTATGAGGGCAATTCCGGCCGCGCCGCCGCTCCCCCCTTGGGGCGTTTTGTAGCCCCCCGCCGGGGGTTCACGGACAAAACACGGACAGCCACCGG
>JAHFEU010000056.1 GCA_023248295.1 Nitrospirota bacterium | reverse complement strand
TTGTCAATGATGTTCCACTCGATCACCCGGATTGACACCGGGTCTGAAGTAATGCCCAGGACGCAGGCCGACTCACAAGGCGCCGGGCAGAGGCGTCCGGTGAATTCCGGGAAGTTGTTCGTCGTGTGCAGCGCCTTGAGGGCGTCTTTCCATCGGCCGCGGTGGACGAGATCGTTCCACTCGGGGATCAGATTGACCACGGGACAGCCGTTGTGGCTCTGACAGAAGGGAACCCCGCAGTCCATGCAGCGCGCGCCCTGTTCCTTGAGCTTCTCATCTGAGATGGGCTCATAGAATTCCTTCCAGTCGAGAATCCGGAGCTCGACCGGTCGGCGCTTGGGCCCTTCCCGGGCATATTTCATGAATCCTTTTGGATCCGCCATCAGTTACTCGTCTCTCGTCGTTCGTAACAAACGTCGTTCGTGGTTCGGCAGGCTCACCACCCTGAGCCCGTCGAAGGGTATCTCGTATCTCGTGAAGACTCAGACGAGATACGCTTCACGAGGTACACTTCACGTTTTTAGCCATGCGCCACCATCTCCTTCTCCTTGTGCGCATGCTCCTTGGCGGCCGCCGCCTTCCGCTCAGCCAGGACCCGCTTGTAGTCAATCGGCATGATCTTCAAGAACTTGGGCAGCATGGCCTCCCAGGACTCCAGGACCTTCTTCGCCTTGCGGCTGCCGGTATACGCGTGGTGCGACTCGATCATGGTGCGCAAGATCTTCTTATCTTCGGCGGTCACAACTTTCTCCAACTCCACCATGCCCATGTTGCAGCGCTGCTCGAACTTGCCGTCCTCATTGAGAACGAAGGCGATGCCGCCGGACATGCCGGCCGCAAAGTTCCGCCCGGTCTTGCCGAGCACCACCACCACGCCGCCGGTCATGTACTCACAGCCGTGGTCGCCGGTCCCCTCGATGACGGCGTGCGCGCCGCTGTTGCGGACGGCGAACCGCTCGCCGGCCGTCCCGTAGAAGTAGGCCTCGCCCTGCGTGGCGCCGTACAGCGAGGTGTTCCCGACCAGGATCGTCTCCTCCGCGACGAAGGTGGAGCCCTTCGGGGGATACACAATGACCCGCCCGCCGCACAGGCCCTTGCCCAGGTAGTCATTGGACTCGCCTTCGAGTTCCAGCGTCACGCCTCTGGCCAGGAAGGCCCCGAACGACTGGCCGGCCGACCCCGTGAACTTGATGTGGATGGTGTCGGGCGGCAGGCCTTCCAGGCGATACCGTCGGGCGATCTCACTGGACAGGATCGTCCCCACCGTCCGGTTCACGTTCCGGATGGGGAAATCCAGCTTGACGGGTCGTTTGTGCTCGATGGCCGGCCTGCACAGCTCGATCAGCTTCCAATCGAGGACTCCCTCCAACCCATGATTCTGCTTCTCCACGCAGTGGGTGGCCACGTCCGGGGCAACCTCGGGCCGGTACAAAATCGCCGAGAGGTCCAGCCCCTTCCCCTTCCAGTGGTCGATCGCTTTCTGCGCCCTGAGCTTGTCCGTGCGGCCGATCATCTCCTCGAACTTCCGGAACCCGAGCTGCGCCATCAGCTCGCGGACCTCTTCGGCCACGAAAAAGAAGTAGTTCGCGACGTGTTCCGGCTGGCCGGCGAACTTCGCCCGCAGCGCCGGATCGTGAGTGGCGATGCCGACCGGACAGGTGTTCAGGTGGCACTTGCGCATCATGATGCAGCCCTCGACGATGAGGGGAGCGGTCGAGAAGCCGAACTCCTCGGCGCCCAGCAGCGCGGCGATCACGACATCCCGGCCGGTCTTCATCTGTCCGTCGGTCTCCACCCTGATGCGCCCGCGCAAGTTATTCAAGACGAGGGTCTGCTGCGTCTCGGCCAGGCCGAGCTCCCACGGGATCCCGCCATATTTAATGGAGGACAGCGGCGACGCCCCGGTCCCTCCGCTGTCTCCGCTGATCAAGACCTTGTCGGCCTTGGCCTTTGACACGCCAGCGGCCACCGTCCCGACCCCCACTTCCGCGACCAGTTTCACCGAGATATCCGCCTGCGGGTTCGAGTTCTTGAGGTCGAAGATCAGCTGCGCCAGGTCCTCGATGGAATAGATGTCGTGGTGCGGCGGCGGCGAGATGAGCTGTACGCCGGGAGTCGCGTAGCGCAGCCGGGCAATCGTCTCATCCACCTTGTGGCCGGGGAGCTGCCCGCCCTCGCCGGGCTTGGCGCCCTGCGCCATCTTGATCTGCAATTCCCTGGCATGGACCAGATAATCCGTGGTGACCCCGAACCGGGCCGAGGCCACCTGCTTGATGGCGCTGTTCTTGGAGTCGCCGTTGGGGAGCAGGACGAACCGCTCCGGGTCCTCACCGCCTTCGCCGGTGTTGCTCTTGCCGCCGATGCGGTTCATGGCGATGGCCAGGGTCTCGTGGGCTTCTTTACTGATCGCGCCGAAGGACATGGCGCCGGTCGTGAAGCGCTTGACGATCTCCTTCGCCGGCTCGACTTCATCCAGCGGGATGGGCTTCGGCAAGGTCTTGAGCTCCAGGAGTCCCCGAATGTTCGACCGGCGCTTGCTCTCATCGTTCACGAGCGCCGAGAACTCCTTGAACGTCTTGGGGTCGTTGGCTCTCGTGGCGTGTTGGAGCTTGTAGATCGTCTCCGGGTTCCAGTTGTGGTGTTCCCCCTGAACGCGGTAGTGGACCTCGCCGCCAAAGTCGAGCTGGCGGATCGGCGCCGGCGTATAGGCCAGGGCGTGCCGGCACAGCGTCTCCTCGCCGATCTCGTGGATCCCGATCCCATCAATGCGAGAGGGAGTCCCGGTGAAGTACCGGTCCACCATCCGACGGTTCAGGCCGATGGCTTCGAAGATCTGCGCGCCGCAGTACGACTGGACCGTGGAGATTCCCATCTTCGAGAAGATCTTGAGCAAGCCCTTGTTGATGGCTTTGATGAACTTGGCTTCGGCGGTGGACGCATCGAGGCCCTCCGGCAAATAGCCGTCCCGCTCCATATCCACGAGGGTCTCGAACACCAGGTACGGATTGATCGTCCCGGCGCCGTAGCCGATCAGGCAGGCGAAGTGATGCACGTCGCGGGGCTCACCGGTCTCCAGGATCAACCCGACCTCGGTCCGGGTGCATTCCCGCACGAGATGATGGTGGACCGCCGAGATGCCGAGCAGACTGGGAATCGGTACCCACTCTTCGTTCACGCCCCGATCGCTCAAGATCAAGAACTTGTACCCTTCCTTAATGGCGTCCGAAGCCTGTTGGCACAAGCTGTCCACCGCCGCTCCCAATCCGTCCGGCCCCTCGGCCACGCGGAAGAGCATGCGCAGGGTCTTGCTCTTAAAGTGCAGGTCGGCAATCTCGCGGATCTTCTCCAATTCCGCGTTGGTCAGGATGGGCTGCTGGACCTTGATACGGCGGCAAGCCTCGGGGGTTTCGGCCATCACATTCGGCTTGGGGCCGATGTTCGTGACCAGCGACATCACCAATTGCTCCCGGATCGGATCAATCGGCGGGTTCGTCACCTGCGCGAACAGCTGCTTGAAGTACTTGAACAGAAGCTGAGGCCGCTCGGACAGCACTGCCAGCGGCGTGTCGGTTCCCATGGAGGAGACCGGCTCCTCCCCGGTCACGACCATCGGCGTGATGACCATCTTCAGCTCTTCCACCGTGTACGCGAACGCCTGCTGGCGCTGGCGGATCGTCGGGTGGTCCGGCTGCGGGACGTTCAGCGGCTCCGGCAGCTCATCCAGTGAGATGCGGTACTGCGTCACCCAGGCCCGGTACGGTTTCCGGCTGACGATGTCCGCCTTGATCTCCTCGTCGTCGATGATGCGTCCCTGCACGGTGTCCACCAGGAACATGCGGCCCGGCTGGAGGCGGCCTTTCTGGCGGATATCCTTGGCGTCGGCGGGAAGCACGCCGGCCTCGGAGGCCAGCACGACGAGGTCGTCCGTGGTCACTTGGTACCGGCAGGGACGCAGCCCGTTGCGGTCCAGTGTGGCGCCGATCACTTTTCCATCGGTGAAGCACACCGCCGCCGGTCCGTCCCAGGGCTCCATCATGGCGGCGTGGTACTCGTAGAAGCCCCGGCGGTCGAGGTCCATCTGTGGATTGCTGACCCACGGTTCGGGGATCAGCATCATCATCGCGTGCGGGAGCGAGCGGCCGCCCATCATCAGAAACTCGACCGCGTTGTCGAGGCACGCCGAGTCGCTCTGGTCTTCGTACACGATCGGAAAGAGCTTGGGGATGTCCTCGCCAAAGAACTCCGACTGGAGGCTGCCCTGGCGCGCCCGCATCCAGTTCACGTTGCCCTTCAGCGTGTTGATCTCACCGTTGTGACAGATGTAGCGGTAGGGGTGCGCCAGCGGCCAGGTCGGAAACGTGTTCGTGCTGAAACGGGAATGGATGATGACCAACGAGCTGACCACGCTGGAGTCGGTCAGATCCTGATAGTACCGCGGCATCTGGTAGGGCAGCAGCAATCCCTTGTAGACGATCGTGTTGCCGGACAGGCTGGGGATGTAGAAATATTCCCGCCCTTCAATGGCGGACTCACGGATGGCCTGTTCGACGCACTTGCGGATGACGTACAGCTTGCGCTCGAACTGCGCCTCGTTCAGGATGTCGCGGGCGATGAAGACCTGGCGGATGGCCGGTTCCGTGCGGCGCGCCTGCGCTCCGATCGCGTCGCTCTTGACCGGCACGTCTCGCCAGCCGAGGAGCTGGGCGCCTTCCTCCGCGATCACCTTCTCCATGAGCATCTCGCACTGCTTGCGCGATGCGGAGGCGGGCGGCAAAAAGATCATGCCGACGCCGTACTCGCCGGCATTCGGCAGTTTCACGTGCACGTCGGCCGCGGCGCGCCTGAGGAACTCGTGCGGAACCTGGAGCAGAATCCCGGCCCCGTCGCCGGTACAGGGATCGCAGCCCTGAGCGCCGCGGTGGTAGAGATTATCGAGAACTTGAAGTCCCTTCTCTATGATGCTGTGGGACTTGTGGCCTTTGATGTTGACCACGAACCCGATCCCGCAGCCGTCTTTCTCGAACCGCGGATCGTAGAGCCCTTGTTTCGGAGGAAGTCCCGCGACGTTCATCTCAACTCCCGTGGACTGTGCTGTGCGTGTCGCGCCGGGCCGAAATGCCAGCAATCACCATGAGTTAAGTCGTCACAATACTGGACGCGGCGTTGTTCTGTCAAGCCGAGCGCGGCCGCCCGGAGCGCCACTCCGCACCATCCGGGATGCATGTTGACAAAGACTGGCCCCTGCCCTAGTATCCCCCGCATGCAAAACGGGCCCGCGACCTCGACCATCCACACGATGGCGGACGTGTGGGATGCCTACCGAGACGAACTGGAGGGGGTCGAGGACCAGGTCCGCAAGAACCTCGATTCGTCGGTGACCCTCGTCAATACGGTCGCGGCTCACATCCTGAGCGGCGGGGGCAAGCGCATCCGTCCCCTTCTTCTCCTGCTCTGCGCGCGACTCTGCGGCTACAGCGCGAAAGATCATCTCATCCTGGGCAGCCTCGTCGAGTACATTCATACCGCCACGCTCCTGCACGACGACGTGGTGGATGATGCGGACCTGCGACGAGGCCGGCAGACCGCCCGCAAGGTGTGGGGCAACCAGGTCAGCATCCTGGTGGGCGACTACCTGTATTCCAAGGCCATCTGCCAGATCGTCGGGTTCCGAAACCAGGCGATCAATGAAGTCCTCTCCGAAGCCTGCCGGAAGATGGCCGAAGGCGAGGTGCTGCAGCTCTACTACAACGGCAACCCGCAGATCACCGAGTTCGAATACCGGCGGATCGTGGAGTACAAGACGGCGAGCCTGATCGCGGCGTCGTGCCGCATCGGCGCGATCATCGGAAACGCGTCCGCCGACCAGCAGGCGGCCTTGTTCCGTTTCGGCCAGCACCTCGGCATTGCGTTCCAGCTCGCCGACGACACGCTCGACTATGCGGCAAACGGAGACCGGTTGGGGAAGTCTCTGGGACAGGACCTCCGACAAGGCAAGGCCACGCTTCCGCTGCTGCACTTGCTGCAGCAGTGCCCTGACGCCGACAAGCAGATGATCAAGGATCGGATGGAGACCCGGACTTTGACGGAGGCGGACCTCCTCCGGATCATCTCTCTCATGCAGGAATACGGCTCGATCACATACGCCATGGAGCGCGCACACGAGCTGGTGGTCGCGGCGAATCGGGACCTGGCCCCGTTCGAGGACTCCTCGCCGAAGCGGGCGTTGACGGTCGTCGCGGACTACATGGTGAACCGCGATCGTTAGAGAAGCCGCCAGCCCGGGTTATTCATGACGGTTCCTCGCGAAATTGCGGAGTCGCGTCGCGTGCACCCATTGCAACAGAAGCGCAATGGGTACCCGGCGCGTTCGCCCGAAGACGGAGGCGTACCGGGGACCCGTTGCTCTTGAAATTGCAACGGGTGGTGAGTACGTTGACTGACTAAGCGGCGAGCCCGCCCGCGTGCCCGCTGTCTACAGCACGGGCAGGCTGGTCGCAGCAGCGAATTCGCGATTGTAGCAGAAGCGTTCATGAATAATCCGGGCTAGAAGAAGGCTCCCAACTACACTGCTCAACCGTTCAACATTCGCCCGGTCGCCTCTGCTCGCTTGCGCGACCAAAGATGCGTACGATGCTGCGGTCTCGACTCCGGGATTTTTGGGACACCCTGTCAGGGCGGCCGCTGGAGCGAGGGTCGAGTCCGCGCATTCCCGCAGCGGCGCACCCGCTGATCGGGCTGGCGGCCGAGGCGATCAGGACGTTTCTCTCCCACCAGCGCGTCATCGAGCCCCCGGAGTCCCTGTTCGACGAGATGCCGGAGGCGCGGGTGCCCGCGGGCGCGTTCGTCTGTCTCAAGCGCGAGGGCCGGCTGCGCGGATGCATTGGAACCACTGACCCGGTGCACCCGACCGTCGCGGTTGAAGTCATTCACAACGCGATCGGCGCAGCCGTCCGCGACCCCCGGTTTCCTCAGCTACAGACGTTTGAGTTGGAAGGGCTGGATATTCGCGTGGACCTGTTGGGGCCCTCCGAGCCGGTGCTTGACCTGATCGCTCTGGACCACCGGCGGTACGGCATCATTGTCCTATCGGGAGAACGGCGGGGGGTTCTCCTGCCGGACATCGAAGGGATCAACTCGGTGGCGGAACAGGTGGCCGCTGCGCGAGACAAAGCCGGCCTCAGTGCTGAGGAGCCGGTGGAGATGTTCCGCTTCGAAGTGAGACGGTACCGGTGAACGTGAGGGGGTTCCAATGATACGCCGGCCAGTTCGCCTGTCGCCTCACGCTCCTGGGCGCCAAAGCTCGCTTCGAAGCGCAGGCGCCTGACGCCTCACGGGGCAATTCATGGCCAATCTCATTCCGTTCAAAGGCGTGCTCTACAACCCGGTCCTGGCCAACGACATGGCCCGGGTCGTGGCGCCCCCCTATGACGTGATCGGCGGGGAGTTGCAGCAGGCGCTTCACGCCCGCCATCCGAACAACGTTATCCGGCTGGAGCTCGGGATGGATCACCCGGACGACGGGCCCTCGCAGAACCGTTACACCCGCGCCGCGTCATCGCTGCGGGACTGGTTGGCCACGGGCATCCTGCGGCGCGATCCCGAACCGGCGATCTACCTGCACACGATCGAGTTTCGGGTGTCTCCCGGCGAAGAGAGCCGTGTCCTCAAAGGATTCTTGGCCACCGTCGAGCTGGAAGAGTTCGGGACCGGCCGCATCTTTCCGCATGAGGGCACTCGGACAGCGGCCAAGGTCGATCGGCTGAAGTTGCTCGAGACCTGTCGGGCCAATTTCAGCCCGATCTTTTCCCTCTTCTCCGATCCTGCGGGTCGAGTCCTCCAGCTACTGGAGAAATCAGTGAACACCGACCAACCGCGGGTCGATTTTCTCGACGATTCTGGATTCCGCCAACGCCTCTGGGCCGTCACGGACCGCGCGATTCTCGGCGAGATCGCACACGTGATGGAGAGCACGCCGCTGTTTATCGCAGACGGCCACCACCGCTACGAGACCGCTCTCACCTACCGGCGTTTCCGACGCCAACAGGCCGGGCGCCCGGCGTCCGGCGGCCTTCAGCCCTTCGACGCCGTCCTCATGCTGTGTTCAAGCCTCGAAGACCCCGGGCTCACCGTGCTGCCCACCCACCGGGTGCTCAGAACTCCGGTGCCCGTGGTCGGCGGGATCAAGGACCTTTTCCGCGGGGCGTTCGAGATCGAGGAGATACCCGTTCGGGATCACGCCGAGGCTGAGACGCGCCGGCGATTTCTCCAGACCCTTCGGGCTCGGGGACAGGGCGGCCCGGTCTTCGGCCTGGCCCTGCGAGGATTCCGCGCGTACCTGCTTCTCACGCTACGGCCGAACCATCGCGAAGCGACCGGCGCCTCCGCTCGGGAACGGCTGGACGTCGCGATTCTACACAACCTGGTCCTGAAGAAGCTGTGTCTATCAGAGCCCGATGAAGAGGCGATCCTGTACACGCAGGACGAGAACGAAGCCTTGGACCTTGTCGTCCGAGGAGGTGCCGAAGCGGCGCTGCTGTTGAATGCCACCAAGGTCAGCGAGGTTCTGGCGGTCGCGACATCCGGTGAACGGATGCCGCACAAGTCCACTTATTTCCATCCCAAACCGCTCACCGGATTGGTCATGAACGTCATGGAGGAATAACACTCGCTCGTGAGGCGTGAGGGGTTAGGCCCCATCCTTCACCCCTTACGCCTGACGCCTTACGGGGAACCTATGAAGGCCAAGATTCTCATCGTTGACGATCAGCCGGACATCGTGACCGTGCTCCGAGATCGGCTGGAGGCGCTGGGGTACGATACGGTCGAGGCCAGCGACGGACTCCGCGCGCTGGAGATGCTGGAGCGTGACACCCCCGCCGTGATGCTGCTGGACCTCGAAATGCCCAGGCTGTCGGGGCTCGATGTGCTGAAGCGGCTCGCGCAGAACCGGCAAGCCGGGTCGAACGGGCAGGACGTGCCGGTCATCGTGATGACCGCGCACGGCACGATCGCCAAGGCGGTCGAGGCGATGAAAGAGGGGGCCTACGATTTTCTGACCAAACCCTTCGAGGTCGACCACCTCTCGATCGTGATCCGAAAAGCGTTGGAGCGGGAGTCTCTCAAACGACAGGTGGAATGTCTCCGCACCGAGGTGGAAACGCGGTATGCCGAGATCATCGGCTCAAGCCCGAAAACGAAATCGGTGGTTGAGCTCGCGAAACGGGCCGCCAACTCCGACGCCAGCGTACTCTTGCTGGGGGAGAGCGGCACCGGCAAGGAGCTCTTCGCGCGTTCGATCCACCAATGGAGCCCGCGGTGCGCCATGCCGTTTGTGGTCATCAACTGCGTAGCGCTGACCGACACGCTGCTCGAGAACGAGCTGTTCGGGCACGAGAAGGGCGCCTATACCGGCGCCGATCGCCTGCAAAAAGGCAAGGTCGAGATGGCGGATGGGGGCACCATTTTTCTGGATGAAATCGGGGACATGCCGCCAGGCCTGCAGGCCAAGTTGCTGCGCATCCTGCAAGACCACGAGTTCAACCGGGTCGGAGGGGCCCGCCTGGTCCGAGTCAACATCCGCATCATCGCCGCCACCAACAAAGACCTGAAGCAGGCCGTCAAGGCCGGGAGCTTCAGGGAGGACTTGTACTTCCGCCTCAACGTGGTCAACCTCGCCCTTCCACTGCTCCGGGAACGACCGGAGGACATCCCGCAGCTGGCCGAATTTTTCCTCAAGCGGCACGCGCAGGACGCCAAGAAGCCGCACATGCGGTTGACCGCCGAGGCGATCGCGGCCTTGAGGCGCTATGCCTGGCCGGGGAACATTCGGGAGTTGGAGAACACGATCGCCCGCGCGGTGGTGCTCAGCCCGCATGAGTTGATCGGACCGGACCAGCTCGCGCTCTTCACGCCGGACGGCCTTCCCGCATCGGATGAAGGCCAGACGGCCGGTTATCACGACCTGCCCTACCATGAGTCGATGGAGCAGCACAGTCGCACCATCATCCTGCGGGCGCTGCGGAACGCGAACGGAAGCCAGACCAAGGCAGCCGAGCGCCTGAAACTCCAGCGGACCTATCTGGCGCGGCTCATCCGGCAGAAGAACATCTCGGCCGACCCCCCGCCGAGTTGATTTTCAGCGCCCGATACCTGGTAGGATGGAGCGCGCCAGCGGCGAGAGGGAACGCGAGGCGCATCTTTAGCCCCGTACCTGTGGGAAGGAACGAGCGATGGCGATTGACCCCGTCTGCGGCATGACAGTCGATGAAGCCAGGCCCGCCGCGAGCATGAAACACCGCGGTCGGACCTACTATTTCTGCGCGCCTGGCTGCAAGCGGACCTTCCAGGCCGATCCGGAGGCGGTCCTTCGGAACGGTCCGCGCGGCATGACTGCCAGGAGCTTCCAGCCCATGCACCCAGTCACGCCCATGCCGCCACCGTCCGCGCCCACCAGGATCGCGCCGTCCCCCCCGGCCCTCATGGCGCTGGCTTCCCCCACGAAGCCCGAGTGCCTCACGATCCCGATCGAAGGCATGTCCTGCGCCTCCTGCGTGGCCAGGATCGAGCAGGGGTTACAGGCCGTTGAGGGCGTCATCCGAGCCTCGGTTAACTTGGCCACCGAGCAGGCGACGGTCGAGTATCTGCCTCGGGTCACGGGCCCGGCCGCCCTCCATGAGGCCATTCGCTCACTGGGGTACACGCCGGTTGCTCCGACCCTGGCAGCCGGACCGGCCGAGCCGGAAACGGAGACCGCCACATGGAAGGATGAGCGGAAGCAGGCTGCCTACCGAACCCTTCTGATGCGGTTCTCGGTCGCCGCCGCGCTGACCGTGCCGGTGATGGTGCTGGGCATGTCCGATCATCTCGGGCTCCACGTGCCGCGCCCGGTGTCCCTCTGGCTCCAACTTCTGCTGACCACGCCCGTTCAATTTTGGGCGGGCTGGCAGTTTTACAGAGGGGCGCTCGCGGTGGCCCGTCACGGGTCCACGGATATGAACACCCTGATTGCGGTGGGGACGTCGGCGGCCTATCTGTATAGCGCGATCGTCACGCTGGCTCCGGAACTCTTCACCGTCCGCGGCGGACCTCCGGCCGTCTATTTCGACACCTCGGCGGCGATCATCACCATCATCCTGTTCGGACGCGTGTTGGAGGCGCGGGCGAGAGGGCGAGCCTCGGAGGCGATCCGGAAGCTGGCGGGGCTTCAGGCCAGACAAGCGCGGGTCATCCGGGACGGCCAGGAGCAAGACCTCCCGATCGAAGAGGTGCAAGTCGGCGATCTGGTCATCGTGCGACCGGGGGAGAAGGTGCCGGTGGACGGGATCGTGCGACACGGCACCTCGACCCTGGACGAATCCATGATCACGGGCGAAAGCCTGCCGGCGGACAAGCAGCCCGGCGATGTCGTGATCGGCGCGACGCTGAATCAGACCGGCAGCCTGCGGATCGAAGCCACCAAGGTCGGGCGGGACACGGCGTTGGCCCACATCCTCCGCCTCGTGGAGGAGGCACAGGCAGCTAAACCCCCGCTGGCCAAGCTTGCCGACCGAATCGCGGCCTATTTCGTCCCGTCCGTGATCGGGATTGCGGGAGCGACCTTTGCGCTCTGGCTGATGCTCGGACCACCCCCGGCACTGACGCATGCGCTCATCAATTTTGTGGCGGTCCTGATCGTCGCGTGTCCCTGCGCGCTGGGCCTGGCGACGCCCACTTCCATCATGGTCGGCATCGGCAAAGGAGCAGAGCATGGGATCTTGATCCGGGGCGGGGACGCCCTGGAGCGCGCGTACCGACTGACCACGGTCGTTCTGGACAAGACCGGGACCCTGACACGAGGCCTGCCATCTGTCGCGGCGGTCGTGCAGCTGGCCGAGGGCTGGACGGCGAAGCAGGTCATGGCGATCGCTGCGGCCGCCGAGCAGGGTTCGGAGCATCCGGTCGGGGCGGCCATCGTGCGCTACGCGCACCTGCAGGGGGTGAAGTTGGAAGATGCTGAGGAGTTCACCGCCGTCCCCGGGCACGGCGTCCGCGCACGGGTCGGGGACCAATTCGTGTACCTTGGCAACCTTCGCCTCATGGAAGCCGAAGGCATTGTGGTGGAACCGGAGGCCGAAAAGACCGCCGACCAACTTGCGGCTGCCGGCCTCACGCCCATGTATGTGGCGGTGCGCCGGAACGAGACGCCCGGCGACGATGAAAACCATTCGGGGAAGCATCCTTCGGGCCAGATCGTCGGCCTCCTCGCCGTCACCGACCTGCTCAAGGAGCATGCGCGCGAGGCGGTGCATGCCTTGCACCGGCTGGGCCTGGACGTGATCATGTTGACCGGGGATAATCGGCGCGCGGCGCGCGCGATCGCCGATCAGGTGAAGATCGATCGCGTGGTGGCGGAGGTCCTGCCGGATCAGAAAGCGCGCGAGATCAGGCGGCTCCAGAAGGAAGGGAAGATCGTGGCGATGGTGGGGGATGGGATCAATGACGCGCCGGCCCTGGCTCAGGCCGATATCGGGATCGCGATCGGGACGGGGACCGACGTGGCGATGGAGACCGCCGACATCACGCTCATGCGGGGCGACCTCCGGGACGTCGTGACGGCCATCGCCCTCTCGCGCGCCACGACGCGCAATATCAAGGAGAATCTGTTTGCGGCGTTCATTTACAACATCCTGCTGATTCCGGCGGCGGCTTTGGGATACCTGAACCCGATCTGGGCCGCGGCCGCGATGGGGCTCTCGTCCGTGAGCGTGGTGGGCAACGCGCTGCGCTTGAAGTGGTTCAGGCCGCCGACGGAGGGAACCGCAGGAAACTAGCCTGAGGCTGCCAACACCAGTGCCTCAACCCGGAGGTCAGGCCTGCATCCGGCGGTGGGCCACCCAGCCGGCCAGAGCCCCGACCGCGCAACTTGCCGCGCCCAGGTACCAGATCCCGGAATACTCGGCCAGTGGATCGCCGGGTCGGGACGCAAAGGTCATCCCGACATAGCCGCTGAGTGAGAGCGACACGGCACCCGCCAATTGGCCCACCATGTTGATCCAGCCGAGCGATTCTCCTGCGCGCCGGACGCCCCACCGTTCGGCGGCTGCGGCATTGATCAACGGAAACGTGTGCAGGGCCACACCGATCACCAGAGCCAGTGCCCCCAGCGCCCACGGCGACGGAATCGGCACGGTCAAAAGGCCGAAGCCGACCATGCTCACGACCAGCCCGACCGCCGCGACTGCCACTCGGTTCACGCCGCGCTCCAGCAGATGATCCGAGAGTCGACCGACCATCGGGCTCCCCCCCACATGCCCGAGGACGTAGAGGCCCCCGATCATTCCTCCTGCCGTCACGGCAGCTTCCTGTCCGTACCCCCACTGCAAGCGATAGAGGTCTGCCGCATAGATCGTCAGCCAGCCGGGGATCAGGCGGAGGGCGACGATCCCGGCGGCAAAATACAGACCCAGCAGCCAGAGGATCGGGTCACTGAGTAGGTCTCTCCGCTCCACTCCACTCGGTCGAGGTCCGGAGTCGGAGGCTGAAACCCCGAGGCCAGCTTGCGGCGCCGACCGCAACAGCAGGCAGCAGAGAATCCCGATGGCGCCGATGAACACAGCCATCACGATCATCGCGCCCCGCCAGTCCGGCATCGCCAGGTCCGAGCGATTCAAAAAGTAAATCCCGATGACCGGAAGGAGCAGGAAGGCTGCGCCCTCTCCTAATCCGCCACCCAGGCCGTAATAGGCTCCGTTCGCCACCCCCCGCTCCCCGGGTCCGAACCAGCGGGCCAGCAGGCCCGCAATCGGCACGAAGCCACAGGCGGCGAGCACTCCGATTCCCACCCGCCAGCCGACCGCCTCGCCAAGGGTCCGCGCCGTGGCGAAGAGTCCGAGCAGGGCGGCGACCCCCACCACTCCCAATGAGATGACATACCGGCCCCCGATCCGGTCGGTGAGACTGCCCCACGGGACCTGGGCCAGCGCATAGGGATAGAAAAAGGCGGCCCCCAGCAGGCCGAGCGCCGCTTTGTCGAGTTGAAGGTCGGCGCTGATGTAGGCGGCAAACCCTGTATAGCTCCAACGGGTGAGATGCGAGGTGGCGTAGGCCAGGACACACCCAGCAAGAACCACCCACCGATAGCGCATGCCCAACGACAAGTTCTCTCCAGTGTGGGGAGGACCTCAAACGGGCGCCGGAACAGCGGCCATTATAGCAACGCCGGAAATCGCCTTCTCGCTTTGTTTTCTCAACAAGTCGTGATAAGTAGGGCAGAGCATATTGGAGGGGTCCACCGTGGCCATGCCGACGATCACGATCCCTGAGGTCGTCCACTACCTGCTCGCCATTCTCGCCTTGCTCTTCGTGTGGCAACTGTATGCCATCCAAGTTCGAGCCGGCCGTGTCCAGGCCGTGGATGTCTTCAATCGCTCGAGAATCCGGCTGTTCATCCACGTGACGCCGGATGACTCACTCGCCTGCCCTGTCTGCCGGGAGGGCAATGGCATGGCGTTTCTCCCTCACGTCGTCGCGGCTCAGAGATTCAGGCCGATGACCAAAACATGCGCCAATCCCGCCGGCTGCCGATGCCTGATGGTGGGGCTTTACGGGGCCTGGCCGGAAGCCGCGCGCGTTCAAGCGGAGATGCACAAGAACTCCGGACGGACCCAGTTGTCAAAACAGGAGATGATCAAGCTGGTGGAGGGGGCCCAGGCGCGGCAAACCGCGGCCAACGAAGATCAAGTCTCGC
>JAHFEU010000055.1 GCA_023248295.1 Nitrospirota bacterium | reverse complement strand
TTTCGCGACGAACCGTCATGAATAATCCGGGTTAATCGGCGTGGACCACCGTCTCGGAAGCCGGTTTGCGTTTTCACCCTGCGCGAGCCTAAGATACCGCCAGCCTCAGGAAATTTCTCAACGCGGGTAGACCCGCGCAGGAGGCGTATGTGGTCCGGGGGGACACGATGCTCGCGACTCACCTGAGTCCACGGTTGGGGGCCTGGCAGACCGAGGTGGAGGCGGCTCTTGAGGAGATGGCGCAGACACGGATGGTGGCACGCCTCTGGAGAAAGGACCACACGTTGTGGAAGCCGGAGCCAAGGGGGATTGAGAATCGGCTCGGCTGGCTGACGGTGGCCGAGGACATGCAGAAACAGGTGGGTCCGCTCCGCGAGTTTGCGGCGTCTGTCCGCGAGGCCGGTTTCAGTCACGTCGTGCTGCTGGGCATGGGCGGTAGCAGTCTCGGCCCTGAGGTTCTGCGCGCCACCTTTGGGTCTGCGCGCGGGTTCTCTCACCTCTCGGTCCTGGACTCCACCGTCCCCGGTGCTGTGCGGGAAGTCTCGAAGTCCATCCGCCCTGCCCGGACGCTGTTCATCCTGGCCAGCAAGTCCGGCGGGACCGTGGAAGTCCTGTCCCTGTTCTCCTATTTCTGGAATCTGGTGATGCGCACGCGAGGAAACACTGGTGGAGCGCAGTTTATCGCGATCACCGATCACGGCACGAGCCTGGCCTCCTTGGCGCAGGAGCGCGCCTTTCGCACCACCTTCATCAACCCGGCTGATGTCGGTGGCCGGTACTCCGTGCTGTCCTATTTTGGGCTGGTGCCGGCCGCCCTCCTGGGCCTGGACCTGGACAGGCTCGTGGGTCGTGGGGTCCACATGGCGCAGGCCTGCGGCCCGGACGTGGCCCCGCCCCAGAACCCGGGGGCCTACCTCGGGGCGGTGATGGGGAGGCTCGGCCGGTCCGGCCGGGACAAGGTGACGCTGATCGCTTCTCCAAAAGTCAGGGCGTTCGGGTTGTGGGCGGAGCAGTTGCTGGCCGAGAGCACCGGGAAAGAGGGCAAGGGGTTGATCCCGATCGCCGACGAGCCGATGGCCCCGCCGGCGTGCTATGGCAATGACCGCCTGTTCGTGCACCTGCGGCTCGACGGTGACGCGAATGCCGAGGGGGATCGCCATGTGAGCGCGTTGGAACGAGCCGGACAGCCGGTGCTCCGGCTGACGCTCCGTGATCGGTACGACCTGGCCGCCCAGTTCTTTTGCTGGGAATTCGCCACGGCTGTCGCGAGCCATTTTCTGGGCATCCATCCCTTTGATCAGCCCGACGTGCAGGAGAGTAAAGAGAACACGAGCCGGATCTTGAAGGAGGCGCAGGCCCCGAGGCGCTCGGCTCGCGTGCAATCGGACGGCCAGCTCGCCGAGCTTCTGGCTCAGGCGGCTCCCGGCAAATATCTCGCGATCTTGGCCTATCTGCGTCCCTCCGTACAGGCCGATGCGGCGCTCAGCGCGCTCCGCAAGGCGGTGCTGGTCGGGCGCCGCCTGGCCACGACGGCAGGGTACGGGCCTCGATATCTTCACTCAACCGGTCAACTTCACAAAGGCGGGCCGAATACGGGTCTGTTTCTCCAGCTCCTCGAGGATATGACCCCGGATATCGAGATTCCGGGCAGCCCCTATACCTTCGGCACGTTAGCCGAGTCTCAAGCGATGGGAGACCGCCTAGCGCTTGAGGCGCGCCGGCGGCCGGTCGTCCGGGTTCGACTCGGCCGGTCGGGGCTTGCGGCGATCAGAGCTCTGGCGCGTACGGTCTGCCCGCCTGACGCACCAACCGCGCGGTCAAGCCACGCCGTCGCCGGTCAAGACGGGTGAGATGAGCGGAGCACCCGAAGTCCGGATCGCGGAGGATGCCCGGGAACTGGCGCAGGAGGCGGCCGATCTCTTTGTGTGGCTCGGCCAGCAGGCGGTTGCGGCCAGTGGTCGGTTTCGGGTTGCGCTATCCGGCGGAACCACGCCCAAGTTGCTGTACGCCACGCTCGCGAGTCCGGCCTTCTCTGGACAGCTCGAATGGCCCCGAGTGGAATTTTATTTCGGCGACGAGCGCTGCGTCCCTCCCAGTCATTCCGACAGCAATTTCCGCATGGCGGACGAGACCCTGCTGCGGCCGCTGAAGATCGCGCCGGAGCGGATCTTTCGGATGCGCGGCGAAGCCGATGATCCGGACGAGGCCGCTCGAGCGTACGAGACCGTGCTCCGGACGCAGTTTGGCGTGCCGGCCCCAGGGTGGCCCAGCTTCGACCTCATCCTGCTCGGACTGGGGGATGACGGCCATACCGCCTCGTTGTTTCCCGGAACGCCGGCGTTGGAAGAACGCGAGCGGTTGGTGGTGGCCAGCAGGGCGCCGGGTGGGGTGAAGAATCGGATCACGCTGACGGTCCCAGCGATGAACCACGCGCGCGTGGTATTGTTTCTCGTGAGCGGGATCATCAAGGCTGCGGCGGTCCGCGCGGCGATCGAAGATCGGGACACCGGTCGGGTCCCGGCGAAGCTGATCAGGCCGGTCAGCGGACGGTTAATCTGGATCCTGGATCGCGCGGCCGCGTCCGGACTCACCGTGGCCAAGCAAGGCGTCGTCTCTCACGAGGAGTGAATGATTCTCGCCGGAGACATCGGCGGCACGAAGACGCATCTCGCGCTGTTCGACTGGAAGACTGAGCGTGTCGAGCCGGCGCGGGAACGGATCTTTGCCAGTGCGGACTTCGGGTCGCTGGAAGACGTCCTGGCTAGATTTCTCAAGCCGCCCGCGAAGGATTCCACCGCCGTTCCAGGTGATGAAAGCTCGTCCGAGCCATCGGACTCTCCCTCCCCGGACGAACCGACCAGGATCGAGGCCGCCTGTTTCGGCGTTGCCGGCCCGGTCATCGAGAATCGGTCCAGAACCACGAATCTGCCGTGGGTCGTGGATGGCGCCGAGTTAGCCAAGCGCTTCCAGCTCCCGACGGTGCGCCTGCTGAACGATGTGGAGGCCACGGCGCATGGGGTCCTGGTCCTGAGACCGGATGAAACCGAGGTCCTGAATGCGGGGGGGCCTTCCTCCGCCAAGAGCGCCATGGCCCTGATCGCGGCGGGCACGGGGTTGGGCGAAGCGATCCTGTTCTGGGACGGCGCGCGTTACCGCCCGATGCCGTCCGAGGGCGGACACGCGGACTTTGCACCCACCAGCGACGTCGAGATCGACTTGCTCCGGTACCTTCGCGCGAGCCACATGCATGTGAGCTATGAGCGCGTGCTGTCCGGGGCCGGACTGCATGCGGTGTATGAATTCCTTCGGGACACCAAGAAAAACGAACCCACGTGGCTAGCAGAGCGTCTGCAAGTCGGCGATCCTGCAGCGATCATCGCTGAGCTGGGGTTGAGCGGAAAGGCGGAGATCTGTGTGCAGGCGCTGGACCTCTTTGCCTCCATTTACGGGGCGGAGGCGGGGAATCTGGCGCTCAAGGCGGTGGCCTTGGACGGTGTCTTCATCGGCGGCGGGATCGCGCCCAAACTGCTCACGAAGCTGAAGGACGGCACCTTCATGCGCGGGTTTTCGAGCAAGGGACGGTACAAGCGTCTCATGAGCACGATCCCGGTGCGCGTCATCCTGAACCAGCAGACAGCCTTGTTGGGCGCGGCGTCAGTCGCGGCGGAATTGGGGAAGGAAGTGCGGCGGGACGAGAAGAGCAACTAGTGGAGCAGGAGCCGGCGGCATGCGGCCTTTCGCTTCCGCTCCTCTCGCGGCACCGGGGACCCGTTGCTCCGGGAATGCAACGGGTGAGCACGGCAGTCCGGAGTGGAAGCCTTCCGGAATTCCATCACCCGCAAGGCGGGTACCCGCGTGGTCTGGAACCCCGGTGCGGTGGTCAGTTCCGGCTTTCCCTCTCCGGATGCCGGGTGGGGCCCCGCCGCCCGGCGGACGTAAGCTTCACACCGCATGCCGCCTGCCAACGACCAAATAGCCGGCGGCCCATACGGTACAATTGAGAAGCACCAGCAATTTGGTCAACTCCGGTCTACAGGTGCCTCCATGAACGGTGGGACCCCGACGCGCTTCGCCTGTGCTTTCGCGCTGCTGCTCGCGCTTTCACTGGCCGCCTGCGAGGATAGGAAAAGCCCGGAGACGCAGGGACCAACCGTGGAAGAGGGTGCTCCCGATAAGATTGCCGACTTCCTGCACTCGGGTTGGGAGTTTAAACTGGGCAAAACCATTCAGGAGGTCAAAGATAACCTGGGTGAGCCTCTTTCGGAAAAGATTGAGAAATATGAAAATCGGCATGTGGTAGGCCAGATGGATGAGATCCATACCTTAATGTATAACGGGTTGGTGTTGGTCGTGTACCGAGTGAATGAAAAGAAGCCGCGCGACCTTTTTATGAGTCTGGCGATCACTCGAGACAATTTTGATATGAAATGGGGGCTGAAGGTGGGTGTTGCTCAAGATCGCGTCCGGACTGTCTTAGGTGAACCGCACAAGTCTCAAGGTGGAGCGTTTGTGTACCAAGACGAAAATTCTTCGGTTTCCTTCTCCTTCCAAGGTGGCACCGTACGGGGAATTAAATGGCACTGGTACGTGGATTGAGCGAGCCAAGCACGCGGAGATGAGGGTTCCTGAAACGAGCATGAGTGACCTGGAGGCATCAAAAAAAGCAGCGGCGGAGAAGGCGGTGGAGTACGTCCACGACGGCATGGTTGTCGGACTGGGCACCGGCTCGACCGCGAAACTTATGATCCTGGCGTTGGGCGAGCGGGTCCGAGCCGGGCTGAGCATTCGAGGGGTGCCCACCTCCGTGGAAACTGCAGAGTTGGCGAGAAAAAACGGCATCCCTCTGCTAGAGACCGAGGATGCCTGGACGATCGATGTGGCGATCGACGGCGCCGATCAGGTTGATGCGCAGCTCAATCTTATTAAAGGCGGCGGCGGTGCCCTCCTGCGAGAAAAGATCGTGGCGGCCGCGGCTCGGCAATTCATCGTCATCGTGGATCACACCAAGCGGGCTTCGGTCCTGGGTCATCCGGTGCCGGTGCCTGTCGAGGTGGTGCCATTCGGGTGGCGGAGCACCGCACGCCGGGTTGAGGACCTGGGTGGCAAGACCGTCCTTCGGGAGCGCGCGGGACACACCTTCAAAACGGAGGGCGGGCATTACATCCTGGACCTCCATGTGGATCGCATCGAGGATCCCGCCGGCCTCGAGGTCCGTCTGAACCGGATTCCCGGCGTGGTCGAGAACGGTCTCTTCGTGGGGCGGACGACAGTCCTGCTCGTGGGAACTCCCCAGGGGGTCCAGGTTCAGACAGCGGTGAGATGATAAGGGGAACCATGGATCCGTACAGGCTGCCGCGCCAGGTTGCGCCAACGCGCTATGAGATCCGGCTGGAGCCGGACCTGACGACCTCCGTCTTTGCTGGTGTCGAAACCGTCACGGTCACGGTGCAGGAGCCGACCTCGGAGATCGTGCTGAACGCAGCCGAGTTGGAGATTTCGGAGGCGGCGATCGCCAACGAGGGGGGCCTCGTTCTTGACGGTCTCGTGGAGCTCGACGAGCCAACAGAGCGTGGTCGGGTGCGGTTCCCGGAAACGCTGAGGCCCGGCGAGTGGCGTCTGCGGCTCGCGTTCAAGGGCATACTTAACGACAAGCTCCGAGGCTTCTACCGAAGTACCTACAAGGATCAGACCGGCGCCCCCCGCGTCATGGCGGCCACGCAGTTCGAGGCGACGGACGCTCGTCGGGCCTTCCCCAGTTGGGACGAACCGGCATTCAAGGCCGTGTTTTCCTTGACTCTGGTGATCGATCCCGGCCTGACCGCGGTTTCCAACACCCGCATCGTCTCGGAACGGGTCGAAGGCGGAAAGAAGGTTCTGCGGTTCGCTGACACGATCCGCATGTCCACGTACCTGGTCGCAATCATCGTGGGCGACCTGGAGGCAACGGACGCGGTTCATGTGGGCCGCACACCTTTGAGGGTCTGGTGCGTGCCGGGGAAGCGCCACCTCGCCGGGTTCGGGCTAGAAGTCGCGGCCGCCTCGCTCCGGTTTTTCCAAGACTACTATGGCCTGCCGTACCCGGGTGACAAGCTGGACCTGCTCGCCATTCCGGACTTCGCCTCCGGTGCCATGGAGAACCTGGGGGCGATCACCTTTCGTGAAAACGCCCTCCTGGTTGACGGGCAGGCCTCGACTCACGCGGAGCTGGAGCGCGTGGCCGATGTGATCGCGCACGAGAACGCGCATATGTGGTTCGGCGATCTGGTGACGATGAGCTGGTGGAACGGGCTTTGGCTCAACGAAGCTTTTGCCACGTTCATGGGCATGCTGGCGGTGGATGCCTGGAAGCCGGAATGGCAGCGATGGGGGACGTTCAGTCTCTCGCGGGCCGCTGCGCTCTCGGTCGACGGCCTGCACAGCACCAGGCCGATCGAGTACCCCGTCCGCGCGCCGCATGACGCCGACGCCATGTTCGATGTGCTGACCTACGAGAAGGGCGCCTCCGTGCTGCGGATGCTCGAACAGTACCTGGGGCCGGACGCCTTCCGCGCCGGCGTCCGCGACTATCTGAGGGCGCACGGCTATGACAACGCCGACACCGGCGATTTGTGGGCCGCGCTCCAACGTGCGGCGACACAACCGGTGACGGACCTGATGCAGGGCTGGATCTTCCGCCCGGGGTACCCCTTGATCAGCGTGGATCTCGACCAGGATCCGCCCCGAGGCTCTCGATTACGCATCGCGCAGCAGCGGTTCACTTACCTCCCCTCATCCTTCGGCGCGGCGGACCCGGAGAACGAGCGCGATCAGCGGTGGCATGCCCCCCTGCTGATCCGGATCACGGCGCGCGGGCAGTCCCGCACGCACCGCATACTCCTGACGGAGCCGGAGACGGGACTTGAACTGCCGGATGGCTTTGAATCCGCGCTGGTGAACGAAGGCGGCCACGGTTTCTATCGCGTGCGCTATGGGCCCGCGCTTCTGGAACGCCTGGTGCGGTTGCTGCCGGGCGGGTTGCCGGCCATCGAGCGGTTCAACCTCGTGAACGATGCCTGGGCGGCGGCGGTGGCCTGGCTGATGCCGCTCCCCGACTACCTCGAGCTGACCGCCCGTTTCCGTGCCGATCGGGACAAGAACGTGTGGGCGATCCTGATCGACTCGTTCCACGCGATGAACCGGATCATCGATCCCTCGGATCGGCCGGCGCTCGAGGCGCTCGTGCGCGATCGGATCCAACCGGCCGTCGCCGAGCTGGGCTGGGTCGCTCGACCGGGCGAGAGCGAGCTCATCCGGCAGCTCCGGGGTGATCTGCTCCGCGCCCTCGGCACGATCGGGAACGACCCCGCGGTCCAGGCCCGCGCGGCCGAGCTCTATGACGGCCATCACCTTGACCGGGCCGATCGTCATCCGGGCGCCCTCGATCCGAACGTGCTCCCGGCGCTCATCGCGGTGCTGGCCCACGTGGGCGACGCGGCGCGATACGAGGAGTTCACCCATCGCTTTCAGACGGCGGCCACCCCGCAGGAAGAGCGGCGCTATCTCTACGCCCTGGCCGCCTTCCAGTCGACGGCCCTTCTTGATCAGACACTCGCCCGCACGATCAGCGGGGAGATCCGCACGCAGGACGCGCCGTTCGTCGTCCGGTCGCTGCTGATGAGCGTGTACGGACGCGAACGGGCTTGGAACTTCGTCAAGGCGAACTGGGACACGATGGACCGGATGTACCCGAAGACCGGGTTGCGTCGCCTGTGCGAGGGCGTGATCGGACTGGCCACCCCCGAGCTCGAACGCGATGTGTCGGAGTTTTTGGCGGAACGGAAGATTGATTTCGGCGGGAAAACGCGCGATCAGTATCTCGAGCAGCTGCACATTGCCGTGGTCTGGCGCAAGCGCGATCGAGCGGTGCTCCGCCAGTATCTGACTCGCTTCGCCGCACAGTGAGACCGTCCGAAGCGGTCTCTTCACCAGCCGTTCAGCCCGCAGGGAACGGCACAGAGGAGCCAAAGCATGACGGAGAGCAGCCTCGTTCCCTCACCCACCGCTCCCGACCCGACCGATGAGGACCAGCTCAAGAAGCTGGCGGCCGAGGTGGCGCAGCGAGCCCCTGATGATGCGATCAAACTTCTCGACCAGGTGTCCGACGCGGTGATCGCGAAGGTGTTGGTGATGCTCGGCCCCTCCAGCGCGCTGAACATCCTGTTGCGATTCGAAGAGGACCGTCGAAAGGCAATCCTCTTGGCGGGCTCTGCGGAGCGTCGCGAGCAATTGATCCGCAACCAGGCGTATCCCGAGGGGAGCGTGGGCCGGCTGATGGAGCCGCCTATCGCCATCTTCGGCGCGGACGTCACGGTCACGCAGGCGGTGGAGCACCTGCGCGAGCTGGTCAAGAAGGCGTTTATCACCTATGGCTACGTGGCCGATCAGGAAGGCAAGCTCCTGGGGGTCATCGTCATGCGCGACCTGTTGTTGGCGGCCCCGACTCAGCGTTTAGGCGAGATTATGCTCCGGCAACCATTCCATCTGAACCCCCAGATGGACGTGACCGACGCCATGCCGCTCGTGGTCACCCGCCATTATCCGGTCTATCCGGTCTGCGATGAGGCGGGACGGCTGGTCGGCCTGGTGCGCGGGTATGTCCTGTTCCAGGAGCAGACGATCCAAATCAGCGCCCAGCCAGGGCGCATGGTCGGTGTGGAAAACGAAGACCGGCTGGCCACTCCGTGGCGCCGGAGCCTGAGGCTTCGTCACGCGTGGCTGCAACTCAATCTGCTCACGGCCTTCCTGGCGGCGGCCATGGTTGGTCTGTTCGAAGAGACGATTCAACAGGTGGTGGCCCTGGCGGTGTTCCTGCCGGTCTTGGCCGGCCAATCGGGCAACACAGGCTGCCAGGCCCTGGCGGTCACCTTGCGCGGGATGACCCTCGGTGAGCTCAAAAAGGGAAACCGAAGGCGGCTCGTGACGAAGGAAACCTGCCTGGGCTTGCTGAACGGAACCTTGGTGGGCGTCACCGCAGCCCTGGGCATGTATCTCTATACCACTATCCAACACCACGAGAACGGCCTGATGCTGGCTTTTGTGGTCTTTCTGGCCATGATTGCCAGTTGTGTGACCAGCGGGCTGGCCGGGGCGCTGATCCCGCTGGGGCTGAAGAAACTCGGCGCCGATCCCGCCACAGCCTCCAGCATCTTTCTAACAACCGCCACCGATATCGTCAGCATGGGGATGTTCCTGTGGCTCGCGACCAGGCTGGTTCTCTAGCGGCTCCCGCACGAGGTGCGCGATGCGCGAGCGCAGGAGGCCACCGGGCGACCCGGCCCCTCCATATTATTCGTGCCGGAGCACGGTTAACGGGCGCTGGCCCAGGATGCGGAAGGTGCTGAAGAAGCCGACGACGAGGGTGAGGAGCACGGTGAGCGCAAAACCGATAGCCAGAATACCAGGCTGCATCGTCCAGGGCAGGTCCAGGATGAAATGCAGGATCGCCCAGGCAAGCGCGTTGGCCAACACGATCCCGATCAGCCCGGCGACCGCTCCCATCAGGGCGTACTCAATCGCGAAGGAACCCCCGACCAGGCCTCGCGTGGCGCCCACCGCCTTCAGGATCACCGATTCATAGAGGCGCCGGTACCGCGTGGTGGCGAGGGCCGCGGCCATGACGATCGCGCCGGCCAGGATGCAAAACAGGGCAACGGCGCGGATGGCCAGCGAGAGGCGTTCCAGGATCCGGACAAAGCTGTCCAGCACGTCCCCGATGTTGATCG
The DNA here is from genome assembly GCA_023248295.1 of Nitrospirota bacterium. Taxonomy (GTDB): domain Bacteria; phylum Nitrospirota; class Nitrospiria; order Nitrospirales; family Nitrospiraceae; genus 40CM-3-62-11. The sequence goes on along the minus strand of JAHFEU010000055.1, from coordinate 5,036 downwards.
CCGTGACATTGGGGAAGGCGGCCACCACAGCTTGTTGCAGCGGGACCTCCCGGTCCGGCAGTACCCGCACCGTCCCCACATAGGTGAAGGGAGCGCCCTCCAGCGAGCCTGGCGACAGGATCATGTAAAAATTCGTGGAGAAATTACCCCACTCCACCTTGCGGATGCTGGTCACCTCCGCGGAGACCGCCGCGCCTTGAATGTCGAACTCGATGATGGATCCCAGGTCCACCCCAAGGTGTTTCGCGGCCTCTTCCTCGACCGATACCAATGGTCTGTGACCCGCCTGGCTCGACGCGACCTCACTCGGACTCCACCAGGCGCCCTTCGTGATCACGTTGTCCTTCGGCAATTGATCCAGAAACGTCAACACGTATTCGCGCGTGACGTACCAACTTGTCCTGCTCTCTTGCTCCCCACCCTGGCGACCCTCTCGATCATCGTCCGGCTGGACCGGCCTTCCGTTGAGCGTGCGCAGCCGTGAACGGACGAGCGGAGTGATCTCAGGACGGGAGTCCGTCATTCGGTCGCGGATCAGGCGCAGAAACGCGTCTTTCTGGTCAGGCTGGATATCGATGAAGAAGAACGTCGGTGCGTCAATCGGACGGCTTTCCCCGAGCTGGTGAACGAGGGAGCGCTCCACGAGCGAGGCCGCCACGATGACCATGACGCCGATACCAATCGAGACCATCACGCCGATGGTCTGACTGCCGGGGCGATGCAGGTTGCCGATGGCGTAGCGGACCGCGAGCGAGCGGGAGGCGGAGAACAGCGTGAACGTGCGGACCAGCATCGCCGCCGCCAGCGTCAGGATGGCCACGGCGAGGGACAAGGCCCCGATGAACAGCAGTCCGATCTTGAACGACCCGGCCTGCCAGACGGCGAGGCCGGCCAGACCGACTGCGACCCCCACAACCGCCAGCGAACGTAACGGGTCTCTGGCGATCGAACCCCGCGTGTCGTTCAGTCCCCAGCCGGACCTCTGAGTCGTCTTGCCGGTATTTGAGAGGTGTTCAGTAGGTGCCACGTCTCGGCGAAAAACAAGGGCGGGCCGCAGGTCGCGGATTTTCAACAAAGGCCACAGCGTAAAGAGCAGCGTGGTCAGGATTCCCATCGCGATGCCCTTCAGGAGCGGAAGCAGTGAGGGGCTCGTCGTGACAGCGAGGAGGTCTGACGGCAGGAGGCCCACGAGGAGGGTCGGCAGCGCTGCCTGGAAGCCGGTCCCCAGAGCAGCCCCGGCCAGGCTCCCGATCAGGCCGAGCAGGATGGCTTGGAAGAGATACGTCCGGACCACCGTGTCCGAATCCGCCCCCAGAGTTTTCAAAATCGCGATCGTGTTCAGTTTCTCCCCGAGGAACGCATGGACCGTGCAGGCCACGCCGATGCCGCCGACGAACAATGCGGTCAGGCCGATCAGGCCTAGGTACCTCGTCAGTTGGTCCAGGAAACGCCGGAGCTGGGGTTGGGCCTCTCGAAATGGAATCACGCGGGCGGACTCGCCGGCCAGGCGGCCGCGCAGCTCGAACAGCAGCGCATCGGTCGCTCCGGCCTCCGGCACTCGCAGTAGATACCGCTCCCGGACGCGACTGCCTGGTTTGATCAAGTCAGCCGCCGCCAGTCCCTCCCGTGAGATCATCACGCGCGGTCCCAGGCTGAACAGGTTCACCGCTCGGTCCGGTTCCTTGCGGAGCACGCCCGTGATCGTGAAGAGGGCTTGGCCGATCTTGAGCCGATGGCCGACCGAAAGCCCCATCCGGATCAACAGCGACTCCTGGACGACCGCACCGTAACAGGTGCCGTGAGGCGTAAGGCGTGAGGTGTGAGGGGTTGGGGCAGGTATGCGGGGAGTGCCGTGGGACTCAGCACAAGCCCAAGCGGGAGGCGTTAGCAATTCGGCCAGCGGCCGCTCCGGCTCGAGCCGCAGAGTCCCATAGAACGGATAGCCCGCTTCCACGGCCTTGAGCTCGATGATCTGGGTCGGCCGGCTTGGTCCTCCGTCCATCGCGGCCGCCATCGCCACGAGCTCGCTGATGTGAGTCGAGACGATTCCACGGGCCACCAGGGACTTGATGATGGTCTCCCCGTCTTGAGTCATCGACCGGGACAGGCGGATTTCCAGATCGCCGGCCATCAACCCTCGGGCTTCGCGGGTGACGGTCCGCTCCACGTTACTCGCGAACAGGGCGACACCCACTAAGCCGCCGACTCCCAGCGCGATGCAGAGAAAGAAATAGAGGAAGTGCCGCCAGCCTGCACGCGTCTCCCGCCAGGCCATCCGCAGCGGAAAGGACGTCATGGCCGCTCTCCCGGAGATCGAGGTCGGGAGGCCGCGCCCCGTGGCTCGGCGCTAGCCAGGATGTCGGATTCAATGCGGCCGTCCCGCAGGGTGATGATCCGTTCCGCGTAGGCGGCCAGGGCCGGATCGTGAGTCACCAGCACGAGCGTGCTCCCGTGATCCCGATGCAGGGAGAGGATGAGGTCGATCACTTGGCGGCCGGCGGCGGTATCGAGATTGCCGGTGGGTTCGTCCGCTAACAGGATCGGCGGATGGCAGGCAAACGCCCTGGCCACTGCCACGCGCTGCTGTTCCCCGCCGGACAGTTGCACCGGATAGTGAAATTGGCGATCTTGTAATCCGACCTCGGCGAGGAGTTCCGCTGCGCGCGCTCTGGCATGACGGTCGCGGTTCAATTCCAGCGGGACCGCCACATTCTCCAAAGCGGTCAGGGTGAGGATCAAATGGAAGGACTGAAAAATATAGCCGATCTTCTGGCGCCGGTACCGGGCCATCTGGTTTTCTGGAAGAGCCGTGATCTCCACCCCATCCAACTTGATGGACCCGGCCGTCGGCTTGTCCAACCCGGCGATCAAGCCCAGTAGCGTGGACTTCCCGCTGCCGGACGGGCCGGTGATCGCCACCATCTGTTTCTCAGGCACCTCAACCGTCACGTCGTCCAGGATCGTCACCGCATGTCCGCCTGCACTGAGGCGCATCGTCAGGTTTCGAACGGCGATCATGCTTTCCCTACATTTGAGAGGTGCAAGGTCGGAATGGAGGCTATATTATACTGCATGCCTTACTTCGCCCCTCACCCGCTGTCAACGCGTTGGCGACTCCAACGCAAAGGTCTGGCCCTGGGAGCGGTCTGCCTGGCGGTGCTAGCGTGTGAGCAGGCTTCGGAGCCGACCTCCTCGCCGAGTCATCAGACATCGCCGGCCTCTCCACCCGCGATTGCCGGTGCGCCTCGCGAAGGTCTGGGTCATCGATTCGGCACCGATGTCACGAGTCAGCCCGGACGGGGGAGCGCACCATCTCGCGACGACAGACCGATTATTGTGGCGTTTGGGAACAGTCTCACGGCTGGTCTCGGTGTGCCGGTTGACGAGTCCTACCCGTCTCACCTCCAACGCCGGCTGGATGCGACCGGCTATCGCCTTCGAATCATCAATGCGGGCGTCAGCGGGGATACCACCGCCGGCGGGGTCCGGCGGGTTGACTGGGTCCTCAGCAGTCGGCCCAGTATCGTCATTCTGGAACTGGGCGCCAACGACGGGCTGCGTGGAATTGACCTCGAGCAGACGCGTGCCAACCTCGAGCAGATCATCACACGGCTGCAGTCAGCCGGAGTGACGGTCGTGCTCACCGGGTTAAAGCTCCCTCCCAACTACGGGGCCGAGTACACCAGGCGCTTTGCCGCCATGTATCCCGAGTTGGCGAGGCGGTATCGGCTCGCGTTGATGCCCTTCTTTCTGGAAGGGGTGGCCACCCACACGGGGCTCAATCAGGCCGACGGCATCCATCCAACCGGTGCGGGCTATCGCGTGGTCGTGGACCATTTGATGCCGGTCCTGGAGCCGCTGCTCGCCAAGGCCGTCCCCGGGACTTCCTGACAGGGTCGGGAAGCGCGTGAAAGGGGGAGCATGGGCGAGCTCAGGTCTTCTTGAAGAAGGTATCGTACACGCCGTAGGCAAGGATGAGGACGATAACGAGATAATAGACGTACGTAATGGCTCTGTACTCCTGCGGCATGGCGGCTCCCTCTGTTGCGAGGGCGAGAGACGCGCTTGCCACGACCGATCCGCATGCACCCGAGACGCCTCCTCCCACGCTTCTCATGGAAAGGCCCTCCTCTGCAGATATCAAGGCCACAAGAAATCCCTGCGGGTAACCGGCGCGGATTGTACGGAAACCCTGTGCGTCGCGCAAGCAAATGATGTGAGTCGGTCCTGGCGATGACCTGCCCTCCCGTGTCATGAATCAGCCCCGCCTGTGGTGTTAGGGCTGGCTTCCGGGTACAATCCCGCCCTGCGGACAAGGAGACCATCAGGCATGGATCAGTGGGCCAGCGTCTGGTTCCAGTGGGTGCACGACTGGGGCTATCCCGGCATCATTCTGTTAATGGCACTTGAGAGTTCCGTGGTGCCGATCCCGAGCGAGATTGTCATCCCGCCCGCCGCGTACTGGGCGGCGCAAGGCCGCTACAATCTTGTCGGGGTCGTGGTCGCGGGCACGTTCGGCAGCTATCTCGGCGCCGCCGCCACCTATTGGGCGGCCCGGTGGCTGGGCCGGCCGTTGTTGCTCCGTTATGGCAAATTTGTGTTTTGTCCGGAGGACAAGGTGGTCAGAGCCGAGCGCTGGCTCGCGCGGTATGAAGCCGGTGGCGTCTTCTTCGCTCGGTTGGTGCCGGTGGTCCGTCACGTGATCGGCGTTCCGGCGGGCATCGTCCGCATGCCGTTCTGGCTCTACAGCCTGGTGACGATCGTGGGAGCCGGCTTGTGGTGCTGGGTCCTGGCCTGGTTTGGAGGGACAGTGCTCGGCGATCAGCCGGATCTCGTAAAGGACCCGACGCTGCTCCTGCACGTGATGCGCGATCGTTCCTATTTGATCAGCGGCTTCGCCGTCGCCCTCTGTGCACTATACGTCCTGGTCATGCGACTCACGGCCAAGCCCATCCCCTCCCGCCCCTGATGGCCGGTCATCAGACCGCGCCGGTGAGCCTCCTGCATCTAGCCACCGCCGATTTTACGCCGTCTTG
>JAHFEU010000054.1 GCA_023248295.1 Nitrospirota bacterium | reverse complement strand
CCGTCGGGTGCTCCTCGAGGAGTCCCGAGACAGGAAACGACAGACGACGCTCTCGAGCCTCAAGGAAGGACAGTTGAGCCAGGGGACGGTCAAGAACATCACCGACTACGGGGCCTTCATCGACCTGGGGGGGATCGACGGCTTGCTCCATATCACCGACATGTCGTGGGGCCGGGTCGGTCACCCATCCGAGGTGTGCGTCATCGGTGACAAGGTGGAAGTGATGGTCCTCAAATATGACCGCGAGTCCGGCCGGATCTCCCTGGGCCTCAAACAGAAAGGCTCAGACCCCTGGACCAACGTGGCGACCAAGTATCCGGTCGGCTCCCGCGTGCGTGGACGGGTCGTCAGCTTGACCGACTACGGGGCCTTTGTCGAGCTGGAACCCGGCGTCGAGGGCCTGGTGCACGTCTCGGAAATGTCGTGGACGCACGAGGTGAGGCATCCATCGCGCCTGGTTTCGGTGGGCGATCAGATCGAAGCCGCCGTGTTGAACGTGGACGCGAATAGCCGGAAGATCTCGTTAGGGATGAAGCAAACCGCTCCGAACCCGTGGGACATGGTCGAGACGAAGTACCCCAGCGGGACTCGCATCGAGGGGAAGGTCAAGAGTCTCACCGACTTCGGCGCCTTTATCGGCCTGGAGGAAGGGATCGATGGGTTGATCCACATCTCCGACATGTCCTGGACCAGGCACATCAAGCACCCCTCAGAGCTGTTCAAGAAGGGACAGAAGATCGAGGCGGTGGTGCTGAGAATCGACAAGGACAAAGAGCGTCTCTCCCTCGGCTATAAGCAGTTGACGCGCGACCCGTGGGAGGAGGAGATCCCCCAGCGCTACAAGGTGGGGACCACCGCCCTCGGCAAAGTGACGAAGATCACGGACTTCGGTGTGTTCGTCGAGCTGGAAGGCGGCGTGGAAGGGCTGATTCACATCAGCGAGACGGGGCTTGAACCGCAGGCTCGCTTGGAGGACAAGTTCAAACTCAATGATACGGTGTCCGCCAAGATCACCAAGACGGATCGCGAGGAGCGAAAGATCGCGCTCAGTCTTCGGGAACAGCAGATGGATGCGGAGCGGAAACAGGTGGATGAGTTCCATGCGACCCAGGGGGCGGTCGACCAGAGCCTGGGCCGTACGGCCCAACAGACGAAGAAGCGACCCGACGCTGAGTCGGGGGACCCTGACGTCACGTCGTAATCATGCCGGAAGAAACCTCACAACCTGCTCACCGCCGGAAAGCCCTTCGGCTGATCCTGTGGAGCCTGCTCGCCGGATTGCTGGTCGTGTTGCTGGTGACCGCCCTGTGGCCCGATCTGGATCTCTCCGGAGAGGATCGGATCGCGTTGATACGCGTGGAGGGCGTGATCCTGGACGCGCAGCAGACGGTGGGCGACCTGAAGAAGTTCGGAGACAGCCCGTCGGTCAAAGCGATCGTGCTCCGCATCGACAGTCCCGGCGGCGGTGTCGTGCCGTCCCAGGAGATCCATGATGCGGTCCTGCGCGTCCGCAATAAGCAGAACAAGGCCGTCGTCGCGTCCATGGGAACGGTGGCCGCCTCGGGGGGGTACTACATCGCGGCCGCGACCGACCGTATTATCGCCAATCCCGGCACGCTCACCGGGAGCATCGGGGTCATCATGGAGCTGGCCAATCTGGAGGGCCTCCTCAAAAAAATCGGCGTGGAGAACGTCGTCGTCAAAAGCGGTCGGCACAAGGATATCGGCTCCCCCTTCCGAAAGATGAGCGATGAAGACCGCCGCATCCTCCAGTCGGTCATGGACGACGTGCACACCCAATTCATCGAGGCGGTGGCGGAAGGGCGCTCGCTCGACGTCTCGGATGTCCAACCGTTGGCCGACGGACGCATTTTCACGGGTCGGCAAGCCAAGGAAATCAAGCTGGTGGATGAACTCGGCGACCTGGACGATGCGATCAAGCTCGCGGCGGAGCTGGCCGGGATCGAGGGAGAACCCAAAGTTGTGGAACCACGGAAACGGTTCTCAGTGCGGGAGTTGATCGAGAGCCGCCTGTTCGGGACGCTTCCCCGGTTCGATTTCCAGACTGGCGTCAGCCTCAAGTACCTCATGGCATTCTGACTCTGTCGGCACACGCCCGCAGCCGGCGCGACGCGGGCATGAACGGGTCCCTGGACAGCGGGGAGCAGCAAGCTCGGCAAGGAGGACGACGCATGACGAAAGCACAGATCATCGAGAGGGTCTCAGAGCAAGTGCCGACCCTCACCAAGCGGCAGGCCGAGGTCGTGGTCAACACGATTTTTAACAGCGTCCGCAATTCCCTCCAGAAGGGGGATAAGACCGAGATTCGAGGGTTCGGCAGCTTCCGCCTGCGCAACCGCCGCATGAAGGAGGGTCGCAATCCCAAGACCGGTGCCACCGTGTCCGTCCCAGCCAAAAAGGTGCCGTTTTTCAAAGCCGGCAAGGAATTAAAAGAACTCCTGAACAAATAGCCGACGCCGCTGCAAGTTACCCATGAGTCCCTTCGAATCCAAGGAACAGGCCGCCGCTTCCGAGATCGTCTGGACGGAGGAGGCCCTCAAACGGATGGAGCGGGCGCCGGTGTTCCTCCGTGGGATGGTGAAACGGCTGGCCGAGAAGAAGGCCCGTGAACTCGGGTACCACGAGATCACCGCGGAGATTCTGGACCGGTTCAAGAGCCAGATGATGGGCCGGATGGGGGGCGAAGCGGGACTGGCGGCCGCCGCCGACCAGATTGAAAAGGGCAAAGTGCCCTGGACCGCCGCGGCACGGGCGCGACTCGACGCCGTCCCGGCATTCATGCGACAGATGATCCAACAGATCACCGAAGAGCTGGCGTTGGAACGCGGTCACCTGGAGGTCAACGTCGAGCTGTTTGACAAGGTGGAGACGCTCGGCGACTTGCAGGAACAGGCAGGACCGCCGATGGAGTGGACGGACGGAGCGCGGGCCCGGCTGCACGACAAGATCAAGAACACGCCCCCGATCGCCATGGACTTCGTGACCGACATGCTGAAACGGGACACCGAGGACCTGGCCCGAGGGAAGGGACTGGCCCGGATCGACGAAGCGGCGCTCGTCCAGCTCTGGGATGCGCCGATGGAACGTGTGCTGTGGACCGACGAAGCGTGGAAACGGTTGCTGACGGCGCCTGATTTCGTACGCAGCGGGATCCGCAAGGCTGCCGAGCGCCGGGCGCGGAAGATGGGGTTGAAAGAAATCGACTCGGAACACCTCACGAAGTTCCGGAATGAGGCCATGATGAAAGCGGTCAAGCGCATTCGGAGCTTCGGGTACCGGGAACTCACCTTCGATGCATTCGAGGACGCCTTGGAGAAGGTGAAACGGTTGCAGGGCAACGAGCAGGCCGAGCAGCGCCTCGCCGAGATCCGCGAGTACATGAAACGGAAGCCCGAAGTCGGCGTGCTGGGCGAAGAACTGATGGAACGATTCCGGAAGTACCTGAAAGGCGAAGGGACGCTGTAATCCGCCCACCCTCCCCCTTGACTCCTCCAGAGACCCCCACGGTTGAACGAGCCCATCCGAGGGTGTAGAGTGAAGTGAGTGGGCTCCTTTTTTTGGTCTTCCGGCTTTCGTCTGGGTGAAGACCTCAGGAAAAGCCAACTCGGCTGACGAAGGGCGGAGAGGCGGGGCGGCCAGGCTAATCCCCCGTGCTCGCGCATCGCGCACTTCGGAAAGTGCTCGCTGGACGCGCGCAATAGGGGATCAGCCAGGCCACCCCTGTCATGAGTCCCGCGATGGCGCGAACCTCGCCGCGCATCCGTTCCATCCGAGACTTCATTGGAAGGGTGAGATGCCGAGGAGGGGGTGACGGGGCCGCCAGGCTAATCCGCCGTGCTCGCGCATCGCGCACCAAGAGCGGGCATGTGGTGGCCAGGCAGCCTCACGTGCTCGCGCGTCGCGCACACAGGATTGATCGTTCCGGGCAGTGGTGGATGGTGTGCTCGCCGGACGCGCGCAGTCTGAGGCTGCCAGGCCACCAGCCCGAGGAACAGCGGAACGACCAAGCAGTGCTGCGGTGCCCGTTACTCTGTCAATGCAACGGAGCGTGACGCGCGCAATAGGGGATCAGCCAGGCCACCCCTGTAAAGAGTGCAGCCATGGCGCCGGCCCATCGTGCCAGTCCCTTCCGCCCTCGGCCTCAGGCAAGACCCATGCGCGAGGCCGTCGGGGGTGAGGGCGCCGCGACCTCGCGGGCAAGTCCCGCTGCTGTGTGCACCAGCAGCCTGAGCGAGGCCCGAACGTGCATGCTTGCCGCAACAGGCATGCGCGGATCGGAGAACCCCCGCTTAGCGGGGGATGGGGGGAGCCACAGCCGGGCTGCTGGTAGCTACAGCAGCGTGGGCGCGCCCGTGCCGAGCGGAGTGCCTCGCCCTGACGGACTGGTCATGACCCACACAACTTCCTGAAGACCCTTTTTCTAAGCGTGCGGCCTCTCATGAGAACGTGCTGCGTCGTTCTGGTTGTCGTCTGGTTGGGCGGGTGCGCCTCCGCCATGAAGCGGGATGGCCAGTGTCTGGCCAGCCTGGCCCCTGAGTTCGTGAACGCGCACGAAGAACTGGCCTCTCTGGAGGCGTCCTGGCGGGCGGCGCTGCTCCGGCGCGATGCCGAACTCGGCAGTCTGCTTCCCCCGTTTGCCGCGAAGTCGGACCACCTGGCATCCGCGTCGGGTCCCCTTCAGCGGGAGTCGGACTCGGCGGCCCGTCAGGAGCAAGCGCGCCGAGCCGAAGGCGAGGCCTACGCGAGGTTGATGGATGCCAAGGTTCGCCACCGGCCCACACTGGAGTGGTATGGAAAGGTCTCTGAACGGTTCCGCACGCGCTTCGACGAGGAACAGATCCTGTCCGAGGTTCGGTTGGTGCTCATGGCCGGACCGGGACTGATCTTCTACCCGATCGTCCAGTGGAACGTCCATTCCGTCATCTGGGACGGCACCAACCCGGACGCCGAGTCCGATCCGGTCACGCGGTATTGCACCGACCGGCTCTCAACGCCGGCCACCTCGGCTCCCACCCGGCTGGGCAAGTCGAGTGATCCGCTCAGCCGTTCCCTCGTTCGCGGCGGATAGCTGCCACCATGTGGCCGTGATGGGATGCCTGCGAGAAGGTGGAACCGGCTCTCAATGGGAGGCGGGCTGCTGGGGCCAGAATTTGTGTCGGATCTGGGGAAGCTGGACATTTTCATAATTCGGGATGTCGTAGAGACACCGGTCGATCGTGTGGACCTCGTCGTCCGTCAAATTTAGCAGCACCTTTTTCTTCCAAAACTGATCCAACGTGAAGTAGTCTCCCGTTTGCGGTCGCTCAGCGAGGAGAGCTTGCATCTTCTTGAAACCCTCCGTGTCCGTTCCCGGGACCCGACCGTGGTTCTTGTCGATGCACCATTTGACCACTTCCGCAATTCCATACATCGTCAGTTCAATCTTGACCATGTCGCCCATAAAACCTCCTCTAACCTCTTCAGTGTGGCGCTATTCTACTCCAGTCATGCGCCGTTCTTCCAGGGGGAAAAAAGAGGGTCCGGAGCCTTGACGAATCCCGCGGTGCGCCGCCAGGAGCGCTCCCTACCAGAACCGGCGGCAGAGCTGCCGGGACCGCCGGGCCGTGCATCACCATTGCGGAACCACAAAAGGGCTCGGTATACTCGCGTGGCAACCAGGACCGCTTGGGCAAGTCCCGTGCTGACGAGCCTGATCCCAAGCGACCATCTCCAGAGTCTCTCATGCAACGGACCGTTCCGGCGCGTATGGCGTATGCCCGCGGAATCGCACTCGGATTCCTGCTGGCGGTGGGGGTTGTGACGGCCAGCGGGTGCACCCCAAAGGATGCCTATGTCCCGCCGGATCTCTTCTACCTCTTTGCCTCGTACACTGTGGGGAAAAACCCCACCTCGGTCACGACGGCGGACTTCAACCAGGACGGCTTCACGGATCTGATTACCACCAACATCGGCAATAATTCGCTGTCAGTCCTCTTCGGAAACGGGGACGGCACCTTCAGGGAGCAAGTCACCCTGAACGTCGGGAAGGAGCCCCGGGCGCTGGCGCTCAATGACTTCAATGGCGACGGATACGTGGACGTGGCGGTCGCGTGCTCGGGCAGCGATCAGATCGCGATCTTCCTGGGCCTGGCGAACGGAACGTTCGGGGTGGGGCCGCGCTATACGATCCATCGAGCCCCGGTGTCCATCGCCAGCGGTGACTTCAACGGTGATCAGAAGCCTGATCTCATCGCGGCCTTACGCAACGACAAAGTGAAGGTGTTCTTAGGGAATGGGGACGGCTCCTTTGTGGAGGGCCCGCTCTACGAGTATGGCGATACCCCCACCTCGATCGCGGTGGCCGATCTGAACCGGGATGGAAAGCTGGATGTGGCCGTGACCAACGGGGGCCCCATGAGCAGCGCCGTCTCGATCTGGTTGGGGAACGGCAACGGCACCTTCCGCGAACCGACCGACTATCGGACCGGCAAACGGCCGCTGGTCGTGTCGTTTGCTGACTTCAACAATGACCGGATGGCGGATCTCCTGGTCATTAACGGAGAGATGGACACAATCACCACGTTCCTCGGGAACGGGAACGGCACCTTCCAAGGAGGCAAAGAGTCCGGGGCCGATGCGGGGCCGGTGCACGGTCTGGCCAGAGACTTCGATGGCGATCGAGTCCCTGACGTCGCGATCGTCAACATCCAGTCAAACGACCTTTCCATCCTCTACGGACGCGGGGATGGGACGTTCCGCTACCCACCCATGAACTATCGAACGAAAGGCGGACCGTTTGCCGTGGCCACTCTGACCCTCAGAACGAACGAGACCGAAGAGCCGGGGCTGGTCACCGCGAACAACGGAGCCGGGAGCATTTCGATCTTCTTGCACCGAGGCCTGAAATCGCTCGCTCCACCTCGTGTTCCATCCGCGTCCTGATCCGCCTCGCTGTTCCCTCGATGGCAGTCTCTGTTACCCCGAGCAGGGATGCAGGTGTTACCTCGGTCCAGCAAGGGTAGCCAGGTTGATCCCCCGCTGTGCGCGCTCCAACCTGATCTTCTCATTCGTACATAGAGGGGGATGGCCTGACTGCCCTTTACTGCGCGCGTCCGCAGGAAGCCTCGTGAAGTGTACCTCGTGAAGCGTATCTCGCAACCAATCCTAACATACGAGATACGAGTGACGCTGGAAGAAGTGCGCGATGCGCGAGCACGAAGGGCAGTCGGGCCGTCCCTTCTCTGCATGTCTGATCGTGCGCGTTCTGCGAGCAAGAACGGCGGTCTGGCTGCTCCCTCTCGTTTTTCCCCTTTTCTTGACAGGTCCAGACCGGTGGGCTAGATTGACCGCATGCAGTCTCGTGGCGTGGCGTGAGGCCGGCCTGCACCCTTCGGCGAAGGACGGGAACGTGTGAGGAGATTCATCTGGTGGTTCGGCATGGGATCGCTCACAACCTTGTCGGTGTTGATGGTGGAGGGAGGCGTTCGAGATCTCCTGTACGAAACGCATCCGGCGGGCAGTGCCAGCGCGTTGTTGACGTTTGCGATCACGATCGCCGGCGGCGGTCTGCTGGCCGGCTGCATCGCGCTCATTATGAACCGTCTTCGCTGAGCCTAGCCCGGATTATTCATGAGCATCGTCGCGAGACAGGTGAGACCGAAGCCCGCCACGGGCGCTCGCACGTGAGGGCGACGCAGGCGTATCGGGGACCCGTTGCTCTTCGGATGCAACGGGTGAACAATACGGCGAGGAGCGAGAACCCCCGATGGCCCATTGCAAGTGGCAGAGCAATGGGCACCCCGCGAGAGGATCGCCTGTCGGAGCAGATGTTTCATGAATAACCCGGGCTAGAAAATTCGCTTGACACCCTGAGGCGCCGTACAGTAGAAGTCGTCTGACCTGTGGCGGGCTTTCAGCGCATGACCGTGCCGGGAGATTCGGAGAACCCGATCGTAGATGAACTGCCTGAAGTGCAAAGGATTCATGATGGTGGAGCGGCATTACACGCTGCTCAACCGCCGGCTGTACGCACGTTGTCTGAACTGCGGCTTCTGGCTGGATCTGGCGGACCTCCTCAGGTTCTTCCACAAGGTCCTCGATACCGGGTTCCGCGGCGCCAAGGTTCGTGAAACCTTTACGCTGTAACTCCCACCGGATGCATCCCTACCTTCTCCGGCAGCCTCGTCGGTCGCGCTCCTCGGCGGAGCACCGGTGGCCGCTGCTGGTGGCCGTGGCAGCCCTCTGCGTCCCGATGCTGTGGATGTCTTCCCCGTCCCGAGCCGAGACCTATCCGTCCACGGCTCCGTTAATGTCTTCCGCCGGATTCTCCTCCGGCCTGAAGTCCATCCACCCGTTGCTGGGGGCACGTACGATCGCCCAAAGCGTCCTTCTCAAAGACCTGACCACGGGGCGGACCATCTATGAGTTCGAAGCCGACCGGCGGCTTTCGCCAGCCAGCCTCACCAAAGTGATGTCGGCGCTGGTTATTCTGGAATACGGGCACCTGCAAGACTATGTGAGTGTCAGTCACAAGGCCGCATCCGCTCGGAAGACCCGCTTGCGGCTCCGAGCCGGGCAGGTCTTCGCGCTGGAGGATCTCGTGAAGGCGATGCTGATTACCTCAGCGAACGATGCGTGCCTGGCGGCCGTCGAGCACGTGGCCGAATCGGAAGAGTGGTTTGTCCTTCTGATGAACACGAAGGCTCGGACACTCGGGCTCTTGGATACCCACTTCAGTAACGCCTGTGGCTTCGATGCCCCCGATCACTACTCGACTGCGGCAGACCTGGCCACCTTAAGCGAGACTGCCCTGCAACACCCTGTCTTCAAGGCCTTCGTGAGGTCGGAGCTGGAGGTCATCACGGCGGTCAACGTGAACCGGTCCTACCTGCTCAGGAACACGAACCGCCTGCTCGGCCGCATGCCGGGCGTCGAGGGCGTGAAGACCGGCTTCACCTCGAAAGCGGGGCGGTGCCTGATCGCCAAGGTCTCCCAGAACGGAAAACAGCTTCTCCTGGTGCTGCTCCACACCACCCGTCGCTGGAACACCGCCTCGAACCTGATTCAATACGGATTCCAACGGCTCGACACCGCGACCGGCGCGATGCAGTAGCCGCTCAGAGCGGGACTTCCGGGGGAACCGAGGGGTCGGCGTAGGAGAGGATCAAGCGGCGTCCCGTGTCGTTCGACTGGATCACCATTCTGAGCCGGGTACCTGGCGCCAATTCCTTGAGCGTGTCGAACTGGATCCCGTCTCGCGGGTAAACCTGCAACATAAACTCCCCACCCAGCGTTCTCCACACTTTTTTCCCGGAAGGATGGTCTTCCAGACGACGCTCCCACTGGAGCCAGATCGCACGTTCAGACACATCAACGAACCGGATCCGTCCCTCGATCGTGGTGGGGGTACTGAAATCAAGAAACTCGAGCGGCGAATCAAAGGGGAGTGGCTCGGGGGTCAGGAGCTCTTGGTCCTGTTGCCCCTGCGTGCGAGGCGGAGACACGGCCAGCGCCGCCAGGCAGACCCAGACTGACACGGCGGACGCCCGGCGGCTCCAGCGCACCATTGGCCGTCCTGCCTATTGCGGGAGAGTAAACTCGACGTTCACGTCCTTGCCCAGGTAATTGACGAGAAAGCCCTGCTTTTCGTAGTTCATCGCGGCTCCCATCACGTTCTCATCCCCAAAATCTTCTTTGCCGAGGATTTTGCGAATCTCGTCCGGACTCTCGCTGTTGAGCACATTGCGAAAGATTCCCCTCGCCTTGAAGGCAAAGCGGTTATTGATGAAGATGAGGTCAACCTTTCCATCGAGCAACCGAATACCCGCCATCGGACCGGTGGGTTTGCGCTGATCCAGCAGCAGGACGAACGTCGCCTCCTGTTCAACCTTCACCCCCGGAATCTTCTCGTTCACCAGGATATCCAGAGCCTTGCTCTCAGGATCACCGAGCTTCACCCCAAACAATGAAATGTCCGTGCTCTTGAAGAGCTTGGGGTCCATCACGTCGTTCTTGGTGAGCTCATAGGGTTCGGCCCCGGCGACGAGGGGCACCCCTCCCATGAGGGTGAGCCCCAACGAGACGAACAAGACCGGCAATCGTCGTCCTCTCATCAAGTCCTCCTTGACCACAGAGCGTAAGCCTCCACATTGAGGCAGGGCGTCAGCCACCAGGACGAGCCACGAAAAAACGGCAGTGATTCTAGCCGACGACACCCGAACTTGCAAGGCAACCCAAGGCCTTCCTCGTCAGTTCGAGTGGAGCCGACTCCGGCTCCTCCCCGGTCTTGCGCGGGCTATGGACGATGGCGGGTTTCCAATAGCAGCGTCGCGAGCGTTCGCAGCCGTTCAAAGTAGGGGCTGATCTCCGCGGCGAGGTCGGGCAAGAGCCCGTTGAGATCGGCAAGGCAGCTTTCCAGGATATCGACGCGCTGTGGGTCCAGTCCGTTCTCGGACTCCAAATAATAGGTGACACATCCGCTGATCACGGTATCCAACGTCATCAACTGTCCCTCGTTCAGATCGGTGAACGTCGGCCATCGTGCCTCCCGGTGCACGTGCCACAGCGAAACGAGGTCGTGCATGCGGTTCCCTTCCGGCTATCGTCGCAACGTGTCGAGGGCCAACAGCACAGCCAGGGTCACCGTCACCACCCCGGTCAGCCGAGACGCCCACGCCGGAGTCCGTTCCCAGATTCGCAGCAGCCGTTCACGGCGCGATGCTCGCACTCCGCGAGCAGAACCATGCCCTTGACCACTCCCAGCGTGCCCAGCATCCTCTCAGTCGTTCCCCAGCCAGCCCAACGCCTGCAACAAGAGCAAGGCCAAGGCGCACAGCCCTAATCCCCAGAACCGGTAATCCACATCCTCGCGTTCCAGGCACCATCCCACCACCCACTGCCTCCACTGCTCGGGCCCGACGGCGAGGAACACACCTTTCATCACCATGGCGGCGCCCGTGATCATCCACAACGGTTGGTAGTGGAGCCCTTCCGTGCCCAGGAGCAGGAGAATGCCCAAGCAGGCGGCCACGCCCTCCAGCCGAAGCATCGCGGGCGAGAGGGTCAGGACTTCCCGCAGACGCGTGACTACATGACGGGGTGCCAGCAGGAGCGCGAGCCCATCAGCCATCCAGACCCCGGCGATGGCGGCAAGCACGTAATTCATGACGCGTCCTCGCGTGCGGCGTCCGTGGCGTCATCGCGACAGACGCAACGACGCGATAGACGAACCGCGGTCCACGTCATCACGGGTACAGCCCGCGCGCCAGATGGGCCTGGGCCACCTTGTCAATCCCGCTCATGAGCGCGGCCATGCGCATGGTGGCCTGCTGGGCCTTCGAGAATTCCAGGGTCCGATGGAACGCCGCCGTGATGATCTCGTGCAATCGGTCCCGGATGTCGGCCTCCTTCCAGAAGAAGCGCTGCGCGTCCTGGACCCACTCGAAGTAGGAGACGATCACGCCGCCGGAGTTGGCAAGGATATCCGGAATGATGAACACGCCCTTATCGGCCAGGATCTGATCCGCTTCCAGCGTCGTCGGCCCGTTCGCGCCCTCGACCAGGAGCCGGCATCGCACCTTGGAGGCATTCTTCTCCGTGATCTGCTCCGAGAGGGCGGCTGGGACCAGGACCGTGCAGTCCAATTCCAATAACTCCTCGTTGCTGATCCAGTCACCCATCTTGGTGTCACGGAGCGAGTGGCCGTTCGTGTGATAGCGCCGCAGCAGTTCGGGGATCTCCAGGCCCTTAGCGTTGTACAGGCCGACTGAATGGTCGCTCACCGCGATGACCCGCGCGCCGGCTTCCGCCATGATCCGCGCGGTGTTCGACCCGACGTTTCCGAATCCCTGCACGGCCACCGTCGCCTTCGTGATCTCGAGGCCCAGGTGCTTCATGGCTTCCAGCGTCACGTAGACCACGCCGCGACCGGTCGCTTCTTCCCGCCCGAGACTCCCGCCGATGGACAGCGGCTTGCCCGTCACCACCCCCGGGACCGCGAAGCCTACCTGCTGGCTGTACGTGTCCATGATCCAGGCCATGACCTGCGCGTTGGTGCCCACGTCGGGGGCGGGCACGTCCTTGTCCGGGCCGATGAGGGGAAAAATCTCGGCTGCATACCGCCGGGTCAGCCGCTGCAACTCGCCGCGCGACAACCGCTCGGGCGCCACGCGGACGCCCCCCTTCGCGCCTCCGTAGGGCAGGCCGGCCAGCGCGCACTTCCATGTCATCCACATAGCCAGCGCCGCCACCTCCCCCAGGCTCACGTCGAGGTGGTACCGGATCCCGCCCTTGGAGGGCCCTCTCGCTGAGTCGTGTTGCACCCGGTACCCCGTGAAGACCTTGACGGTACCGTCGTCCATCCTCGTGGGAAGGCTGACGATGAGGGACCGCTCCGGTAGCTTCAGCCGCTCCCGCAGGTTCGGGTCCAGGTTCATCGCCTCAGCCGCCTGATCGAACTGCGCGACCGCGAGGCGAAAGGTGGGATTGTCGAGTTCGTGGGCTGGTTCTCTCATGGTCATCCGTCGCGCTCCCTCCCCTGCTGTCACGTTCCGACGGGCTCGCCGTTGACCGCGCGCTGGTCGAGACCCGCACACGCGCCGGCCTCTTGCGCGATCCATTCCAGTCCGAACACCTCCGCGAACACCTCCGCGATCCGCCGCCGGACCAGGGAGACCTCAAGCGGCCGGCCCAGGACCGCGGCCATCGACGTCACACGGCATTCGGCGATCCCGCACGGCACGATGCGGTGGAAGGGGGCCAGATCGAGCATCACGTTCAAGGCGAAGCCATGCATCGTGATTCCTCGGACGATGCGCACACCTAGTGCGGCGATCTTCATCCTGTCCCCCTGTCCGACCCAGACGCCCGTCAACTTGTCGATGCGCCGGCCTGCAATGCCCCACTCCGCCAGAGTCTGGATCACGACCTCTTCGAGGGCCCGCATGTAAGCCTTGGGCCCTGCGTAGAAATGCCCGAGGCGAAGGATCGGATACCCGACGATCTGGCCGGGGCCGTGATAGGTCACCGACCCGCCTCGCTCCACCCGGTAGACAGGGTAGCCTGCCTGCCGGAGGTTCCGCTCGTCGCCGCCCCAATGACTCTCCTGTCCGCTCCGACCGATCGTGTACACCGGCTCGTGCTCGAGCAGGACCAAGGTGTCCGGCCGGCGATCAGCCAGCCTCTCCTCGACCAGGGACCGTTGCAGCTCCCAGGCGGTGTCATAGGGCACTCGATCGAACGTCATCAACGCGCCAGGACGATTCACGACAGCCTGCTGCCCACCAGACCGAAGATCTCGCCCGTTGAACCGGTTCGTGGGGGGCGTGAACGAAGGGAAGGCAGAGGAAGGAGGCCTGCCGAAGTCACTCGCCGAATCGGATCCGGGCTTACGATCCATGGACAGGAACGGTATCCCCCGGACCTGGTCGGCGGGATAACCCTGTTCCCCCGCTCACTTTCTTCGACAGCATGATCCGGCGCGAGACGCCGACTCGCCGTGGTCAGACTATACCACAGCCCCTGGAGGCCGGCAACGAGAACGGACGAAGTCCACCTGGAAGACCATCATCGTCGTGACTCCGCTGAGCCGGCCGGCGTCACCGAGACGCGTGCGGAGAGGAGACGCGAGGAAGCGACACTTCGGAGAAGTGGCCCTGTTTCCCGTACACCGTGAGCTGCGCGGGAAACTGGACGCCTGCCTGCAGAAAGGCGTGCCAAAAGTCGCCCAGGTTGTAGATCTGGGTGGCATCGACTGCGGTGATGACATCCCCATCTTGAAGCCCTGCTTTGGCCGCCGGCTTGAGCGGGTCCACCTGAACGGCCAGGACCCCCCGATCCACATACAGATTGAAGCTGGCCGCCACGCTGGGCGTCACCGTGACCGGGGTAAACCCGAGATCCGGTCGAAACACGGCTCCGCGCACCAGCATCGCCTGAATGTTCGGATACGCGGCGTCGATCGAAATCGCATAGCTGATCGCCTGGGCTGAAGGAGCGACGGCCACATTGATCCCCACGACGCGTCCCGACAAATCCACCAACGGGCCTCCGCTGCTGCCAGGGTTGATCGCCGCATCGGTCTGAATCAGGTCATACAGCGTTTCCCCGTTCGGGGCCAGGATCGAACGATCCAGCGCGCTCACCACCCCGACCGTGACGGTTGAGCCACCCTTCAGGGCGAACGGATTGCCGATCGCGACGACCGTCTCGCCGATTTGCAGCGTTGAGGACTGGCCCAAGCGGGCTGCGACGAGGTCCTGCGCTTCAATTTTGATCAGCGCCAGGTCCAACAGAAAATCCCGTCCGACGACGCGGCCGGGAGTGAGCTTCCCCGTCGGGAGACTGATGACCACGTTTTTGGTCCCTTCAACCAGATGATTATTGGTGAGGATGTATCCATGCTCGTCCACGATGAAGCCGGACCCGGAACCAGCAGGCGGCGGATACTGGAAAGGGTTGGGTGGGACACCGCGAGTCATGACCGTGACCACGGAGGGCCTGACCGCCGCCACCACGGCGGGAACCGTCATCGCTTTGCCCTTGGCCTGGTCGGAGCCGTCCTCGGACAGGGCGGTCGTCGCCAGCCACGGCGCGACGGTCAGACAGACGGCCGTGCGCGCCGCCGCCCGGGCCACCCTGCCGATGGAGTCCCGATGCCTCACGATCATCACGATCTGTACCCCCGCAGACCAGTCTCTTGTTCAGCGCTGCCGCATTCTCTCACAATCGAGCGCAAGTCAAAAGACTCTCACGGGTCTAGAAATTTGCTCTTCCGGCTTTCAAGGAAATGTTGCCTCGGCTGACGAAGGGCGGAGTTCCCGTCTCGGCTGACGAACGGCGCACGGTCTCGGTTGCGCCATCATGCGTTACCCCCGGGTGACCGTTCACGTCGTACTGTTGGCCGCGACGCCTT
>JAHFEU010000053.1 GCA_023248295.1 Nitrospirota bacterium | reverse complement strand
CCAACCCGCATTCGTCCATCAGATCGCGCACCGTCTTCAGGTCTTCGTTCACGAAGACCCCCACCGGCAGCACGAACGGCGGGAGCTGGGCCACGATCCGACGAACCACATCCAGCACCACACAGCGGGGGCTTTCTCGATGGAACACGAAGCCCAAGGCGTCCGCGCCGGCCTCCACCGCCGCCAGCGCATCCTCGACATTCGTAATCCCGCAGATTTTGATTTTGAGGGCCATCGCAACTAAGCCGAGAACATGATGACTAAAGCGCTCGATCACTCATCCAGATTCTCTCGAAACCCCTCTTCTTTCTGTCCCCATAGAAAACATGGGCCAAAGCGACTCTGAAAGACCAAGATTAATCTTCGAAACAACTTGCACTGACTCTGTGGCCTCGGATGGAAGGGAGAGGCACGAAGGGGCTTGCCATAGCGTGATTCACTAAACGGGGTGGCCTGGCTGATCCCACACTGCCCGCAACGACGAATGATCCTCCGGTACCCTCTGTTTTTCTAAGAGGGAGTAGCCAGGCTGTCCTTCACTGCGCGCATCGAGCGACCACAGCTTTATCGTGGGGGCTCTGCGAGCAAGAAGGACGGTCTGGCTGCTCCCTCTTCTCCTTCCTTCTGAGGCCGCGCGCTCCGGGAGCAAAGGACCGACACGGGCGACCTTCCACCTCTTCACGTTCTGCGAGCACGGGGGAGTAGCCTGGCCGCCCCGACCTTCCTCCCTTCGTCAGCCGAGGCCTCATCTGGTCGTTTCCTGAGGTGCCCCTATTAATTCGCGGACCTTCGCGCCAATGTTCTCTGCCTTAATCAGCGACTCCCCCACCAGCATCGCGTGGACGCCGGCTTCGAGGAGACGCTTCACGTCGTCCCGCTTTTGAATGCCGCTCTCGCTGACGATGACTTTGTCGGAGGGAACGCGCTTCACGAGCCGGAGCGTGACGTCCAAGTCTGTGGAAAAGGTTTTCAGGTCCCGGTTATTGATCCCGATCAGCCTCGCCTCCGGCAGCCACTCCAGCACGGTGTCCAGCTCCCACTCCCGGTGAGCCTCCACCAGCACGTCGAGCGCCAGCTCGTGGGCGAGCGCGTAAAATTCAATTAACTGCCTTCGCTCCAGCGCGGCGACGATCAATAGGACCGCGTCGGCGCCACAGGCCCGCGCCTCATAAAACTGCACCTCGTCGACCATGAATTCTTTCATGAGCGTCGGCAGCCCCACCGTTTCTTTGACCGCCATCAAATGTTCGAGACTCCCCTGGAAATACTCCTGGTCGGTCAGCACCGAGACGGCGGACGCGCCGTGGTCCTTATAGACTTGAGCGATCTTGACCGGCTCGAACTGGTCCTTGAACTCTTCGCGGAGCAGGCCCTGGCTCGGCGAGGCCTTCTTGACTTCGGCGATCAGCGCGGGACTCTCCGGATGTCGAGTCGCTTCCAGCGTGATGATGAACGGCAGCGGCGGCGCCTGATCGCGAATCTTTGCCTTGAGCTCGGCCAGATACCCCCGGCTCTGCTTATGCCGCAACTCCGCCCGCTTGTGCTCCAGTATCCTGTCTAAAATCATCCGCTACTCTCTTTCCACAAGCGGCTCAATCGGAGTTTCACTCATGCCGGTGTGGCATGGACTCAGAGCGTACGTCGCCGGAGGAGTGGGGTACCCACCGAGACTCTGCCGGGAAGGAAAGCGGAAACTGACCGAGTCTTCGAGGGAATTTCCGAAGGTGTTCCGCCCGGCAGAGTCCGGAAGGGTCACTCCGAGAGGCGCGGGAGCGATGGGTCCATGCCACACCGGCTTGCTTCATTTGTTCGTGAACTCGATCAGCCGCTCCAATTTTTCCATCGCCGCCCCGCTCTCAATCACCCTCCCGGCCAGCTCATACCCTTCCTGCAAGGTCCTCGCCTTGTCGCACGCCACGAAAGCCGGCGCGGCATTCATGCAGACCACCTCCCGCTTCGATCCCTTCCGCCCTCGGAGGATCTCCCGCGTGGTGTGGGCATTCTCTTCGGCCGTTCCGCCGGCCAGGTCCTTCAACCGGACGCGGTCCAACCCGAAGTCGCTCGGGTCCAGAAGGTAGCTCGAGACCACGCCCGTTTTGCCCTCCGAGACGCGGGTCCGGTCGGTCAACGTAATCTCGTCCAGTCCATCCATTCCGTGCACGAGGAAGCAATGCCGCGTGCCCAGGCGAAGCAGCACCCTCGCCAGCAACTCAGTCAATCCTTCCTCGTAGACTCCCAGCACCTGGATCGTGGCCCCTGCCGGGTTGGCAAGCGGCCCCAGAATGTTCAGGAGGGTCCGGACGCCCATCTCCTGCCGCGGGGCCGCGCAGTGTTTCATCGCCCCGTGGTACAGCGGCGCGAACAGGAAGCCGATGCCCAGCTCATTCACGCAGTCCTCGACGCGTTCCGTCGGAAGATCGATGCGCACCCCGAGGGCGGCCAGCACGTCAGCGCTTCCCGATCGGGACGACACCGATCGGTTTCCATGTTTGGCCACTGTCAGGCCGCCGCCCGCCACCACAAAGGCCGCCGTGGTGGAGATGTTGAAGGTGTTCGCCTGATCGCCGCCGGTTCCGCACGTGTCCACCACCAGGGGATCGGCAACCCGGATGTGTGTGGCCCGGGACCGCATCGCTCTGACGGAGCCGACGATCTCGTCCACGGTCTCGCCCTTCATCCTGAGGCCCATGAGATACGCGGCAATCTGCGCCGACGTAGCGGCCCCGGTCATGATCTCCAGCATGACCTCTTCGGCTTCCCTCTCCGAGAGATCGGCCCGGTCGGCCAGTTTGGCGATCGCGTCTTTGATCATGTTCCGATAATGCTAGAGGCAATGGGCCATAGGCGATAGGTTGGATGAGCGGCCATCCTTCCCCCAACCCCATAATCTATAGCCTATCGCCTAGTGCCTAGAGTTTGAGGAAGTTCCGGAGCAGATCCATGCCGGCTGCTGTCAGAATGGATTCAGGATGAAACTGCACCCCTTCCACCCCCAGGGTGCGGTGACGCAAGCCCATGATCTCGCCTTCGGCCGTCTCAGCCGACACCTCCAGGCAGTCCGGGACGGTTGCGCGCTTCACCAACAACGAATGGTAACGGGTTGCCTCGAAGGGGTTCGGCAGAGCACGGAATATAGTTTTGCCATCGTGATGAATCATGGAGGTCTTCCCGTGCATCAGCCGATCTGCGCGCACCACTTCGCCCCCGAACGCCACCGCCAGGGACTGATGGCCCAGACAGACGCCCAGCACCGGCATGCGCCCGGCAAAGTGCCGGATGGCGTCCACCGAAATGCCGGCCTCTTTGGGGGTGCAGGGGCCCGGCGAGATCACCAGCCGCTGCGGGTGCAGGGCCTCGATCTCCTCGACCGTGATCTTGTCGTTCCGGTACACGCGCACGTCTTCCCCCAACTCCCCGAGATACTGCACCAGGTTATAGGTGAAGGAGTCGTAATTGTCGATCATGAGCAACATACCGCCCCTTAACACCCTAGGCGGCTGGACTGCCTCCAACTGCGCGCGTCCAGCGAGCACTTTCCGAAGTGCGCGATGCGCGAGCACGGGAGGCAGTCAGCCGCCTTCACTCCAGTCCCTGTTCCGCCATCTCGATGGCCTTCATCATGGCCCGGGCCTTGTTGCAGGTCTCCTCGTACTCGCGCTCAGGATCCGAGTCGGCCACGATCCCCGCCCCGGCTTGGATGTACGCCTGCCGGCCCTTGATCACGATGGTGCGGATATTGATGCAGGTGTCCATGTTGCCGGAGAAGCTGAAGTACCCCACCGCGCCGGCGTAAGGCCCGCGCCGCGTCGGCTCCAGCTCTTCGATGATCTCCATCGCACGAATCTTGGGCGCGCCGGACACCGTGCCGGCCGGGAAGCAGGCCTTCATCACATCGTAGACATTCATCGACGGATCGAGCTCGCCGTTCACCTGCGACACGAGGTGCATCACGTGGGAGTACCGCTCCACCTGCATGAATCCGTCTACGCGGACCGTGCCCTTCCGCGCCACGCGTCCGACGTCATTACGGCCCAGGTCCACGAGCATCACGTGCTCCGCCCGCTCTTTCTCATCCGCCAGCAACTCCCGCTCGAGCATGCGGTCCTGCTCCTCCGTCGCGCCCCGCCGCCGCGTTCCCGCGATCGGACGGACCGAGACTCGTCCATCCTCGCACCTGACCAACGTTTCGGGCGAGGACCCCACCAGCTCGACCCCGCCGACCCGAAGATAGTACATGTACGGTGAGGGATTGATGACCCGCAGGGCTCGGTAAATCTCGAGCGGAGCGGTCTGGATCCGGGCATCCCATCGCTGGGACACCACCGCTTGGACGACATCCCCCGCCCGGATATACTCCTTGGTCCGCATGACCATCTTTTCAAAATCCGCCCGGCTCATGTTCGCCGAGAAGGTCAACGGCTTGCGACGCCGTTTCGGGAGAGTCCGGTGCAGCGGCCGTTTGAGGCGCGCGATCATACGTTCGATGCGAGCGGTGGCATCCGCATAGGCTCGTCTGAGTTCGGATTCCCGGCTGGACAGCACGTGGCCATTCGCCACGACCTTGATCTTCTGCGACACGGTATCAAAAATCAGCAGCGTGTCCGTGAGCAGGAAGGCCAGGTCGGGGAGACCCAGTTCGTCCTTGCGGCGGGCCGGAATGTCCTCGAAAGAGCGGACCACGTCGTACCCGAGGTATCCGACCGCCCCCCCGACGAAGCGCGGGAGGCCCGGAACGGTGACCGGACGGTAAGCCGCCATCAGGTCTCGAATCCGCTCCAGCGGATCTGCGCCTGACTTGCCTCCAATGGGAACGCGCTGGACTCCAGGGCCCCTCGTGACGACCAGCCTCCCGCGCTCCTCCAGGACGACAGTCGGGGAGCCACTGCCGAGGAACGAATAGCGAGCCCAGTTCTCTCCCCCTTCGACGCTCTCCAGCAGGTAGGCGGACGGGCCGTGGTTGATCTTGGTGAAGGCCGACACCGGTGTTTCGAAGTCGGCCAGGATCTCCCGGTAGAGGGGGATTAAGTTCCCGTGAGCGGCGAGCGACCGGAACTCCTCAAAGCTTAACGAATAGGAAGGGTGACGCATCGGTGTCCGCTCATTGATAGCCCACGATTAACCTCTGCCCGACCTCGATCAGATCGTCCGTGAGGCTATTCCATTTCTTGATCTGCTCCACGTCGACTCCATGTCGCCGAGAGAGGCGGAATAACGTTTCGCCTGGTTTCACCTCATGGTAAACCGGCGACCCGATCTCACCTTTCTCGCCCGTGAGGGTCTCGGGCTTCGGGGCCTCGAGCGAGGGGGTCAGTTGATCCGCGACCGGCGCCACCGGTGCCTTTTCAACTCGCCTCGGTCGCAAGGCGGACGGGCGAGACCGGCGGAGATCGTCCTTGGACTTTTCCATCAAGGCTGCCGCCTCTCTCAAGGCATCGGTCTCCTCCTGGATTCCGGCCAATTGCTCCCGCACGGCCTTGAGTTGCGCCTCCAGTTCCCGGTTTCGCCCCTCATGCTCCGAGGCCTCGCGCGTCACGCGCTTGAGGTCGGTATCCAGTTCGCCCGTCCGCTTTTCCTCCTGCGCCAACAGACGTTGAAAGTTCAGCGACCGCGCCTTTTCCGCGTCGTACTTCTCGCTCATCACGCAGCCCGCCAGCACGAGTCCGCCAAGGCCGACTGCCAACAGATGGAAGTTGATGCTGATTCTCATAGCGTCACCCGTCCTCTCCTCTTCGTCCGTTTCTTGTCCCGCTCTGCGAGCCGAGGCCTGACCGCCCTCCGCTCTGTGGCCCGAGTTCAACAAGAATAGAGCCAGTACCGCCGAAAGTCAAAGCGAAACAGTCCTGGACGGACCCGTTGGCGCCGCGGAACGAGATAGTTCGCCGTTTGACCCTCAACCGGCGCTATGCTACGGTTCATGAGTGAATTGAGCGGCACTGATTTCCGGAGGCAGGATGCGAGAGAAGCCTGATACGAAGCCATCGGGCGCGGGGCGATCCGTCGTGGTGGATGGCGTGACGGTACGCTTGGCCCAGTCGCTGGACCTGGCCCAGGAGTGGATCGGCGACCGGGAGATTCTGAAACAGCTCCTGGCCTGCTGGCTCGTGATCCACCAGAAGGACCTGCCGCTCTCGCCCCGCATCACGGGCCCACCCGGCATCGGGAAAACGACCCTCGCCATGGCCGGGGCCCGCGAACGCAAGCAGGATCTGTACATCTTTCAATGTACGGCGGACACCCGGCCGGAGGATCTCTTGATCACCCCCGTCCTGGCGGAATCCGGCACGATCGCGTATCACGCCTCTCCCCTCGTCACCGCGGTGCTGACCGGCGGCGTCTGCGTGCTGGATGAGGGCAACCGCATGAACGAAAGGAGCTGGGCCTCCCTCGCCTCGCTGCTCGACCACCGGCGGTGCGTCGAATCCATCGTGGCGGGCATCCTGATCAAGGCGCAACCGGAGTTCCGGTCTTGCGTGACCATGAATGAAGACGCTTCGACCTACGAGGTGCCCGATTACATCATGTCCCGCCTGCAGCCCACCCTCAACCTGGGATTTCCCCGTCGAGACGACGAGCTGGCCATTCTGCGCTACCACATACCGTTCTCCCCCGCGGAGATGCTGGCCACGACCGTGAATTTCCTGCAGGAGGCGCACAAGCTGAATCTTGATTTTTCGGTGCGTGATGGGATCCATCTGCTGCAATACTCGCTCAAGCGGCTCGCCCAAGACCCGGGGCATCCGCTCTCCAAAGACGAAGCCTGGCGTGAAGCCTTGATCAAGGTCCTCGGCGAGGAGGCCCAGGACCTCGAAGGACTCTCCCGCCGCCGGAAGCGGGCGCTGGGAGATCAGCCGCTGCCGCAGGGGCTGGCAGACTTCTTTTTCGAAGGGGACGATCCGCTGCGCCCGGGAAAATAGAAAAGGCCGGGGGCGGAGACGCGCGAGCTAGGAAGAGTTCCAGTGGCTCATCTCACGAAGACAGCCGAGACGGTCCTGCGCCTCTCCTCGCGGGTCGAGGTGCTGCCGATCCTCCACGGCAGCGGAGACATGGCTCAGGAAGTGCGCGAGACCCTCATCGGGCGTCCCTACGACTGTCTCGCGGTGCCGCTACCGCCCTCGATCGAACCGATGCTGGAAGCGGCGGTGGAGGATCTCCCGCGCATCAGCCTGGTGGCGATGCCGGAGCCCGACCGGGACGGGATGCCGCGCTGCAGCTTTATCCCCGTGGACCCCTGCCAAGCGGTCATCATGGGCGTACGAGTGGCGATGGGCGAGGGCATTCCCCGCGCCTACATCGACCGCGAGGTGACGGTCTTTGAGCCCCTCCCCGTCGCCGCTCCGGACCCTTACGCGCTCAAGCGCGTCTCGCTGGCCGCGTTCGCGGCCTCGCTGGTCCCTTCCCTGCCCGCTCCGAGCCAACCAGGGCAGCAGTGGGACCGCATCGCCTGGATGGCCTTCCGCCTGCATGAACTGGAGCTGGACTTCGAGAGCATCCTGTGTCTCTGCCCGCTGGCGGACTGGGCCTGGCTGCGGGACGCCTATCGGGAGCGGAGAGCCTACGCGGAGCCTGAGCCTGTGTCGGGCCGGCCCTCCGTCTCGACGGTCACGCCGGCCACCTTGTATTTCGTGCTGGGAGAGCTGCCGTTCATCACGGAGCTCTATGAACGGCGACGCGCCGAGGTGAGGTCGGATCGTCACCTCTCGGTGGACGGCATCAAAGAGTTGCTGCTGGAAGCCCGGGCCCGCTGGATGGCCGACCGATCACCGGAGGCGAGCTCCGTGGACAACTGGGTCACCCCGCAGCTTCTCCAACTCTACTTGCAATACGTCCGCAACCTGGCCCTGCTGGAACACCGCTTGACACCGGACCTGTATTCTCTCGTCCTGGCCGCCAAGCAGATGGCCGGGGACGACTTCGCGATCGCGCTGTTGGAGACCGCCAGGAGCTATGCCTTTCAACAGGAGGGCGAGGTGGAGGGACAGGGGTCGGCGGCGTCCGCCGGCATCGGCAAGCTGGAGTTTCAGGACGGGGTGGTCGCCCAGGGCACGAACCGGCTCCAGGGCCCCCCGCTGATCTGGCGACCGCTCTCCCTCCACCCGAAGCCGCCCCGGATCAAGAGCCGCCGCTGGGCGCGTCAGTGGAATCCTTTTCGCCAGTGCTCCTGGCCGCCCGAAGACAATCGGATCGAGAGTTTCACCCGGCATGTGCGCGAGCAAGCCCGGGCCATCCTGGGGGCCGACCTCGCCCGGGTCGAGAAGTTCACGACCTCGATCAAGGACGGAGTGGACCTGCGCGAGAGCCTGCGCCACTGGCACACGGGCGACCGGCACACTGGACCTCGAGGACAAGACCAACCCGCACGCACCGGGCGGATGGACATCTACGTGAAAGAGATTCCGCCGGCCAGGGGGAACGTGGAGGCGGTGGTCTTCCTGTTCGACACCCCGGCCGATCCCGGGGTCTATAGCTGGCAGGCGACCTGGTACGCGGAGCACGCCGAAGAATCCACCCTCTGTTTCTACGCCACCCCGTTCCGGGAGCAGATGGTAGGACCGGGCATCGGCCAATCGAGCTATGGCGGGGCGTTCTTCCTGTTCCCACCCAGACCGATTCCGAACATCTGGGAGGATTCCAGACTGAACTTCGTCCGCACCTTGGAGGAACGGCTCATCGCGGGCGCGGCCCTGCACTCCCAGGAGCCGCATGTCGTCGTGGTCTCGCCCATCCCGCCACGCGCAAGTTGGCGGCGGATCGCCCGTGAGTTTCAGCGCAACCTGGTGCCGATCCCGCTGAGTCGGTTCTCCGGGCAGACGGTGGACCGGCTTCGCCGATTTCACGTCCTGAACGGCCACGAGATCAGAAGCTACGCAGCCCGGTTCATCCGCGAATGAAGAAGACCGCACCATCAATGTCCCAGGATCCCAAAGGCCTGAGCCGCGCGGAAGCGAAGCAGCGGTTGGAGGAGCTTCGCAAAGAGATCCGCCGGCATGACTACCTCTACTACGTCAAGGATCGCCCCGAGGTCTCCGATGCCGAATATGACCGGCTGTTCCGGGAGCTGAGCGACCTGGAGGCCGCCTACCCCGACCTCGTCACCCCGGACTCTCCCACGCAACGTGTCGGGGCCCCGCCGCTCGAGGAACTGTCGAAAGTCCAGCATGAGCGACCCATGCTCAGCCTGGACTCGGTCGCCGGTGCCGACGAGGTGCGGGCCTTCGACAAGCGGGTGCGCCGCGAGCTCGGGGTGGAGACGGTCCAGTACACCGTCGAACCAAAATATGACGGGCTGTCGGTCGAGCTGGTCTATGACAACGGGACGTTCAGGCGCGGGGCCACGCGGGGTGATGGAGCCACCGGCGAGGACGTCACGATCAACCTCCGGACCCTGCGATCACTCCCCCTCCAGCTCCAGACCGCTCTGGACCTGCCCTCCCATCTGGTCGTCCGCGGGGAAGTCTACATGCGACTGGATGACTTCCAGGCGCTCAACCGGCGCATCGCGGAACGGGGAGAAGAACCCTTCGCGAACCCGCGGAACGCCGCGTCCGGCTCGCTCCGCCAACTGGACTCCACGATCACCGCCGCACGTCCGCTGGCCATCACCTGTTACGAGATCATGGCCCAGTCAGGGTCCATGCCGCGCACGCACTGGGAGGAGCTTGAGTCGCTGGCCCGCTGGGGGCTTCCGGTGCCGGTTCAGCGACGCCAATGTCACACCATCGAAGAGGTGATCGTATTCCACGCCGAGGCCGAGGCGGCGCGCGAGCGGCTGCCGTTCGAGATCGACGGGATCGTGGCCAAAGTGGACCGGCGCGACTGGCGAGAGGCGCTCGGCGAGAAGTCCCGGAGCCCCCGCTGGGCGATCGCCTACAAGTTCACCCCGCGGAAGGAAATCACCCTGGTCCAGGACATCGTGGTCTCGGTCGGCCGGACCGGCACGCTGACGCCGTTGGCATTACTCAAGCCGGTCGAGGTGGGAGGCGTGACGATCAGCCGGGCCACACTGCACAACGCCGACGAGGTGGCTCGCAAGGACATCCGGGTCGGCGATACGGTGAAGGTCGAGCGGGCTGGAGACGTGATTCCTGCCATCGCGGAGCGCATCGTGATCCCGGGCGAGCGACGCGCCGAGCCGTTTCGGATGCCGGAGCGGTGCCCGGTCTGCAGCTCGGCGGTGGCCCGCGAAGGAGCCTACCATTATTGCTCCGGTCAGGCCGCCTGTCCGGCCCAGCTCAAGGGGGCCTTGGAGCATTTCGCATCCAAGAGCGCCCTCAACATCGACGGGCTCGGCAAGAAGACCGCCGCCCAACTGGTCGACCGGGGATTGGTCCGCGACCTGTCCGATTTGTACGCGCTCACGAAGGAGCAGCTTCTGACGCTGGAAGGATTCGCGGAGCGATCCGCCACGCTATTGATGGAAGCCATTGAGCGCAGCAAGCGCGTCTCCCTGGAGCGATTCCTGATCGGACTGGGCATCCGGCAGGTGGGCCAGCACATCGCCCATGTGCTGGCGCGCCGGTTCGGGACGCTGGCCGCCGTCATGGCGGCCGACCGGGAGACTTTTGAAGGGGTCCATGAGATCGGGCCGGAAATCGCGACGAGCCTGGCCTCATTCTTCCAGGAGCCGCACAACCGGCGCGTGATCGACCGCTTGCTGGAGTTCGGGTTGAACATCGAGACACCCGCCCAGCGCGAGGTGACGCCCGGGCTTGGTCAGAGGCCCCTGGAGGACAAGACGTTCGTGTTCACCGGCGGGTTGGCGCGGTTCAGCCGTGAGGAAGCCAAGCGGCGCGTCGAGCAACTGGGCGGCCGGGCCACGTCGAGCGTGAGCAAGCAGACGGACTACGTCGTCGCCGGAACAGATCCCGGCTCCAAGGTGGAAGAAGCCAAACGACTGGGTGTCAGGGTACTCAGCGAGGCGGAGTTCGCCACGCTGCTCGAGCAAACGTGAACGTCAGGTTGCTCTGATGACCGCACCACGCCCACGCCGCTCCTCGCGCGGCACGAAGGCGACTATCACGGACGTGCTGAATGCACTGCCGGCGCACGCCGCCGTGCTGGACAAAAACGGCACAATTATCGCAGTCAACGGGGCATGGGAACGCTTTGTGAAAGAACACGGCAGTTGCTTCCCTCACGTCGCGGGCATTGGCGACAATTACGTGAAGGCCTGCCGGCAGCCCCCGTCCGGATACGCCGAGAAGGCGCACGAGGCGTTAAGCGGCCTCCTGGCCGTGCTGAACGGCTCGCTGGACCAATTCACGCTCGAATACCGCTGGCCCTCGCCGACCGCCCCGCACTGGTGGTTGCTGTGCGCCACCGCGTTGTCTTCGAAAGATGGCGGGGCCGTCGTATCGCACACCGATATCACCATCCGCAAACGCGTCGAGGAGGTCCTCCGCGAGGCGCTGACCGAAGGCGAGCGCATCCGCACACGACTGAATACCCTGTACGCCGCGATCCCGATCGGTCTGATCTATTTCACCCCCGACCTCATCGTCGAACGCGTGAGCCAGCAGATCGCCGAGATCCACGGGAAATCCATCGAGGAGCACATCGGACGGCAGCTTTCGAACCTGATTCCCCGGGAGAGATGGGCCAAGCTGAAACGGATCTATGACCGGGTCTTGAAGTCCGGCAAGCCGTACCATGCCCTCGAAGAGGAAATGCGGGACCCTCGCGTGTCGGGCGGCAAGCGGTATTTCCTGTCCGACTTTTATCCCGAGCGGAACGAGGAGGGCACGATCACGGGCATCCACACCGTCATGCGGGAGATCACGGACCAGAAGCTGGCGCTTCAGGAGCATGCGCGGCACTTGAAGGAATTAGAAGCGAAGAATCGCGAACTGGATCAGAAGGCGATTCGCGACCCGCTCACCGGCTTGTATAATCGGTGGCTCTTCGATGAGGTGCTGGCCCGTGAATGGAAACGGTTCCAGCGATCCGGCGAGGCGTTTACGGTCGTCATCATGGATGTAGACGCCTTCAAAGCCATCAACGACCAGTACGGGCACGAAACAGGAGACCGGGCGCTGCAGCAGGTGGGAACCACGCTGCGCACCAGCTTGCGAGAGAGCGATATGGTGGCGCGCGTAGGTGGGGACGAGTTTGCCGCCTTGTTGCCTCGTACCGACAAAGACCGCAGCGTGCCCGTCGTCAAAAAGCTGCGCGACGCCCTCAACAAACTGCGCACCACCACGGCGACTGGCCGGATCCCGATCACCCTGAGCCTTGGCACCGCCACGGTTCCCGGCTTCCCACCCGTGACGTCCGCCGCCGAACTTCTGCGGGTCGCGGACAAACGGATGTACGAGGCGAAACGACTCGCCTCATCCGGGAAGTCCGACCCCCGCTGAGCCCGCCGGCGCGGGGGCCTTCTCCTCCTTGATGATCTGCACGCTCTTGATGGACTGGGGGTCTGCCTCGTGGATGAGCAGGCGGCACTGGCCCACCCGCACCTCTTCGCCCGCGGCCGGGATGCGTCCCAACTGTTCCTGAATCAATCCGCTGATCGTGTTGGCATTCTCGTCCAGGTTGACCTTGAGAAAATCGTTGATGCGCCGCACCTCCGTCCGTCCGTGCACCAGGATCTGGTTCTTTCCGATCCGTTTGATCAGCTCCTCGGTGATATCGGTCTCGTCCATGATCTCGCCGACCACCTCCTCCAAGAGGTCCTCGAGCGTCACCAGACCCATCACCCCGCCGAACTCGTTCACCACGATGGCCATGTGTCGTTGTTCTAGCTGGAACTGCTTCATGAGCTCATCGGCCTGTTTCGCGGCTGGCACAAAGAGCGCCGGATGCGCGATCTTCTTGAGCCGCACATCATCATGCCCCTGAGCCAGCTCCATCAGCGCTTTGGTCTTGTAGAGAATCCCGGTGATGTTGTCCAGGCTCCCGTCGAACAACGGGATGCGGGAAAACTTCGACTGGAAGAGCGGCTCTTGCGCCTCCTTCAAGCGTAGGTCGCCGTCGAGCGCGAACATATAGAGGCGCGGCGTCATCGCGTCTTCGGCCGTGATCTCATGCAACTGGAACACGTTCTTGAGCATCTTGACTTCTTCGGTCTCGATGGCCCCGGCCTTACGCCCGGCATCCAGCATAATCTTGAGTTCTTCCTTGGTCACATACGGGGCCGCCAGGCCCTTGCCGCCGGTATGCCAGTTGATTAAGGGCTCCAAAATGAACCGGATCGGCGCCATGATCTGCTCGAGCCAGTACATCGGATAGGCCATGGTGACCACAATGGGGATCGCATGCTTGGCCGCCAGGGTCTTCGGCACAATGTCAGCGTAGATCATCAGCACAAAGGTCAAGACGCCGGTTGTGACCGCCAGCATGTCGGATCCGAAGAAACGGAGTGTGATAATCGTGGTGAGGGTGGCGGACCAGATGTTGACCAGATTGTCTCCGAACTCGAGGGTCAAGAGCAGGCGTTGCGGATTACTCCGCACGCGCAGCGCCATCGCGGCGCGCTTGCTTCCCGTGTCGGCCAGCGCCCGCAGCCGCGGTTCGTTGACCGAGAAGAACCCGATCTCGGCCGCCGAAAACAGCGCCGACAAGACAATGAGGCTGCAGAGTATCAGGAGGTCCATGGATATCATCAGGGGAGAACGACTCGCGCAGAAGATCGCAGCACGCGCCCGCCCGTGTCCAGGGGAAGCATGGGAAGCTGAGAGACCGGGATTCTTAGGAGAAGGCTGATCGCCCGACGCAGCTTCGGCCCGCTACCCACCATGAGGGCAATAGTTGTATCACACCCGCCTCCATTGAGCAACAAAACTGATAAAACCGGTAGTAAAAACAACAGGATGAGTCTCGAACGAGCTGGCGCGCGGGCTGGTTCGGATCCTCTCAGGTATCATCCCGCACGACCAGTGGTTCAACCTGCAACTGGGACTCGAGCCGGTCGGCAACCGCCTGGGCCTGTCGCTCAGAGGCAAAGCGCCCGACGTGGACACGGTAGCGCTTCCCGTCCGAGAGCTCCACCACCTCGATGCGCACATCCGGGTACTGTCCTCTCAGCTTCCCGGCCAACGCCTGCGCATTGACCCGCTCGGCAAAAGAGGCCACCTGAACCCTCAGAGAGCCGAAGGCGCCGGGTCGGCCTTGATAACCGATGACCCTCACCTCCACCTGATCGGTACCCTGGCCGATCATGCCCAAGCCCTGCGCCGCCGCCAGCGACAGGTCGATGATCCGCCCCCTGGCGAACGGACCGCGGTCGTTAATGCGCACCGTGACGGTTCGACCGTTGCTCAAGGATCGAACCTGAGCCACGGACCCCAGCGGAAGGGTCCGATGGGCCGCTGTCAACCGGTGCATGTCGTACCGTTCCCCATTGGCGGTTCGATTGCCGTGAAACCCAGGGCCGTACCAGGATGCGACCCCTCGCTCCACATAGCCGACGGGGTACCCCGCATGCCGCACCGGGCTGCCCGCGCACCCCCCGAATCCCGAAGCAGACAGCAGCAGAAAGAGGACCAACCACGTGCGTCCAGCGCCAGGATGCTCAAAAAGGTCATCCTTGCACCCGCCCGCCCCAGGCGCGCCAAGACGCGCCCCTTCCCGAAGCAAGGCCGCAGTGGAGCGAGGGCCCCGAGGCGTACTCGGGGCACCCGTTGCTCTTCGGATGCAATGGGTCGAAAACGTTGAGGGGTCAGACGGGTACCCATTGTCTGGTCTCATCGGGTACCCGTTGCCAGCCTTGGTCGGGTACCCGTTGCCATCTTTGGTGCAACGGGTGCTGGTGCTGGTGGTGAGAACGAAGTTGGGGGCCTTTTTCAGCATCCTGTCAGAACTCGTCGAGCGATTCCCCCCGCAGAACCTCCAGAGCCTTTGGCGTGTTGGAGACCGTCAGCACGACGATCGCGCGCCGTCCCTCCCGCGACGGGGTGCAATACCCGCAGATGACATTGATCCGGGCCTCCTTCAAATGTTTGGCCACCAGGCCGAGAGCGCCAGGCTTGTTCTCCAGGCTCAGTA
>JAHFEU010000052.1 GCA_023248295.1 Nitrospirota bacterium | reverse complement strand
ATCGTCGGCCCGCAATCGCTCCCAGCCTGGTTTCCTGGACAGGTCCAGCGCCGTGCAGGCGGCCATGCCCTCCGGCTTGACACCCACCCACTGCCCCCAGTCGAGACGCACGCGCGCCCGGCCAAGCTTCACCGTCCCGTCAGCCGCAGTGACCCACTCGCACTCATGGAGGGGATTCCCCTCCGGATCGGTGGCCATGAACCGTCGGTTGTTGGAGTCATAGAAGACCAGATGGCCGCTCGGCTGGCGGACCATGCGGCCACCGGCCGCTTTCAGGTCTTTGACGAATGGAAGGTTGGCGGGAAAGACGATGTTGCCGGGACGGGTGAGGGCGGAGCGGATTACGGCATCCACAGAAACCTGAGCCTTAAGCTTAGCCTAAGCCTCAACCTATTCTCTAATCTGGCCGGACCCGAACACGATGAACTTGGAGCAGGTCAGCTCCTCCAGCCCCATCGGGCCTCGAGCATGAATGCGCGTGGTGCTGATGCCGATCTCGGCGCCGAGGCCGAACTGGTAGCCGTCGTTCAGTCGCGTGGACGCGTTGACCATCACCGCGCTGGCATCCACCTCGCGCAGGAAGCGGAGCG
This sequence comes from Nitrospirota bacterium, assembly GCA_023248295.1. GTDB lineage: Bacteria > Nitrospirota > Nitrospiria > Nitrospirales > Nitrospiraceae > 40CM-3-62-11. The sequence goes on along the minus strand of JAHFEU010000052.1, from coordinate 14,408 downwards.
CCCGGGCATAATCGTTCGTCACAATTGCTTCGGTGTGGCGGGACCCGTAGCGGGCGATGTGTTCCATCGCCTCCTCCATGTTCTTCACCACCTTGACCGCCAGAATCAGCGCGAGGAACTCCTGCCCGTAATCCTCCTGAGAGGCCGGCTTGGCATCCGGACTCAACTGGCAGGTCTTCGGGCACCCGCGCACATCCACCTTGGCCTCGCTCAGTTTCCGAACCAGCTCGGGCAGCAGCGTGCGCGCGATCGTCTGGTGGACCAGCAGGGTTTCCATGGCGTTGCAGGTGGCGGGACGCTGCACCTTGGCGTTCAGGCAAATCCGCTCGGCCATCGCCGGATCGGCGTCGGCGTCCACATACACGTGGCAGACGCCCTTGTCGTGTTTGATCACGGGAATCGTGGACTGTTCCGTCACCGTCTGCATGAGCGACTCGCCGCCCCGCGGGATGATGAGATCCACGTCCCGATCCTGCTTGAGGAGCGCCAGCACCACCTCGCGGTCGGTCCGCTCGACGAAGGAGATCCCGCCGGGCGGCACGCCGGCCTTCTCGGCCGCTTCGGCCAGCACTCCAGCAATGGCCGTATTCGAATGAATCGCCTCGGACCCACCGCGCAATACGCAGGCATTCCCGGATTTGAGGCACAGCGCCGCGGAGTCGGCGGTCACGTTGGGGCGGGACTCATAAATGATGCCGATCACCCCGATCGGCACCCGCACACGTCCCACCTTCATGCCGTTCGGCCGAGTCCACATGTTGATCGTCTCTCCGACCGGGTCCGGCAGCTTGACGATCTCCCGTATCCCGTCGGCCATCTCGGCAAGTCGCTCCGGGGTGAGGCGGAGACGATCCGCCATCGCCTCATGCTCTTTTCGTTTCCCGAACGCCTCAAGATCTTGCTCATTCGCCGATAAGATTCCCTCGGATTTTGCCAGCAGGCCCTCGGCCATCGCCAGCAACGCCTGATCCTTGACGAGTGTGGGAAGGGTCGCCAGCCGCACGGACGCAGCCCTGGCCTTCTTGACCAGTTCCTCGACGTAGTGCTGGGTGGACTTGGCGGGAGCTTCCGGCTCAGCCGCTTTCTTCAGAACCTCTGCGGGCGAATCCGTCACGATTGCCTCTAGTTGAGCTTGGGATGCCGTGCGCGTCCGTGGATCGCTTGAGGATATCCCCCGCCCTCCGATGGCGTCAAGGGGCGGGCCGTCGAGCGGAGGCGGCTTGGGTTCTTAGAAGGTCAACTCGCGCAACTGGCCCGGCAGGAGTCCGTTCACGGCGGCGCCCACCTCCGCGAGGTGGGCTTGGATCTTTGGCCAACTGGTGGTGGGCAGAACGAGAATGGCCAGCCGTCGCCCGGTAAGGGTCTGCTGGTAGCGAAGGTTCTGGTCGGTGGTGATGAACACCTCAAAGGCCGCCTCGGCAGCCTGCAACAGCGCGCCGTTGTCGAGTCCCTGCCAGCCCATTTCATAGGCCGTCGAGACCGTGTGGCTTGCTAAAGTCTGTCGCAGCGGCACCGGCGTTCCCTGGTCAAAGAGAATCTTCATCAGGCCGCGGGCAAAATGGGGGCCCGCTCACACCTCGGCCAGACTACGCTCGGCGTGTTCGAGCACGGCCTCGACTTGCTCGCGAGTCACGCCGGGAAACCACGCGAGAAAATCATCCACGCGAGCCCCATCTTCGATGTTTGCGAACAGGGCTTTCACGGGTACGCGCGTGCCCTTGAACACCCAGGCGCCGCTGACTTTCCCGGGCAGCCGCTCAACACTCGGACACTGACTCCAATCAAGCATGAGCCCAGTATACGTCCGGGTACACCTGACGGCAAGCCATATATTGTGGCGTGGCCTGCTGAACAGAAAGAAATCAAGATCCAGCGCCAGACAGCCGCGCCGACGAACCAAGACCTGCAAGCTGCCGGACATCGAGCAAGTGAAGTGACCCGTCTGCGAAAAACCTGAAGGAAAGGAGAGGAGATGGCCCGACGAGCCCGTCCGCGGAGCCGGGACGCAGCCCTGGCCTTCTTGACCAGTTCCTCGACGTAGTCCTGGGTGGACTTGGCGGGACCTTCCGGCTCAGCCGCTTTCTTCAAAACCTCTGCGGGCGAATCCATCACGACCGTCTCTAGTTGAACTTGGGATGCCGCGCGCATCCGTTGATTGTTGGTTGAGGATATCCCCCGCCCTCCGATCGCGTCAAGGGGCGGCCCTCGATCACTCTTTACTGAATGCCTTCTTACTATCTCCCAACAAGCCGGCCAGGAAAGAGCTGAACTCCATCGGGAAGATAAATTTCGTGGAGGGGCTGGTCCCCATCACCTTAAGAGTCTCCAGATACTGCAGGCTCATGGTTTTGGAGTCCACCTCCTTGGCCACTTCAAAGATCTTTCTCAGGGCGAGGGCGAACCCTTCCGCCCGCAAGATCGCCGCCTGCCGGTCCCCTTCCGCTTTCAGAATCGCCGCCTGTTTCTCGCCTTCGGCCACCGCAATGGCCGCCTGCTTCGCCCCTTCCGCCTCGGTGACAGTGGCCCGCCGGCTTCGCTCGGCGGACATCTGACGCGTCATCGCTTCCTGCACCTCTTTCGGCGGCGTGATTTCCCGGATCTCAACCGTGGTGATCTTCACCCCCCAGCGTTGCGTCACCTCGTCCATTTTGGCCTGCAAGAGGTGGTTGATCTGATCCCGCTTCGCTAACACATCATCAAGCGGGATGTCGCCCACAACCGCCCGGAGCGTGGTGGTGGCAATGCCCTGAGAGGCCCCGGCAAAATCCTGGACCTGGACCACGCTGGCGATCGGGTCGAGGACTTTCGAATAGATGAGGAAGTCGATGGAGATCCCCGCATTGTCCTTGGTGATACAGGTCTGGTGCGGGACCTCGAGATAGGTCTCACGGAGGTCCACCCAAATGGGCCGATCGATGACCGGAATGATAATGACAATGCCCGGTCCCTTGGGCCGTGGCAGGACTTTGCCCAGACGCAGGACGACGATGCGCTGATATTCCGGGACGATCTTGATCGTGATGAACAGCAGGACCAGAACTGCGACGACTGCAACCGCCAGTTGAATGGCCACGGTGACCTCCTTGTCCCGTGCGAACGAGTGGTGAAGGCAAGGGAGCAGACAACTGATGGGAGAAATGCCGTGGGAACGTTACATGATACAGCAAACGATGTCTAGCGGAGTATGAGCGGCGTGGAAGGCGCGCACAGCGGTGAGGGAATGGGGTTTCGTCCCTCTCGATATGGTGCTATTGGCTGACGACGGAATTTGGTGCAGAGAGACACCAGTCAGGATTCTCCGCGGGAGGCGCGGGGGAGGAGGGAGTGAACGGGGATCGCCTAGCGGCGGCGGTCGAGGGAGTGGTCCAGCTACTCCCTTTACTACCCGCAGCCCTGACATTGACAGCCCACCGCTAGCACGTCGTGAAGGTGGAGAGAGCCTGGGCGGTGTGCCGGCTCATGTGACGCATGAATCACATATCGGAAGGGCGCCGGGGAGGATGGAGTGAAAGAGGTCATCAGCCGAGCGTTATCCCACTTCGTCCAGAAGCTGGAAATATCGCTCCCGGGTCATTCCGGCAGTGGTCATATTGGTTCTGATATGGGTAACTGGGACGAGCCTCGGACTGGTCTTGATCACGAGTGGTCGAGGGACTCCTGGTTTCGTCAGCACCAGGTGATCGCCTTTTTGACGAACGAACCGATACCCATCACGTTCAAAGATCCGAACCAGGGTGGTGTATTGGAGCGGGGTGAGCTTGCGGTCAGTCAAGGAGAAGGTCGTCAGCAAGTGAGCGCGATGGATTCCTCAGCAACCGGTGTTCGCGCGACCCATTGGCCCTGGTCATCCTTGACAAATCCGGCTTCTTCCAAGACACCGTCCAATGTCCCCATTCGTTCGCACTCTTCCACAAAGGCCTCAACAGCTTCGGTCAGGGATTGCTTGGCCTCCGCAATAGTGTCCCCAAAACTAGAGACGTTCAATTCCGGGCTGAGGGCGACATAACTGTCACCCTCCTTGAAAATCGTCGCGCGGAACACGACGGTGGCCATATGCCGATCTCCTTTTTATTGAATCGCCCACCCGACTTGGCAATCCACCCCTGACGTTGGTGAGCCTATGATAGCACAATTGTGTGTGTTGCAGGTTCTCAATGATCGACTCATGAACTCTTTAGAGACCACCCTGGCTCGGTACTCGGAGAAAGGAACGTACAAAATGTTTGCTGACACTTTGTGCTGTTCACTAACTTGATCCGTCTTCAGAGTCCTCCGCGGGAGGCGCAGGAAGGAGGGACGCATCAAGGCGGCGTTTTACTAACTTGTACGTTCCTAGAAAAGTAGCCCGGCACCTTTTCTTTTCCGCACTCTCTCTTATTTAGTACGTGGCTTCGATCCCGAATCCGACGTTGGTGTTTTTGACAGAGGACGCGTCGAAACTCTCCTTGCGGCTGGAGCGCTGGACGCCGAGCCCCACGCGCGCCTTCTCGGCCACGCGGTAGTAGACGACGGCATCGCCCTGGAAGATGTTTTCATGCGCCCCCTGCCGCTCATCGCCGGGGATGCCGCTTGTCCAGTTGTTGCGCTCATAATGAAACGCGGTGGCGAACGAGACCCGCTTCGTCAGCTCCACTTCGACATCCGCGCTGCCGTAATGGTTGACGTAGGAGACATCGTCCTTGAGCTGGGGCTGATTGCGGCCGTCGGCCAGCCCTCGTTCGTAGTGGTACCCTAGGCCGAGCTTCACGCCCGGGGCCACGCGCCATTCGAAGTGCGGGCCGACCGTCCAGAAGTCGGTGTCGCGTTCTTCGAAGGCTTGGTTATAGCGACGCAGGCCGTACCGAGTCAACAACCGCACCTCCACCTCTGGCGTCAGGTTGCGCTCGAGCCGCGCCGACCAGATGTAACTGGAGACGGATTCCTTGGTCAGCCCGGTCGAGCCCGGTTGCCGGCTCTCGTTATCGCCCAGAAACAGGCTCGGCGCGTAGTAGAACCGCAGCCGCGCGCGCAAGTCCCGCGAGAAGGCCTGGGTGGCCTGCAGGCGCAGGGTGCTATGGCTGAAACGGGTGTGGTCCGTATAAATGAACCCCTGTCCCTTCGCGCTCAACTCGGTTGTTCCGAACCGGTTGCGAAACGAGGTGCTAAGGCCAAGATCCGGCTCGAAGATGACGTCCGACCCCTGGTTGGTCAGGCGCGTATCAATGGCCGGCTGGGTCGGATCGCCGTCCCGCGACAGGCGCCGCGTCGCCGAAAAAATCCCGACATCGTCCGTATAGAACAGGATGCCCCGGCCCTGCATCGTAACCTCGGCGACCGCCGGAGCCGCCGTCCCAACACTCATGATCAGAGCAGCCAGAGTGGCGAGACGCCGGGCCTGATCGCCGCGGCGTCTGTGAACGAAGGCGGTCATGCGGGGAGAGTCAACGGGACGGCGGGTAAAAATAGGCGCCTATCGGAGCAATATTCCCTGTTCATTCTTCTTTCTTGACCTTCTTCATTTTGAATCCCTCCGGCACCATGTGCTCGGGGAGGAAGATCGGCTTGTCCGACGGCCAGAAGGGTAAGAGCTCGGGCTGGTAGCCTCGCGGATAGTACTTGTCGGGCGGGATCTCCGCGTCGCGGATGGACTGCTCCTGCACGTCCTGGCGCCGATGCTCCGGAACCGGAACGAGCAGGCCGCCCGTGGCGGCCACGTCCCATTTGGGAGGGGCCATGTTGGGATACTCGGGCACGACGCCGTCCCGGACCCACATCTTGTCCTTCGTCATGTTCACCACGACCAAGTCCGGCGCACCGAAGTGGAAGGGGCCCTTCCAATGCTCACGGACCTCTGCAATGATCTCCGCAGACGAGTACCCGTCGAAGGACACGTGGGTGCCCATCGCCAGCCTGGGCTTGACCTGGTCGTAGAGATAGCCGGCCGCATAGGCCGGATTGTGGGCCATGTCCACCGTGTTGCGTGCCGTGAACGGCATCGTCCCCATCACGTTCGACGAAATGGCAATCAGTTCCGGCTGCATCTCGGTGATGAGCAGATCGACGCCCTTGGCATACTTGGCGGTCAGCGAGTTGGGCCGCCCGTCGCCGGTGAACGCGACGCTCAGGCCGTTCCAGTCGAGGCGATAGGCCGACGCCCCGTCGCTGCCGTGCGACTGACGCCAATGGATGATCTTCACCCCGTTCTTGTTGTAGACGCCGCCGCCGTCATCCCGGAAGTCGAACTCATTCACCTCGATGTCCCAGCCCTTCCCGATGGGCGTGACTCCGAAGTTCTCTCGATGCCAGAACAGCATCTCCTTCATGTGCTCGACCATGTGCTTGATGCCGTGCTTCGGCGTGCGCCCCGAGGGGCCGGTGATGCGATACGCTTCGTGCCAGCGGCCACCCCAGGCCCCGAACACATAGGCGTAGGGCACGGAGGCAAAATGATCCCAGTGCAAATGGGTGATGAAGATGTCGTTGATCCGGTTCAGCGGGACCTTGGACGCCAGATAATTGGCGACCGAGCCCGGACCGAAATCGAAGATGAAGTTGTCGCCGTTCCCCAGCTCGATATACACGGACGTGCCCATCTGTCCGGGCCGCGGAAGCGGAGACGACCCCATGAAGGTCACGCGGATTTCATCCGGTTGCACCTCTTCCGTTCCGGGAAACCAGTTCGCCGCGCTCTTCAACCACGGCATGGGAGCCATGCCGTCGAACATCAGTCCTTCTTTCCAGCGACCCGCCGGCTGCCCGCCCCTGGAAATTTTGGCGAGGACCATGGGGTCGCTTTGAAATCCTGCTTCCCCCAGCTTCTTGAGCGCCTCAGGGGTCAGGCCGGCTTCAGCCAACTTCTTTTCGGTCACCTGCTTGACGATGATCTCCTTGATCTCCCCCCAGGCGAAGACCGCCAGGCCGGCGGAGACCGCGACCGCAAGAGACACTTTGACGACTTTGTTCATCGTGCGACTCCTTGGTAGATTGGGTTATCTGCCAGGATCAGGCTCGGCATTCGGGTCGAATGGCAGCCGATCCATGTGCTCGATGTACTGGAGCACGTCGAACGGCAGGCTCTTCAGGTCTACGGGTGGCCGGGAGAGCGCGATGGTCTCGGCTCGCGCGTTGGTGAGGCCGGTGAATGCGGGGCCAAACCCCGCCGGTTGATCCGGGTACTTTTTCTTCCACAGTTCGTGCCGGGCTCGCATGCGGTTGAAGGGTTCCTTGAAATGGAGCATCTGTATCAGCAAGGGGGATTGTTCGCGGGTGTCGTTGTAGAGGTCGTAGTACGCGGCAGCGAGACCGCTCGCCGCGCCCGGCGATCCGATCCAGGTCCTCTTGTACTGCTTCTTCACCGTGGCGGCCAACGTGGGGCCGGTGTAAATGAAGACGTAGTCACGGCGGCTGAAGGAATCACCCTTCAGCAGCAACGCCGTCTGGTCGATACCATCGATCACCCGGTCGGTAGGGAGGTACTGCATTGCGCCGCCAAGGCGTGCGAAGGTCGTGTAGAGATCGGTGATGTGGATAATGTCGCCGACGGTCTGTCCGGGCTTAATCACGCCAGGCCACCAAGCCTGCGCGGCGACCCGAACACCGCCCTCGGTGAAGTCGCCTTTGCCACCGCGGAAGGGACCCTCGCCCAAGCCTGAGCCGGCCGGAGGATTGTGGGTCATCGGGCCGTTGTCGGCCATGGCGACGATCAGCGTGTTCTCGGCGAGGCCCTGCGCCTTCAAGAACTCCATGAGCCGGCCGGCCATGGGGTCGAGCGCCTTCTCGTAAGCCTCGCCGACCAAACCGCGTTGCAGCGAGACTTTCTTGGGATCGGGCATAAAGGACGTCCACAACGGCCACCAAGCAACGTAAAAGGGCTTCTTGGCTGCGGCGCTCTGGCGCATGAACGCGACGGCGCGCTTCTCAGACTCACCATCGAAGGCGGCGTAGTCCTCCGGGGTCTGGGTTGCTCCCCACTCCTTACCCTGCTCGCCCTTCTTCCCTTCGATGTAGAAGACATAGCCCTTCTGGTTGAACTTGTTGTCGAGCTGGTAGCGATCCTTTGCCAGCAATTCTTCCTTCAAGCCGAGGACCGCGTTGACGGCCTCGCCCCTCAGGTTCATGAGGCTAGCGACCTGGTTGTAAAGGGCGAACAAGGCTTCGTCGTACCCCTGATTGTAGGGGTAGGATTCCTCGATGTCGCCCAGGTGCCATTTGCCGTAGAACGCTGTTGCGTAGCCGGCCTTCGACAACGCGTGGGCGATCGTAACGCTGTTCTTGCTCAGTCCCTTGTACTCGTTGGGGAACCCCACCGCATACATGCCGTTGCGCACGGGGTGCTGACCCGTTATCGCCGCCGCTCGGCTCGGCGTGCACGAGGGCTCAGTGTACATGCGCGTGAACAGCATGCCTTCGGCAGCCATCTGGTTGAGCTTGGGCGTCGAGTAACCGCGGATCTGTTGGAGGGCCGGAATGCCGACAGCTCCCATAGGCTGATCGTCCCACATCAAGTGAATGATGTTCGGCGGCGTGCCGAACTTCTTGCGCAGCTCGGCGAGCTTCTTGTCGAGCTCCTTGTCCTCCGCGGCCCACGTCTGCCCGTTCTGCGCATCGAGGATGTAGTACTCGGCGTCATGGACGATCTTGGATGTGCCAGTCTGTGCGAAGGCAGTATGGCTGCCAACCGGCAAGCTGATGAGGGCCGACGCGAGGATGGCGAGGCTCCATGTTTTCGGGATGGCGTGTTGCATGGTTCTGTCCTTTCGTTTCCTGGTGATTGTTCCTTTCACGTTCACATGGACCTTGTCACACTGATCTGCAACCAGACGCTGCGCGGCATACTCCGTGGACCGATTCACTTGATCCACCCCTGTTGCTGGAATTTCGGTTTGATCGTCTCGGCGATCACCTTAGCCGTCGCCTTGGCCCGACCTTCAATCTTGGCGCTGCCGCTGTACTCCCCATACGCTTTCACTCCGCCGCCCACAATGAGGCCCACTGGGTTACCGGTGACAATCAAGGCGGCAACCCCCACCGCACCCCCGGGGGTTTTACCTCCGCCGGATTGTACGGTGCCGGATCCAAGTTTTCGCAGCCCCTGAGCCGTCATCTGATAGCCTTCCGCCGCCACTGTCAGCGCGGACCCCCCGGAGCCAAATCCTATTGCGACACGCTTGGTGGCATCGCCCTCGTCGACCGCGAGGAGATAGCCCTTGAACACGATGTCGTTGATCTCAGGCGTCGTTCCGCTCGAAGCCCGCTTTGCCGGCAGTCCCATGCCACGGATCTCTTCGACCAGTGCCGCCGCAATTTGACCACCCACCTGACGGCCGGTCGCGATCTGTTCGGCGGTTTGGGGCGTGGGGTGTTCGACAGGCTGCCCGGCGAGCGCGGAGTCGGCTGGAATATCGGCGGGCGTGGCAGCGAAGTCGTACACCCAGATGTGGGCGGGACGCGGGATCTTTCCCCCCGTATATTCGTGACGCTCAGTCACCTCGGTTGAGGCGCATCCAGCAACCACGACCAGAGCAAACAAACACGAGACGATACGGCTTTGAGATTTCATCGCGCACCTCCTATGGCAAATTGGTGTGAAAGTGAGCGTCAGGTGACCCTGCGCGCTGTTATCGGCTGGATTACTCATGGACGATCCTCCTTCTGTTGGTTGTTGTTTTCGTGGCTGTTTGAATGTGCGACGGCAGCGGGCGGCTCGTACGGGTCGCTCGTGCCGATCACGCAACCATCAAATTTCTCCCGCAACGCTGCGGCGTCCATCGTGCCGTGCGCGCCGATGGCGACGATCTGCGTGCGCGGCGTCCGGCCGCCCCATTCATTTTCCAACGTCAGGTCCACCCGCTTGCCGACGACTTGCAATATGGCTCGCCGCGCGGGCGAATCAGCGCTGTGGATCACCCCTTTGCAGCGGTAGATATTCACCGGCAGTCGGGAGACGGCTTCCCTGAGCGCCGCCAGCGACAGCGGCTCCCCTGTCTCGTAACTCCATGTGCTGAAGGCCCGCGCATGATCCGGTTGATGCTGCTCGCAGTGCGGGTCGTGGCAGTCGTGCCCGCCCTGCTCGTCATGGCCGTGAGGTTCCGGCTCAAGCCGCGTCGCGTCGAAGCGGCCGCCCGAGAGCAGGATTTCCAGCGGCACATCGCAGTGCGCCGCCTCGATAAGCCGGTAGCGATGGAAATGCCCGTTGAGCCAGGCCTTGATCTTCGTGACCTGCTGGTCACCCACCAGGTCCACTTTGTTCAGGATAAGCAGGTCGGCGCAACCGATTTGCCAGAGTTTGAGCTTCATCTGCTCGGGCGCAATGAACACCTGTTCGGCGTCCACCACGCAGGTGATGCTGTCGAGCCGGATGCGGTCGCGGAGGCCGGCGTCGGTGAACGTCACCGCGATGCCCGCCGGGTCGGCCACGCCGCTGGCTTCGAGCAGGACGTATTCCGGCTGCTCGGGCCGCGCGAGCACCTGCGTGACGGCGTCGAGCAAGTCATCGCGGATCGAGCAGCAGACGCAGCCGTTGGCAAGGCTGATGACGTCGCCGTTATTCTCAATGCCGACGACGAGGTCGGCGTCAATGTTGATGGAGCCGAAGTCATTCACGAGCACCGCGACGCGCAGGCCGTGGTTGCCGTTCAGGATACGGTTGAGCAGCGTCGTCTTGCCGGCACCCAGGAAACCGGTGAGCACGGTTATTGGGACAGCCTGCGGCGCCCCGCGCGGTTCGGATTTCAAGGGGCTGATGGGCCGTGTGTCCATGACGCGGCGATTACTCATCGGCGCCAAATACGGATTTGATCCGCTGCACGATTTTGTCCTTCACCATCTTCTTGATGTCGATCTTGAAGCCCTTGGGGAAGACCGGATTGGGCTTGCGATAGACACCCGGCGGATAGTATTTCTTCGCATCAATTTCCAAGGCGCGCGTGGCCGGATCTTCGATGTCCGTGAGAACGGCATGCCTCGGATTCGGGAAATCCACGGTGGTCTTGGTGAGACTGATGTCGAAAAGCTCCTTGGCTTCCTTTGCCGAGGGGCGCACAAAGTTTGTGGATTCGGGCAGCGCCGCCCTGCGCGTCCAGATGGCCTTCTTGGTCACATTGACCACCACACCATCCGGCGCGCCGAACTGGAATAGGCCGCCCCAATGCGTGCGCACGCCCGCCACCATTTCAGGGACCAATTCCTCATCATAGGCCAGGTGCGTGGCCATGGCCAGGCGCGGCTGCACCTGCTTGAACATGTAGCCCGTCGCATAATGAACCGTGTGGGCGACATCGACCGTGGGGGTGAGGACCTCCACCGGCATGCCGAACTTCAGGGTCTGGACGTTCATCGTGTCGGGCTGCAGCTCTGTCACGAAGACGTCCACGCCCTTGGCGTATTTCACGGTGTTGGCATCCGGCCGGCCATCCCCGGTCCAGACGAAGGAAAGACCGTTCCAGTCGAGGCGATAGGCCGAGGCCCCGTCCTTGCCGTGAATACGACGCCAGTGCCGGATGACCACGCCGTCTTTGTCATAGCAGATGCCGTTGTCATCTCGATAATCGAACTCGTTGACTTCGACCTCGTAACCGTCCCCAATCGGAAAGAGGTTGAAGCTGTCGGTGTGCCAGTGGGTCATCGCCTTCATGCCCTCGATCATGGCCTTGATGCCGTCCTTGGGGGTGCGACCCGAGGGACCATGCACGCGGAGCGGCTTCCAGCGCCCCGCCCAGGCCGAGAAGCCGTAGATGTAAGGGAGCTCGCCATAGTGATCGATGTGCAGGTGGGTGATGAAGATGTCGTTCACCATCTGCATCGGGACCTGCAGGGCCACGATATTGCGGAAACAACCGGGGCCGAGGTCGAAGAAGAAGCGTTTCCCATTGCCCAGCTCGACCATGATCGCCGTGCCCGCCTGCGCGCGCGTGGGCGGCACCGGCGAGCTGCCGATGAACGAGATGCGCATCTCGTCGTCGCCCAGCTCCTCCATGCCGGGGAAAAACGTGTTCGCGTTGGCGACGGAAGGCGTGGGCCGGTAGTAGGGCGGCAGCGTGATGCCGGTGTTGGGGCCGCCGCCATAGGGATTCTTGACCTCGGTCGCGCTACTTGCCTGATCCGCAGCCAGCGCCTGTGCTGACATCCCAGCGCTCACAGCCGCCGCGGTCGTTACAGCGAACCCCTTGAGCACGTCCCGACGGGTCAAGGATGTGTTTCCCTCCTGCGTGTCTGCTGATTGCCTGTCTTCTGCGCTCATCGTTGCTCCTTTCCTTATGAAGCGTACATTGCTCAAAGAGAATCCGTATCAACGAGTTAATCTATGGTTCATTTCGTGGTTGTGATCATTTCACTCCCCCCGCTTGTAGGGATCGCTCGTGCCCATGGGGATCGGCGGATACTTCTTGAGACTCTCTTGGAATGGTGCAAGCGACTTGGTCATCCCGTGCAGGACCCAGGCGTGCCTGAGGCCCGTGTTCAGACTCTCATCCGCCCGCTCCTGCGGGTTGATATAGAGGTTAAACAGTTTCGGGACGGCCAGCTTCTGCGGCGTGTCGTCCATCCGCTCCTGCCAGAAGAAGTGCACCCTCCAGTTGCGCCACTTCATCGCGTACAGATCCGTGTTCAGGAAGACCGGGAACCACTCACGTGCCGACTGCTCCTGCTTGCCGAGCAGGAACGCGGTCTGGTCCACACCGTCAACGGCACGGTCTGCGGGGATTTCGGCCCCGCCCATCCGGGCCAGCGTGGTGTACATGTCAACCTCATGCATCATCTCGTTGCTCACGCGACCCGCTGGGATTTTGCCTGGCCAGCGAATGATGAAGGGCACGCGCAGGGAGCCTTCCATGGCGGTCACATAGGAACCCGACCACGGGCCGGCCCAGCCACGCCATGGGTATGTGTCTTCCGGGCCGTTGTCGCTGGTGAAGATGAAAATGGTATTGTCCTGGATCTTCAACTCGGCCACGGCGTCGAGCATCTGCCCGACGGATCAGTCCATCTGGGCGAGCACGTCGGCCCAATCGCCATTGCCGGTCTTGCCCGCGAATTTCTTCGATGGCTCGACCGGCAGGTGCGTCTGGGTGATCGGCACATAGGCGAAGAGGGGTTTCCCCGCCTGCACGCTGCGCTTCATAAAGTCGATCGTCTTCGCCGTGACCTCTAGATCAATCTCACGACGCGCCTCGGCGTCGTAGACCTTCACATTGCGCGACTTCTCGCCCTTGTGCCCTTCCATCAGGTATTCCAAATGGGCGTGCGTCGGATCAAAATCCTTTTGCTGCGGCCACAAGCTCTCGTCGGAGGAGTTCGGGATGCCGTACCATTCGTCGAAGCCCTGATCGTTCGGGTACCGGCCCTCACTGTCGCCGAGGTGCCACTTGCCGTAGTGCGCGGTGGCGTAACCCTGTTTGGACAGCAGTTCCGCAATCGTGACTTCCCACTGCACCAGCCCGTAAGGTTTGCCATCCGCCGGCACGGCGTAAGTGCCGGAACGAATCGGATGGCGGCCGGTCATGAGCGCCGACCGGCTGGGCGTGCAGGAAGGTTCAACGTTGAAGTTCAGGTACCGCGACCCCTCGGTCGCCAGCGAGTCAATCCGCGGCGTCGCCGCACCGCGAAGAATGCCCCCGCCATAACTACCGATCTCGCCGTAGCCAAGGTTGTCGGCGAAGATGAACACGATGTTGGGCTTCTTGTCTGCGGCGTCGGCGACCGAGCCAATGCCCAACGCCGCCGCCACGACGACGGCGAGGCTCAGAGTTTTCAGAATGGCGTGATTCATGGTTGTTGTTCCCTTCATGGTCGTTGTCATAGTTGGCGGACGAACTCCTGCCACACCCAGGCCCGGACGCCGGCAGCCACCGCTTGGGTTGCGATCGGTGTTTTCGGGCTTTGGTGAACGAGGGACATCTCCACGCGGATTCCACGCGGGCGTTTTTTCTTCAAGGCCGCGGCCAACCGTTGCATCGGCGCGGCCATCGCGGGCGTCACGGTGCGCGCCGCCTTGCATTCCACGAGCGCGACCGAACCGCTCCGCTGCGGCAGGATAAAGTCCACTTCCAATCCTTGCTGGTCGCGGAAGTAGTACAGTTCCGGGCGCCGACCCCGGTTGGTTTGGGCCTTGATCATCTCTGCGGCGATGAAGCCCTCGAACAGCGCGCCCAGAAACGGCGACTTCGCCAGTTCGGCCGCCGAGTCGACGCCCAACAGGTGACAGGCCAGGCCCGAGTCGGCAAGATACACCTTGGGTGACTTGATCAATCGCTTGCCGAGGTTCTCGTAAAACGGCGGGACGATCAGGACTTGCGCGGTGGTCTCCAGCACGCCGAGCCATTGCGTGATCGTCGGCACACTCACCCCCAAGGGCGCGGCGAGGTCGGTCTTGTTCAGCACCTGCCCGTGCCGGCTGGCCAGCAACGCGAGGAATCGCCGGAACGTCGCGAGGT
>JAHFEU010000051.1:11232-15023 GCA_023248295.1 Nitrospirota bacterium | reverse complement strand
AAGACATAGGTTGAGGTCCAGGTTGAGGCTGAGGTTAAGGAATATCCGGAACGGTCGTAGATCGAAGAGGTTTTCTCAACCTTAACCTCGGCCTTGGCCTTCTTCGATCGGGTAGCTGGCCTCCCGCCAGGCCCTCATCCCACCGTCCATCGACTGGACGTTGGTGTAACCCATCTGCCTGAGGCTCTCGGCTGCCAGGGCGGACCGATAGCCGCCGCCGCAGTAGAGGACAATCTCGGCCTGCTTGTTTGGGATCACCGTCTCGATGTCACGCTCCAGAATGCCTCGCCCGAGATGCGTCGCGCCTTTCGCATGGTCTTTGGCGAATTCGTTGTCCTCCCGCACGTCAATGAGGTGGAACGAGTCTCCGCGATCCAGCTTGACCTTGACGTCGGCAATCCTACATTCCTTGATGTGGCGCTTGGCCTGGTCAACGAGTTTGAGAAAGCCCGGGTTGTGTTTCATGGCGCCTCCGCTTGGAACAATCTGGTTTGCTCCGGACCGGGCCGGCGGAACGTGTTGGGGATCGGCCGGTGGTCCTCAGCGGGAAAGCTGGCTTTCCGCCTGCCTAGTTCGAAGAGTTGCTCGATCACCTGCCAGTAGGTTCCCTGCCCATGGTGGCGCGTGAAGAAGCCGCTGTCCGATAGCTTCCCTCCTCGAACCTCTCTGATCCGATTCGTCATTTTCTTGATGCGATCAGGGAACGCGGAAGCCATGCGTTCCAGGAACACCGTCTCCACATTGCCGGACAGCCGCAGCAGGACATAGGTCGCGGAGCGTGCGCCGGCCTGTCGCGCCCGCACAAGAAGTTCGGGGATATCATCTTCATTCAGCCCTGGAATCACCGGCGCGATCGAGATCGCGGTCGAGATCCCCGCCTCCGACAGCGCCCTCATGGTCTCCAGCCGCTTGGTGGTCGAGGGGGCCTGGGGCTCCACTTTGCGGGCCGTCTCGTCGTCCGCGAACGGAATGCTGAAGTAGACCTGGAGCCAGGCCTCGGTATGCAGCCGCTTGAGCAGCTCGAGGTCCCGGATGATCAAAGCGGCCTTTGTGATGATGCCGACGGGGTTCCTGAACTCGGCGCAGACCTCGAGGCAGCCGCGGGTCAGGCCATAGGTGGCTTCCACCGGCTGATAGCAGTCCGTGTTTCCCGAAAAGACGATCAGGTCGCCCCGCCAGGAGGGTTTGTGGAAGACGTCGCGCAGCAGAGCAGGCGCATCGGGCTTGACCACGATTTTCGAGTCGAAATCCGTGCCGGAGCCGAACCCCCAATACTCGTGGGAAGGCCTGGCATAGCAGTATGCGCAGGCGTGAAAGCAACCTCGGTACGGGTTGAGGCTCCACCGAAACGGGAGGTCCGGGCTCTCGTTCCGACTGAGAATGTCTCTGGTCTCGTCTTCGTAGACTTCAAGCTTGACCTGCGAGGGCGGTTCGAGCAGCTCGCGATGACGCGACTCGAACGGGTTCTGCGGATTCGCAATCACGCGCATGGCCGTATGGTCCCCCCCTGACTTTCCCTTGTCAAGACAAGATCCGTGAGGGTTGTGTCGCTGGACTACGGAGTCGGCTTCGCAGTGAGCAGCCATCGCCTCGCCGCCTGCCATTTGATTGACTAACCGGGATGTGGATGCTAGATTGCAAGCCTCACTCGACGCGCCCTTTCCGGCACATGCACGATCTTCGCTTGCTCAAAGACAACCTCGACGGGATTCGGGTGCAGCTCGGCGCACGCGGTGCCGACGTGGCCTGGGAGGACTTGCGCAAGCTGATCCAGGAGCGCGGGAGTCTCACGACGAAAGTCGAGGAGCTGCGGCACCAGCTCAAACAAGGGTCCGAGGAGGTCGGTCGTCTCAGACGTGAGAAGAAATCCGCTGAAGCCACGACGGCTCGGATGAAAGCGCTGGGCGACCGGATCAGGGACGTGGAGGAGAGTTTGCGCGCGATTGAAGCACGCGTGACCGATTTAGCGCTGCGCATTCCCAATGTGCCGCACAGCACGGTTCCGGACGGCAAGGATCCTGCCGACAATCAGGAGGTACGACGCTGGGGGTCTCCCCCTGCGTTTGCGTTCTCACCCAAAGCCCACTGGGAGATTGGCGAGGCGCTGGGCATTCTGGATTTCGAACGCGCGTCCAACATGGTGGGCGCCCGTTTCGTCGTGATGGCCGGGATGGGAGCCAAATTGGAGCGCGCGCTGATCAATTATATGCTGGATCTGCACACGGCCCAGCACGGCTATCAGGAGGTGCTTCCGCCCTTTCTGGTCAATCGGGCCGCCATGACGGCGACGGGACAGCTCCCGCGGTTCGAAGAGGACCTGTTTCGGCTGAGGGATGAGGACTATTTCCTGATCCCCACCGCCGAGGTTCCGGTGACGAACTTACATAGAGGGGAAATTCTGGCGGAGAACCGACTGCCGATTCGGTACGCCGCCTACACTCCCTGTTTCAGGCGGGAAGCCGGTTCTTACGGGAAAGACACAAGGGGGCTCATCCGGCTTCATCAATTCAATAAGGTCGAACTTGTGGCTTTCGCCAAGCCGGAGGATTCCTACCAGGAACTGGAGCGCCTCACTCGAGCGGCGGAGGCGGTGCTGCAGGGGCTGGGGTTGCATTATCGCGTCGTGACGCTGTGTACGGGGGACCTGGGCTTCGCGGCGGCAAAGACCTATGATCTCGAAGTCTGGTTGCCGGCTCAAGGCACGTATCGTGAGATTTCTTCGTGCAGCAACTTTGAGGCGTTCCAGGCGCGCAGGGCAACTATTCGCTATCGCCCTCAAGGCGGCAAACCGGACGGCAAAACCGATTTCGTGCACACGCTGAACGGATCCGGTTTGGCCGTGGGACGAACGCTCGTGGCGATCTTGGAGAACTACCAGCAGGCCGACGGGTCAGTGCTCGTTCCCGAGGTCTTGCGTCCCTACGTGGGCGGGGTGGAGAAAGTCACGAAGGAAGCCTGAGGTTGAGGCTCAGGTTGAGAAGGTTCAGTTCCTCAGCCTTAACCTCAGCCTCAACCTGAAGAATGGAGGGGTGACAGAGAGGCCGAATGTGCCGGTCTTGAAAACCGGTGTCCGGGCAACTGGACCGTGGGTTCAAATCCCACCCCCTCCGCCATACCACACTGCGTGTGAGCCGCCGCGTTCGATCAACTCGCGGCGGAGAGTTATTTTGCCTCCAGGAGGCTTAGATTCTTTGGGCCTCTTGGGGTTCGAGGGGGTGGGATGTGAACGGGAGTCGTGAAGGGGGTGTGCCCCCTTCATGGGGTGACCAAAGCGCAGCGGAGGCGCGAGGGGGCTGGCCCCCTGGCGGGAGCGCGAGCTGCAACTGCGAGCGCGACTTCGAATACCCACCCCCTCCGCCATACCAAGCTTCGCTTGAGCCGCCCATTTCGATCAAATGGGGGCGGATAGGTACTTTGCCTCCAGGAGGCTTAAATTCTTTGGGCTTATTGATGTTCGAGCGGGTGGGATTTGGAGGTGCCTTGAGTGCATTGCAGTTATCTGAATACCAAGCTTCGCTTCAGCCGGCCGCTTCGATCACAGGCGGGCGGAGAAGTCTTTTGTCTCTAGTGAGCATAAGTGGACGAAGCGGAGGGTCCCAATACATGATCTTATTCTTCAGGAATCTTATGTAATGATATGACTTATCTATAACATAACGATCTAGTAAGTACTCACCTATACTCAGTGAAGGTGCGGTGGAGAGGTGGCCGAGTGGCCGAAGGCAACGGTTTGCTAAACCGTCACAGGGCCTAAAGCCTTGTCGCGGGTTCAAATCCCGCCCTCTCCGCCA
>JAHFEU010000051.1:0-11132 GCA_023248295.1 Nitrospirota bacterium | reverse complement strand
CTAGTCCCGGCCTCCCCTCACACTATTGTTGGCGGCCGTATGAACCCCTCGCGCGTTTTTAGTCAAATCTGGCACATTTTTGGCCTTGGTATATAGTTAGTTCTTATAGCGGGAACTACAGAGACCGCCGCGCCCCTGGTGTGAAGGAAGGTCCGGTTTCCGGCAGCCCCGTTCCAGGGGGCTGACGATGCGAGGGTTCCGCGAGCACTCTTAGCCCGGAGTATTCGCGAAACTCGTAGCTTCGCTCATGACCGCCTGCAGGAATGAGGCCGACATTCCTGCAGGTTTCGACGCGCTGCTGAGCAGCTCGCTCAAGGCTAACCCGGGCTAACCCTGAGCAAGCGCCCAGAGGGCGCGAGTCGAAGCCCGAAGGGCGGGCTGTTCACAGCTTCTTCATGAATAGCCCGGGTTAGGAGGCTTGCAAGGGTGGAATCTCAAGAACGACACGATTCAGTAGATGTCACCAAGACACCGCAGTTTTTGCTGCTCCAGTCCCTCATCACGATCGTCCTCAGCTATCAGATCCTATTCACCCAGGACCCCTCGCTCAGCTTCGAAGGCCGCGAACTCATCATCCTGGGACTGGTGCTGGTTCTCGGCCTGGTCTGGAAGTGTCCACCCCACCTGTGGGAGCGGACCTGGTTCGTGGCGTTGTTTGTGTCAGGCGATACGGCCATCACCAGCGCCATCATCTATCTCACGGGGAATGCGAGACCCGAGCTGTATCTCACGTATTTCGTCATCATTCTCCTTGCCGCCTGCACATCCAACCTGAACCAGCATATCGGGCTCTCGGTCATTCTCTGCGTGGTGTACGGAGTCACCCTCTATCTGGGCGTCAGTCAAGTCGGCTCGATGAACGAGGGGCACTTCCTCCAGATCCCGGTCCTGCTCATCATGGCGGTCTTCTACGGGGCCTGCGTGGAAATGGTTCGCGGTGAGCGCAAAGAGAAGACCGCCCTTCAAGAGACCATCACGGCGCTCAAGCGTGCGGAACAAGCCCTGCGCGAGAGCGAGGAGCAACTCCGCCAGTCCCAGAAGATGGAAGCGGTCGGGCGGCTCGCCGGGGGGATCGCGCACGATTTTAACAACATGCTGACGGTCATCCAAGGCTACAGCCAGCTCTTGCTGGGATCGCTGGGACCGCAAACTCCCGCCCATAGGCAAGTGGGGGAGATCCATCTGGCGGCCCAACGTGCGGCGGCACTCACCCAGCAGCTTTTGACTTTCAGTCGCAAGCAGCCGCGGAAGCCCCGCGCGCTCGATCTCAATGGTGTTGTCGCCGGCATGGACGCAATGCTGCAGCGCTTGCTGGGCGAAGACATCCGCCTCGTCACGTCTCTTGCGCCGGTGCCTGGGCATGTCTGGGCCGACCCCAACCAATTCGAACATGTCATTATGAACCTGGCCATCAATGCCCGCGATGCCATGCCCCGTGGAGGGACGTTGACCGTGGCGATCGACAACGTCGAACTGGACGCGGCCTTTACGCAGAACCACCCGGGGACCCGACCGGGCTCGTATGTGTTGCTGGCCGTTGATGATACCGGTGTGGGGATGAATGCCGACACCCTGGCCCACTGCTTCGAGCCGTTCTTTACCACAAAACCCAAAGGGCAAGGGACCGGTCTGGGGCTGGCGACGGTCTACGGCATTGTGAAGCAGAGCGACGGCGAGATTTATTTCGCCAGCAAACCGGGACAGGGGACGAAGGTCAAGATCTACCTGCCGCGCGTTGAAGCCCGCAGCATGGCGGTCGTTCCGGCTCCGCCGCCCGCAGTGCTCCGTCCTGGAGCGGAGACGGTCCTGCTGGCGGAAGATGAGCTGGGCGTGCGGAAGTTGATCCGGGAGGTCCTCGAACAAGCCGGCCACACAGTCCTGGAAGCCGCCTCCGGGCCGGCGGCGCTTCGAGCGGCGGAGAGCTATGCCGGCGCGATCCAACTGCTCCTGACGGATGTGGTGATGCCGGAGATGAGCGGACCGGAGCTGGCCAGCAAGCTCACAACGGCGCGACCTGATCTACGAGTGCTGTACATGTCTGGCTATACCGAGGAAGCGATGGTGCAGCACGGCATGCTGCCATCGGGGATCACACTCCTTCAAAAACCATTCAGCAAAGATGACCTTCTGAGGAGGGTGCGGGACGTGATGGATTCGTCTCCGTGAACGCGTGGTGCGGTGGCACCATGTCTCTCCCCGTCTGAGGTTCCTGCCACGCTCTCGCAATCCAGCCCGCTCATTTCAACAATTGCTTGAACATGTAAATCCAGGCTCACGCGGGTGCCCTTCCGTCCGTGAAGGATGATCGGCTGAGGAGGGAAAGCGAGACGCGGTTGGCTTGACGCCGTGGTTACAAGACCAGTATAAGGGGCCAGGTCCGCAGGACTCGTCAAGACGATCTCGACTCACACCGGAATGCGCCCGTAGCTCAATGGATAGAGCATCAGACTACGGATCTGAGGGCTGGGGGTTCAAGTCCCTCCGGGCGCGCCACCTAACCGTGCGGCGGCGGGGTTACCGGTGCCGCTGCTTCTTCCATTCCCAGGGCGGAACCGGGTGAGGGTCCGCCCACAACCCTCGCCTCTCGGCCTTGGCGATCTCCTCCAATTGACCCAGGCCCTGATTCGTTGACTGCTTCCGGTCCCACCAGGCCAACCCCTCTTTCACCAGTTCTCTATTCAGCTCCTGTCCATCCTGGAGAATGACATCCCCGATAGTCCCGCCGTCCTGATCCTTACCGACCACCCTCACCGTCACATCCCGGCCTGAAATCATGAACGACGTGAAGCGCTTCGCCTGTCCGCCATATTGCTGTCTTTTATCCGGACAGGCAATCCCGTTCAGTTGGACCTTCTCCTTCCGATTATTGTGCCACAGGATGATCGTGTCACCGTCCACGACTTCCATCACCTTGGCGGAGAAGTCGGCGAAGGCAGGCAGTGCGGTGGAGAGCAATCCGATCAGGCAGGGGAACAGGCTTACCGGCCATAGGGCCTTCTTCCTTCTGATCATCTTGGCTTTCATCCGTCTCTTCCCTCTGAAGGGGTTACTCCCAGCCCATCGGCTCGTAGCCACGTTCTTTGAGGCAGCGATCCACGAAGTGTATGTAGGCCTGGCTGGGTCTTGGGGAGCTGAACAGCCCGCGGAGGAGGCCCATCGTCGCGCCGCTCGCGGCTCCAATCGCAGACCCGCTTCCGGCCGCTCCGACCACGGCCCCGCCGACTGCGCCACCTGCCGCGCCGACCCCTGCTCCGGCGACCGTGCTCCCGGCGATTTTTCCACCCTTTCCTCGCTCGGGGGTTGCACCAGCCGCTTCGGCCATGTTCCGACATTCGGCGATGTCGCGTTGCACCGTGTCTGATCCCACTGCCTCGAAGTGAGCGTTGGGATAGAGAATCGGCCTAGGGCCCGAGCACCCCACCAATCCGAGAAGAATGAGGAGGCCGACCGCTTGCTTCTTCATGGCTAACACCCACAGTGTATCATGGGGCTGGCAGTTGCCTGCCGCCAGCCCGTCCTCTAGTGGTGCCCATAGGGCGGCAACGTGGTCAGGCGCGGATCGTCCACATGCCCGCCGGTTGTAAAATGATACAGCGACTGAAACGCGGTATTGTTGAGGCCGAGCACCTGGTGGACCGGGTCATCAAAAAAGCAGCCGATCCCGGTGGCGCGCACCCCAGCCGCTTCGGCTTCGAGGTAAAGCACTTGGCCGATAAGTCCCGTCTCCCAGAACAGCCGGCGGTAGAACCACGGCCCATGCCGATGTAAGGCACCCTCCAATTCAGCAATCATGCCCAAGGAGAACGCGCTGTCGCCGGCAATGTCCTGGTGACAACTCACCTGGGCAGCCAATTGGCGGATATCCCCCTCTTGAAGGAGAAAAAGAGGAAGAGCATCCGGGCATCCCGGTGACGACCTCCATGCAAAATGGCTATGGGTGGCTTGGCGGAGCGTGGACAATATGGCAGGGTCCCGGACCAGCATATAGAGGCCGGGAGGCAGGCCGTCCACACGATGCACGAACAACGCTAAATGGATAGTCGGGGCCCACGGAATCGCGTCCCAGGGCATGGTGCGGCCGCTCACGTCACGTTCGACACCGGGCATCACGCGGCCGAGCATGGTGTAGAAACTTCCCACGGAGATCGATGTCTTCCCGTCAAAAGCCAGCGCGCTTCGCCGCTGACGGATCACCTGGCCGGCGGTGAGTTGCAGCCTGTCACGCGTGACGCGTGACGCGTTACGGGTCGGAGCAAAGGAGGTTGGCGTATAGTCAACGTACAGGCGGTCGGTACTCGCCTTCCATGACGCAGCGGCGACCGCGTCGATGATCTCCCAGCACACGGGGTCGTCGGGGGTGAGCCGGTTCGCCTTGCCGTACCACGGCTGCGTCGCCAATTCCGCCACTGAGGCTTGGTCCAGAAAGAGCGGGACAGGGGACTGGCTCCCGCCTTCGCTCGATTGAGCTTCGGCGGGTGCCTGTCCCTGTCCGCCTAAGGAGGACAGTCGCCTAGCAGAAGGGCGACAGTCCCCGGGCCACACGACCGCCACACAATCAGGATGTTCGCGTTCGGCTCCATCGAAATCTTCGGCCCGGTCCAGACCCAGGAGCTGTGCGATGGTGTCGTCCGCCAGTCCGCCCAAGAGCATCATGTTCCATCCCAGAGTCGCGGCCGCGATGCGGACCGTGCCGATCGCATGCCCGGCGTCATGCTGGCAATAGCGGAAGGCTCGCTCACCGTATTTCCAGGCTTCCCGCCAGTGCACCGACGCGAGCCCGACCAGAAAGGCATGCGGGGGAAAATCCTTCATCAGTCGGTTGTAGGTGTCCTGTGAGCAATCCGCCCGCCGTTCAAGCCCATGTTCTTTCGGGGCATAGTGGTAGAGTCCGGGCGTCGACGCGATGCCGGGCAGGCCCTCGATCAGCAGGTAGCCCTCGGTGGGATGAAGATTGCCGCTTGACGGATTGCTTCGCAGCGCCCAGCGCACATCGCCGGCCTGCTTCCAGGCCGACAGGGCCAACGCATATTCGAAGAACCGCGAGAGCGTGCGCATGGTGATCGCCGCCGATGCGATTGTCCCTGCGCGGTATAGATGGTCGTAGGGCGGAGAGAGAGGCTCTTCGTCGGGCCTCAAGATCGGCAACGGGATCAGCCGCGCTCCCGCATACCGTCGAAACGGGTCCGGTTGGTTCGCCCAGTCCAGGTACCCCAGCGCGCGCGCATACCGAAAAAAGTGATGCTTCGTCTCTTGGTGATACCGAATGACTTGGGAGAGAGGATCGGGCGGCTCCACACCAACGGCTTGCCCTCGATCCGGTCGCATCTCCGCGCGCATGCCTCCTCCTTGCCGCAAAGTCTAACCGCCACGTCGTGGGAAAAGCAAACCGTCAAGGAGATACCGTCACGCCTCGGATAGGAACGCCGGTTGGATACGCGTCCTGCGGCGGACTGAGGCGTGGTCTGCTTATAGATTGCATTGCTTCTTGGACGGAACCACGCAGATGAACCGCACTTGAGCGGTCCCTTCGGCCACGAAGCAATGCTTCTCGTATGGAGCGATGAAGACCGAGTCTCCTGCCTTGAAGGGGGTCTCACTTCCATCCGTTCGGACTGTGCCACTCCCCTCCAGGATGAACACCTCATGCTCGTGCTCGTGGGAGTGAAACGGGGTGCTCACCCCCGGCTGGACATCGAACACCCGCAGGGAGAAGTTCGGCGCTCCATCAAGGCCCGTAATCATCTCCCGAACCTGCACCCCTTCCGGGGTGCCGGCGTACGTGCCGGGCTTCACTTGGGAGTAATGTTTAATAATCATGGAGGGCCCTCCGCGTTCGATCAGCGCGGCAACTTCACGGAACGGCCTCAGGTTGAGGGTCAGGCGGACGGCAGAATACCATGCTCTCGGTGAGAGAGACAAGCGATGTTCGTCAGTGGAATTCCGGACCGGCCGTTGTCGGCGGGAAGGGCGGCATGGGAAACTGAATACCTCAGACCACCTTGCCGGCGTGCAATCATCTGTGGTATCTCTCACCGGCGCACAAAGTGGCGAGGAAGATCCAGTGACGACAGAAGAGGCCAGGCGACGAATCCAGTCGGCCATTGATCAGTTCGGGGACCATGCCGGTATGGCAATCGACCTCGTCATCAACGAAGTCAAATCGAGTCTGGGGAACGAGACGGCAAACGTGTTGATCGACGAGTCCGACTTGGAGCTGCACTACAACATCGCGCCGACCGAGCCCGAAGGATCGGGTGACTGATCCGTGAGGCGTAAAGCGTGAGGCGAGCTATCATGACGACACACCCATGAATCGCCCGATCAGATGTACCAGATGTCGTAACGACTCTTCGTCAGCTCTCGGAGTCTCTCTCGCGGACGTGGTTCAGACCTCACCCCTAACGCTTCACGCCTCACGCCGTCATCGATGCTATTGATCTGGTGTTCCATCTCCGGCCATGGGTTGGGCCATGCGGCCCAGGTGGTGCCGGTCCTGAACGCGTTGGGCCGCCGGGTCCAAGACATCAAGGCTGTCCTGCGGACGGCAGTTCCGTCCTGGTTCTTTGAGGGCCGGTTGAGCATCCCGTGGGAGATCAGCCCAGTCGAGCAGGATGTCGGCTGCGTGCAGCGAGGGCCGCTGGAGATCGATGTTGCCGCGACCTGGGCCAAGCACCTGCGCTTTCATGCGCATTGGGACTCGAGGGTAAACGACGAGGTGCGTGCCATCCGGGCCAGGGCGCCGAACCTGCTTGTCTCAGATATTTCCTATCTTGCGATCGAGGCGGGCGCGCGAGCGCAGGTACCGACCGTCGGGCTCTGCAATTTGTCCTGGGACCTGGTCCTCGAATTGTTTCTCGGACATACGGGACCAGGACGGCAACAGGGACAGACTGACGAGAGGAGGTTGATCCAGCAGATGAGGCGATCCTATGGCATGGCGGACCTGATGCTCCGGCCGGCGCCGGGACTCCAGATGAACGCCTTCAAAAAGATTGTGGATATCGGGCCCATTGCCCAGCCACTCGTACCGGACCGATCGGGCCTCAGACAGGCCGTGGGAGCCGAGGCGGGCGAAGCGGTCGTGCTGGTTGGCTTCGGCGGCATTACGCTCGATTCCTTACCGTTCAGGCAACTGGAGCGCTTAAGAGGTTATCGCTTCGTCATCAGCGGGCCGGTGCCCGGTGGGCACCGCCGCATTCGCTCGACAGCCTCGGTCCCGCTCCCCTTCGGCTCGCTCATGGCCTCCGCCGACATTATCGTCACCAAACCAGGATACAGCACCATCGTCGAGGCGGTCACCCACTCCATCCCGGTCGTGTACGTTCGCCGATACAATTTCGCCGACGAGGCCTCCCTGGTGGAGTATGCCCACCGCTACGGGCGCGCCGCGGAATTGTCGCTCGATGAGTTCACCGCGGGCCGCTGGCAACAGGCCCTCGATGCCGCTCGGAGCGCGTCCAAGCCGGCGGACGCCCCGCCCATTCCCACCGGCGCCGCCGAGGCGACACACATCTTAGCCAGCCTTTTGTAAGGGAACGCGCAGCGTACATCTGGACATCCCCGAGTGCAGATCGTAGCAAAGTAATTGCCAGGAAGGGCTCACAGTGGCACACTGTACCTATGAGCTCGCACCGATGGGAGGTTGATCTCCTTCCGATCAGGGACCTACGCAGGCTCCCGCCTCTCGTCTGGCTGCTGTTGCTCTTCGTCGGCTCCCGCCTTTTGTACCTGTTGCTAACCGAGCCGGCCCAGCTCATTGACCTCGTTGGGGATGAGCTCTCCCTGGGCATGATCGCAAAAGAACTCGTAAGATCTTCAACTCAGTTCATTTGAAACAAACGAAAACCTCAGCCGTTTTGGATTAAGGTCTTAAAGTTTTAGAGCGAAGCGAACGAAACATAAATTGAATAGGCCCTCTATTTAAGAAGCCACAAACATGATGAAACAGCAACACACATCTCTGAAATCGGCATTCCAAACCGCAGCAAAAACAACAATCCATTGGATCCTTTGTATTTTCTTCATTGGATTTCTTTGCGAATACGGATCTTATATCGTTTTAACCATTCACGACTCGCATTTCCCGCGTTCTCGAACCCAAGACGGATTCAAAGCCAATACCGCACCTACGGATGATTCTCCCGACGACGTACTCCACCCTTATTTGGGCTTTGTAGCCAATCATGCGACCACGCCCGGAATAGATGAGAGCTTTCCTGTTTCGAACTATGGATTCGAGGACACAAAAGATCCCATTCAAAAGCGCGCGGCGGACAAAATTATTATTGGCATCTTAGGAGGCTCTTTTGCCAATCACTTTGCAAAGTTTGGGACAGAAACATTACTCAAAGAAATGAAACGCAATCCTCTTTTTGCTGGCAAAACCTTTGTCGTGTTAAATCTCGCTTTACCTGGCTACAAACAACCTCAGCAGTTGATGACTTTAACTTACCTGCTTTCCCTCGGATCAGAATTTGACATGCTCGTTAATATCGATGGCTTTAACAGTCTGGCCTTATCGGTTGCTGAAAATGCGCCTAAAAATGTTTCCCTCTATTATCCGCGACACTGGTTTTATCTCGACAGCTCGTTGCCCAGTTGGCAAATGAAATTGCGTGCGCTTCAAAGTATGTTTTGGGGGTCTTTTCATCGGCAAATCGGGATTTGGTTTTCCACTCCTCCCTTCAATAAGAGTTACGCCATGACTCTGATTGGAAGATTAAGCGAACTTGTTACTGAAAGGATCTTTTATCATAATCATGAACAATTACTGAAATTGAAAATTGAAAAAGGGAGCTACGCTGTCACCGGTCCTCAGAAAGAATACAAAAATGAATCGGAACTGTTTTCCGACCTGGCTTCCGTTTGGATGCGAAGCTCGCTAACTCTAGACCAACTGAGCAAAGCCAACGGCATCAAGTATTTTCATTTCTTGCAGCCAAATCAATATGTGAAAGGTTCTAAAACATTGAGCCCTCAAGAACTTAAATTTGCCTATTCCAAAGATCAGCCTTACCGGGAGCCGGTGGAAAAAGGTTATCCTTATTTGATTGAAGCGGGCAAAGAACTTACGAAGCGAGGCGTTTTCTTTCACGATTACACGCTCGTCTTTCAAAATCACGCGGAACAAGTCTACACCGATAATTGTTGCCATATCTCAAAACAGGCCAATGCGGATCTTGGCAAAATCATTGGAGACCAAATCCTTCAGGATTTGGCGAAGGGTCGAAATCAAGAAGGACTGAATTCTTAAAGGCTCTGCATCTTCTCGCGCTTAAGAAGTTTTAAAGAATTGAGATTCTTTTCGAACCATCCGGCGCAAGCAATTGTTGGAAATTGTCCTTCAACAGATGTGACTTGATGATCGAGATCATCAGAAAGTCGAAAGACAATGGCATCACCGGGAACGATGTTGGGCATTTCGGCAATCATTTGACCCGAGTTGGCATCACGGATTTGGAGGACGCCGCCTTGATACGACTGTTGCGATAAATTAATGCTCATGGCGATGAGGCGGTGACCGTTCATGGCGGAATTCCAGGAATCAAAATGTTTCGCCTCAGGATTGAAACGGTAAACACGTGGATTAAAATAGCCGATCGGGCCACAGTTCGTTATTCGGTGAATACACTCGAAAAGGTTCTTATCATTCAGAAGCAATTTGAATAAGCTGAAAACAAAGTTGGCTTCCATGCAAGCTTCAACTGCAATGTCTTTGTCGTCGTGCTCATACAACTTGGTTTGGAAAAAAAGATTTTGAAGGTAGGGTGTGATAGTCGAGCTGTTCCCTACAGCGGTGGGCTGTGCGATTCTGAGCTCGCACAGGTTTTCAGCTTGAGTCTTCCCATGAAGAGCCCGATGGGGCCGATGTAGTGCTCCCTTGAAATCAAGCCACCCGTGATGTGTATTTCAGCCCGAGCGAGCCCAAGCTTCGGGTCGGACGTCGCGCCGATCGTCGTTCCGAGGGGAATGGCGTGCGTTGGTGTTCTGAGGGTGGCGCCCAGGCGATGCATGAGCCCACCTCAGCGAGCTGCTGGGCCCGGTATTGTCGAGGGCTCCGGTACCCCAGGGTTTGGTACGGGCGGCCCTCGTTGTACCAGGCCAGCCAGTCTCGAATGATGCCACGGGCTTCGGTGAAGGTCTGGAACTGATGCGGCCAGACGCATTCTTCTTTGAGGCTGCGAAAGAACCGCTCAATCAGCCCGTTCTGCTCCGGCGTAGACGGGGTGATGAACTCCTGCTGCAACCGATCGTCGCGACACGCCGCGCGAAAGCGGCGGCTCTGAAAGATCAGGCCATTATCGCTCCGGACCTGGGGCGTCGGCCCGGCGGGCCGGAGGGTCCCGAACCGCCCCAGACACGCGGCTTCCAGCGCCCGCTCGGCCTCCTTCGCCCGCCCGCGCACGGCGAACTCATAGCCGATGAGTTCCCGATCATGACAATCGATCACGGCGGCCAAGTGCGCCCAGCCATCCTGGCCGCAGGGAATATGCGTCACGTCCATGGCCCAGCCTTCATGGCTGCGGCTCGCTCGGCTGACCCAGCCCCGGGCGCGGGGCCGCGGGGTGCAGGGCCGCTGATGCACCAGCCAGCGCTTCAGTTTCAAGACCCGATAGACGGCGTTGCGATTCACCACCACCCCGTCCTGATACCGCAGCAGTGCCCAGAGGCGCCGATAGCCATACGTCGGATGCCGCTGGAGGAGTTCATGGATCCGGCTGGCCAGCGGGTCCGCGATCCCCGGGGCACGCGGCCGCCGGGTCCCCGCCCGATGCAGGGCCGCCCGCGCCACCTGCAACACGTGACAGGCCCGCCGCTCCGAGACGTCCGACCGGGCCTGCCTCACTCGTCGGATGTCCCCCGGGCTAAAGGGTACGGCTTCAACGCCTCCCGTAAAATGTCGTTGTCGAGCACCAGCTCCCCAATCTTCTGCGTGAGCTTTTTGATGTGTTCCTCCTTGAGGGCCTCCTCGTCCTTGGGCCGGCTGCGCCGGGCGTTCTCGGCAGCGAGCAGCACCCGCTCCTGCCAGTCCTCGACCTCGGCCACGGTCAGACCGTGCTTCCGGGCGGCCTCCGCCACGGAGGTCTCGCCCTTCAGGATGCTGAGGACGAGGGCCGCCCGGCGCTTGGCGG
>JAHFEU010000158.1 GCA_023248295.1 Nitrospirota bacterium | reverse complement strand
GAGCGATAGGATGGACTTGCTATGATTCGCAAGACCTTCCCAGTCCCTCCGCTCAGCTGCAACTGTTCGATTCTCGGCGACCCGATCACCAAGCGGGCGATCGTCGTGGACCCCGGCGGCGCGCATGAGCGGATCCTGCAGGAGGTTCGGGCGCTGGGGCTGACCGTCGTCAGCGTCCTGCACACCCATGCCCACTTTGATCACTTCCTGGCTTCCGGTGAAATGAAACAGGCGACCGGCGCGAGCTTGTGTCTGCACCAGGCCGATCGCGAGCTCTGGGATCTCCTGGAGGTCCAGTGCCGCATGTTCGGCGTCCCGTACGTGCCGGTTCCTCCGCCGGATTACTGGCTGCAGGACGACGAGAAGATTATCCTGGGTGGGATCGAGGGAGTCGCCTTGCATACGCCGGGGCACACGCCCGGGTCGTTGAGCTTTTACTTTCCGAAGGAGCAGCTCCTGCTGTCGGGAGACACCTTGTTCCGGGGAGGGATCGGCAGGACGGATCTCTGGGGAGGCGACTACGGCGCGATCGAACGTTCGATTCGGGAACGGCTCTACACCTTGGATGAGGCGACGCGGGTGATCACCGGGCACGGGCCGGAGACCCAGATCGGCTATGAGCGGGCATACAATCCTTTCTTCACGGCCTAGTCACGGGTGCACGTGAACCTGAGAGAGAATCGTCAACCCCGGATTGTTCATGACGGTTCGTGGCGAAATCGCACAGTCGCGTCGCGAGACGGGCAAGCGGAGCCGCGAGGGACCGAGGCGTACTGGAACCAGTACGTTGAGGGACTGAGTGGCGAGCCCGCCCGCATGCCCGCTATCCAGAGCGCGGGCAGGCTAGTCGCAGCAGCGAATGGGCGATTGCAGCAGAAGCGTTCATGAATCATCCGGGGTTAAGGAGGGAACCATGAAGCATCTCCGCAGGTTGCTCTCGCTGTGCGCAGTCGTGGGCCTCTGTGCGGGCTTAGCCGGATCCATCGCCACGGCCCAGGTGGGTCAAGTGGAGATCAAGAATGTCGAGGTGCGCCTCTCGGACCACGGCCCCGTCGTTCTGCTGAAAGCGGAGGATCGGGTGCTCCCGATCTTCGTGGATCCGACGGTGGCCGGCTCGATCCAGGGAGCGCTGACCGGCCAAAAATTGCGACGGCCCCTCTCCCACGATCTGATGCATACAATCCTGGAAACGTTCGGCGGCAGGGTCACGCAGACGGTGATCACGCTCAAGGACGGGGTCTTTTACGGAGATCTCACGGTTGCCATGAAGGACACCTCGAAGGTGTTTGACAGTCGGTCGTCCGACGCGATCGCGCTGGCGATCCACTTCAAGGCGCCGATCCTGGTCGGCAGAGACCTGCTGGACTCCGCGGGAAAACAGATTCCGGAGTCCAAACCCCAGACGCTCTGAACTGTCCAGTGAAGACCGTTCGGACCGTGTCGAAATTTCCGTTATTCTTTGCTCATCAACTTGGATAGGAGCCTGAGTCGCTTGTCAGCCGACTGTTTGATGAATGCCATATTCTCTCGCAGATGTTGCTCTTTCGAGATCGTGCCTTCCTCCCGGCGCTTCAGTTGAGTCCTCCCGAATTGAGCCATCTCGGCCGCCGCGTCCGCGTTGATTTGCTTCCAGAGTGTTTCGCACCGTTTCTGCTTGTGCTGGGGATAGTCGTCGCAGGGCTTCTCCGCCGAGGTCAGACTCGGCATGCCAAGAGTGCCTAGCACAAACGGCAGGAGAGCCCATCGTTTCATGACGCGACCGCTTCGGCCTTGCAGGATTGCGGCATGCTACCACAGATGACACTCTTTGATTCCGCCTTTGTGTCATCGCTGGTGCGGGAGTTCCGCGCGTCCATGCGAGGCCTCCTGTTCGATCTGTGTGACGATCTGCGTGCGCATTATCAGCGTCCGGCTGCAGCGTTACGGTTGCCGGTGGACCATTTTCGTTCCGTGGGCAACTCACTCAAGCTGGAGGAGTATTCAAACTGGAAGGTGGTCGGATGGATTGAGGAGCTGAACGATCTCGTCTATTTTCTCGATGTCCGCGAACAGCTGCGGCGCGGGCGGAACCGGCAGGAGTTTGCCGAGGCTTTCCTGGCGGAGTGCGAGCAGCAGTTCTACGAGAACACGTATCTCGACGACCTGTTCCCGCACCGGCGGCCGGATCCGGCGAAGTTGCCCGCTCGTCTGTCGGCCCTCTGCGCCCGTGTAGGCCGGAGCATCACGCAGGAATCGCTTTTCCTTGTGCCGGGCCTCCCGCCTTCCTGGCGTGCCAACGCAAAGCGAAAGCGCGTTGCCCCTCTCGATGTTGGCCCCAATTTCGAGCGAGCCGAAATGCCCGGTTGCATTGCGATTGGGTTGGACGGTGCGCAGGTGCAATTGACACGTGGCCGTGTGGTGCCTCCGGAATGGCTCAGACGTCCAGGACCACGTTGGCCCGCTGGCCTTACGCTAGGGCCTGCTCTCATCTATGGCAGGGACCGGACACCCTCGCGCGTGGCGGCTGCACCACCCGGCGTGGCGGATCGGGTTCATCGCGCGCTGGCTGTGATCGAGCAAGCTTGGCCGGATGGCGCGCAACTGTTGGGCTGCCTGACCTCCCGAATCATCCCGCTCAAGGCAAAGGGGGTGGTGAGCTTCAGCTACCGCCACCGGCCCGGCTTGTCGTTCATCAACTGTTTCGACCGTGACGACCTCGATCTGATTGATGACCTGATCCACGAGAACAGCCACCATCACTTGAACCTGCTGCTGCGGAAGTACGTCATGCACCGCCATCACCACAACCAAGAGATGTTCTATTCCCCATGGCGGCACAGCCTCCGCCCGCTGCGCGGCATTCTGCACGCGACCTTCACCTTCACGATGGGCGCCATCTTGTTTGAGAGGCTGTCCTCCTGGGTTGCCTCAGGCCGTGCGACTCTCACGCCCGCGCAAGCCCTCCGCGCCCGATTCCGTTGTCTGGAGGAAGTCGCGTCGGTACGCTATTCGCTCAAGGACCTGGAGTCTGCGCGTAAACTCGGCTGGCTCACGGTTACAGGCTGGGCGTTGGTTGCTTCGCTCAAACGAGAAGTTGACAGGGTTGCGAAAGAGATCGCGCCATATCAGGCAGCCGTCCTCCGCTCGCAATATGGTTCCGACCTCCGCCGGCACATCGAAGAACTGAGGAAAGCCCGCCTGACCTACGGGCCTGGGAGGCTGAGCGAGACCTGAACCGTGGCCACTGGACAGGCCCCTACATGGGGACGCGCCCCTTCCCGAAGCGCGCAGCGGCAGGGAGCGCTGGGTAGATGATCCTAAGCCTTGTGGGCCTCCATATAGGCCCGTAACAACGAGTTGATTCGCGTTTGGTACCCGCGTCCTTGGGCTTTAAACCACGCCAGGACCTGGCGATCGAGCCGGATGGTCACGGTCGCCTTTGGTTGCGGGAGCCGGAGCACCGCTTGCTTGAAAAACGCCTTGCCCTGCTCCGGGATGTCTGAGAAGTCGATCTCGCTCTCCCGCATCGCGTCAATTCTTGCCCAGTTCGTGCGCGAGCGTTTCGTGGAAGTTCTTTTTTTCACGTTGGTTCGCCTTTCGTGCGGAGATGATCCGTATCGTGCCGGCCTTGCGTTCGGTGAACACGACGGCAATGAGCCGTCCCTGAATGAATCCGAATCCTATTCTCCTTTCTTCACCGTACTCCTCTCTGGTATCGGGTCCAATGAGCATGGGCCCGGAGAAGGCCTCCTCTGCGTCCACGAAATCGATTCCATGTTTGGTGAGGTTGGCAGCGCGCTTGGCTTCGTCCCACTCAAACCTCACGCAGCCATTGTAAATATAAAGTGTATTTACGTCAAATTCAGCATGAAGCGCGCTGTGGAGGAGAACAGTGCCTGGAACCTTTTAAGACGTCAGGCTGCTCGAAATGGCCATCTAACGAGGCGCATGTCTGGGCTAAGCTGAGACTATCCCAGGCCATTGTCTTCCCATCAGGACTCCGTTATCTTAACCAGCTATGAAGAACAATATGGTGAGAGCCGGTAAGTCGGCATCCATCCAGAAGCGGAAGCGTGCTTCCGCCCTTCACACGGCTGATGTGGAGAGCAAGATCAAGCAGTCGTTTGCGAAGCAGGTCGCGGCTTTCATCAAGCGCTACCGTCCCGCCTTGGAAACGCTCGGCAAACGGTAACCTCGCAGGTTGCAAATTTAGTGGGTCTGGCATAGAGTGAATCGCGCTGAAGGTCTTTCGAGAAAGTCGTGCCAGGCTGGCGTGAGAGAATTTCAATTATGTCTCCGACCACTCAAAAACTTCTGAAGGATGCGCTCCGGCTTTCTGAGTCGGAACGGGCCTCATTAGCCGCGGAACTACTGGAGAGCTTGGAGCCCCACGTTCCCGGCCGGCAGCGTACCGAGAAAGAATGGCTAGCTGAGGTCGAACGGCGGGCTTGTGCCGCTCTGGCCGGGGCTCCCGGTCTCACCTGGGATGAAACTCTCAAACGCGTGACAGATCGCCTCCCTCGTCGGTGAAGCCGCTTCACTTTTCGCCGGAGTCTGTCGAGGAATTGGCGGAGGCCGCTGCGTGGTACGCTGCTCAGCGGCCCGAACTCGCAGAGTGGTTTCTTGAAGAAGTCGCCCGTGCGCTGAAGTCCGCTCAAAGCCGCCCGTCGTCATTCCCCCGTTTGCGCAATCTTCCTCCCGATGTGGCCGTGCGGCGGGTGTTGCTCTCCAAGTTTCCGTATGCGGTGCTGTTTATCGAGCTCGCCGACGATATCCGCATCATCGCCGTTGCGCATCTCAAACGCGATCCAGAATACTGGCTCAATCGTCTCGAAGCATAGGGTGAGTCATGCTATGGAGCGGAACTCAAAGGGCATCGGAAGGACCTGTCGGCGGCCGGAAAACTTACGGGCCTGTGCGGGATCAATCTCTTGAAAATGTAGAATGTTCCGATTTTCCCCCATCTAAGGCTACCCGGAACAGATCCTCTCGGCTTCCCCTCTCAGAGTGCGTGGCGGGGGTGCCTCTAACTGCGCGCGTCCGGCGAGCACTCTATCCTCCTAGGCCCGGAATAATTAAGTCCTGAGTGCGCGACGCGCGAGCAAAGGAGGGACCCCGGCCACGCACTCCCGTTCTTGGATGCGCTGTTACGGCTCAACGTACACATCCACAAACGTCGGCAGGCTATCGGCGCCCTTCTTATCCGTCACGCGCAGCTTGAACCGATAGAGCCGCTTCTCGGACATCTGCGGCGCGAGAAACGAGGCCTCGGGCATGTTCACGTCCAGCAGCGGCACCTTGCTCCCGCGCACCTGGCTCCACGCATAGAAGAGGGCTTCGCCTTCCGGGTCCCGGCTCTTGAGGCCGCTCAGCTTGATCTTCGTGCCGGCCTTCACGGTCCGGTTTGGGCCGGCATCCGCGATCGGCGGCTGGTTCGG
>JAHFEU010000050.1 GCA_023248295.1 Nitrospirota bacterium | reverse complement strand
AAAGACACGCCCGACACCGAACTGGAACGGAAGGGAGCCGTTCGGTGGGTCGCCCTCCAGGATAAATATTTCCTGAGCGTCCTGATCCCCACCGGCGCCGCCGCCGCCGTGATCAAGAAGGAAGGGGAGAAGCTCGTCTCCGCCGGCGTGCGGTTCGCGCCACCCGCCGGGACCGCGGACCTCTCGGCACAGATGTACGCCGGTCCCAAGGAGTTCGATACGCTGAAATCCTTGAGCGTCGGCCTGGAGGATACAATCGATTTCGGCTGGTTTATTTACGGGAGCTGGGAGATCGTCAAGGCGGTCGCCAAGCCGCTCTTTTACGTCCTTCGCTTCCTCTACGACTATACCTATAACTACGGATTGGCCATCATCTTATTGACCGTCGGCGTCAAACTCCTGTTCGTCCCCTTGCAGTACAAGAGCTACAAGTCGATGAAGGACATGCAGGTCATTCAACCGAAGGTCGTCGCCCTCCAGGCCAAGTACAAGGATGACCGCGAGCGCCTCAACCGGGAATTGATCAAACTCTATCGCGACCACAAGGTGAACCCTGTGGGGGGATGCCTGCCGATGCTGTTGCAGATGCCGGTCTTCGTGGCGCTCTTCAACATCCTCTACATGACCATCGACCTTCGCCAGGCGCCCTTCCTGCTCTGGATTACCGATCTTTCCGTCCAGGACCCGTACTACGTTCTGCCGGTGATCATGGGTGCCACGATGGTGCTCCAGCAGAAGATCATGCCCACGACCATGGACCCCGTTCAGGCCAAGGTCATGCTGCTGTTGCCGGCCATGCTGACCCTTCTGTTTCTCAGCTTCCCGGCTGGTCTGGTGCTCTACTGGCTCACGAACAATGTCCTGACCATCGCCCAACAATTCATGACGGACCGGTATCTCTTCAAGAAACCCACCTTCTCGCTCGCGTTGGAGCCGGCCCTGGACGCTGGAGCGGCCGACGGGGAAAAGCAGGCCAGCAAACGGAAGAAGGAGAAGGTCGCGCCGAAGCCTGAGGCGGATACGCACGCGGAAACGTGAGGTGCCCACGCCATGAGCGGACAACTCGAGGATACGATCTGCGCCATCGCCACGCCGGTTGGAGAGGGCGGGATCGGCATCGTGCGGATCAGCGGTGAGAAGGCCATCGAGGTGGCGTCGGGGCTCCTCCGTCTCCGGTCCGGGCGGCCGCTGGCTTCGGTGAAAAGCCACACCCTCTACCAGGCCGACATTCTTGACATGGCGGCGCCGCGAGAAGCAGGCCCCACGGTTGACGAAGCGCTGGTCGCCGTCATGCGCTCACCGCATTCCTACACCGCCGAGGACGTCGTGGAGATTCATTGCCATGGCGGTCCCCTGGTGCTCCAAACCGTGTGCGAGGCGGTGATGCGGCGGGGGGCCAGGCTGGCTGAACCGGGCGAGTTCACGAAGCGGGCGTTCCTCAACGGACGGCTTGACCTGACCCAGGCCGAAGCGGTCCTGGACACTATCTCCGCCAAGACCGCCGGCAGCCTGAGGATCGCGCAGGCGCAACTGCGGGGAACCCTCTCGAAGGAGATCGACGGGATGCGCGACACGCTCATCCGCCTGCTCGCGCATGTCGAAGCGGCCATCGACTTCACGGAGGAAGACATCACGTTTATCCAGCCGCAGGAACTCACCGCCGGCCTCCAGCAGACCCTCGCGGAGATCGCCCGCCTCGTCGACAGCGCTCAACAAGGCCGGATTCTTCGCGAGGGCGTGACCGCGGCGATTATCGGCCGCCCGAACGTCGGCAAGTCCAGCCTCTTGAACGCCCTGCTGAAAACGGATCGGGCCATCGTGACGCCGGTGCCGGGGACCACCCGCGACGTGCTGGAGGAAGTCCTCAACATCCGAGGCGTCCCGGTCCGCCTGCTCGACACCGCGGGAGTCCGTCCCACGGACGACCCCGTGGAACAGGAGGGCGTCCGACGCAGCCGGACGGCGATGGCCGACGCGGAACTCCTGCTGGTCCTCGTGGACGGGTCGGTCCCGCTCAGCGAGGAAGACCGAGACCTGCTGGCCCAATACACGGAGAAGAGGCGCCTCGTGGTCGTCAACAAAACCGACTTGCCGCGCGGCGTTGATCCGACCGATCAGGCGTTGCTCGAGCGCGCCGCCCCCGCCTGTCCCGTCGTTTGGATCTCGGCCAAGACCGGCGCCGGGCTGGATGACCTGCGCGACCGCATTCGGACGATGGTCCTGCGACCGGACTTCGAGCCGGGCGAGGCCGCCGTGGTGACGCGCTTGCGCCATCAGGCCGCCTTGGTAAGAGCCCATGAGGCCTTGACCGGCGCCGCGGGCTCTGTCGAGGCGCGTCTCTCCGGTGAGTTTGTGGCCATGGACCTGCGCGCCGCCATCGACGCCTTAGGCGAGATTACCGGGGCGGTCAGCACCGACGATATTCTCGATCGCATCTTCCGTGAATTCTGTATCGGAAAGTAATTGGCCAAGAGGGACGCGGGTTGGGGGATGGCCATCCGTTTTGACGTGATCGTGGTGGGCGGCGGGCACGCGGGGTGCGAAGCGGCGCTCGCGGCCGCCCGCATGGGCGCACGGACCTTGTTGCTCACCATGGACGAGGACAAGATCGCGCAGATGTCCTGCAATCCGGCGGTCGGCGGCATTGCCAAAGGACATTTGGTGAATGAGATCGACGCGCTGGGCGGAGAGATGGGCCGCAACACCGACCGAGCCGGTATCCAGTTTCGAATGCTCAACACCAGCAAGGGCCCGGCGGTCCGCGCGCTGCGCGTGCAATGCGACAAGAAACTGTACCGCCGCGCGATGCAGGAGACGCTCCGGGCCCAACCCGGCCTGGAGATTCGTCGTGGCACGGTCGACCGCGTGCTGACGCGCGGGGGAGCCGTGACCGGCATTCTGACGGACTCCGGCGAGGAAATCGGCGCAGGCTCCGTGATTTTGACATCAGGAACATTCCTGAAGGGTTTGATCCACATCGGGTTGAGCCACTTTCCGGCCGGACGGGCCGGTGAAGCCCCGGCCGAGCATCTCTCGGACTGCATGCGCGACCTGGGTTTCGAATTGGGTCGCCTGAAGACCGGGACCCCGC
This sequence comes from Nitrospirota bacterium, assembly GCA_023248295.1. Lineage (GTDB taxonomy): Bacteria > Nitrospirota > Nitrospiria > Nitrospirales > Nitrospiraceae > 40CM-3-62-11. The sequence continues at coordinate 12,177 of JAHFEU010000050.1, read as the reverse complement.
CTCGCCTGGATCGGGACACCATCAATTTCGACGTCATGATCCCTCAGCCGGGTGACGATCCGCCCCGGCCGTTCTCCCGTCGGACCGAGCGGATCACCACTCCCCAAATGCTCTGCCATCTGACCTACACCAATCCGGCGACTCATGCGATCATTCGGGACAACCTGGACCGCTCGCCGATGTACAGCGGCATCATCGAGGGAGTCGGGCCCCGCTACTGTCCGTCCATCGAGGACAAGGTGGTCCGCTTTGCCGACAAGCCCCGGCACCAGATCTTCGTCGAGCCCGAGGGCTTGGACACCAACGAGTACTACCCGAACGGAATTTCCACGAGTCTCCCCGTGGATGTCCAGGCTGCGATTCTCCGGACCATTGTAGGTTTGGAGCACGCGAGGATGCTGAAACCCGGCTACGCCGTGGAGTATGATTATTTCCCGCCGCGCCAACTGCACCCCACACTGGAAACAAAACTCGTCGCCGGGCTCTACCACGCAGGCCAGATCAACGGCACCTCGGGTTACGAAGAGGCGGCCGCGCAGGGGCTCATGGCGGGCATCAATGCGGTGCTGAAGCTGAGGGGCGAGGCACCCTTGATCTTGGATCGGTCGCAGGCCTACATCGGGGTCCTGATTGACGACCTGATTACGAAGGATGCGCGTGAACCCTACCGGATGTTCACGTCCAGGGCCGAATACCGTCTGCTCTTGCGACAGGACAACGCGGACCTCCGGTTGACGGACATCGGGCACAAACTCGGTCTTGTCGCGGATCCCGTCTATGCCCGAGCGCAAGCCAAGCGCTCCATTATTGACAAAGAATTGTCGCGTCTGAGGGAGACCCGACTCATCTGGACCGACGCAGTGCGAGATGAGTTCGCATCGATGCGATTGGAAGGGGTGACGCCCGACCTGACCCTTGCTCAATTGTTGAAGCGCCCGGAAGTACGCTACGAGAAGCTCTGTACCATCATGGGCGAACCCGGCATTGCAGATGGAGAAATTATCGAGTGTATTGAAATTTCAGTGAAATATGACGGTTACATCAGACGACAACTGCAACAAGTGGCTCGGTTCAAAAAGCTGGAAGGGCGCCAGATTCCTGTCGCGTTTAACTACGACCGGGTCATTGGGTTTTCCCGTGAGGTGCTCGAGAAACTCAAGCGAGTGCGGCCGGCGTCCATCGGTCAAGCGTCTCGAATTTCAGGCGTCACACCAGCAGCGGTTTCCCTTCTGCTCGTGGCGTTGGAACGCGACAGGCGGCAAGCCCATGCGCATGACCTTGCGTCACGTTCGACCATGCAGTGAAATGTCACTGGCTCCCGGTGACGCGGGGCGGAACCCATGTCCCAGCATCCTGCCTTACGGCCGACACCTCCCTTCATGAAAAAAGCGCTTGACGCGGGTGACCGTTTGTCGTAGATGTCCTCCGTGCACCAGGAAGGACGATGGGGGAAGGTCTTACTCGAGGGGGCTGCAGAATTCGGGATTGGGCTCTCTGCCCGTCAAATTTCCGAACTGACCGTGTATGCTGAAGAATTGATCGCATGGAATAACAAGATCAACCTCACCGCGATCACCCACCCGGACCAGATTGCCATTAAACATTTCGTCGATTCACTCGCCTGCAGCCAGGCGATCATGGTGCCGCCTCCTCATGCCATGCTCGACATCGGGACCGGAGCCGGATTTCCCGGCCTTCCCTTAAAGATCCTGTACCCAGAGATGGATGTGATTCTTCTTGAACCCAGCCAGAAAAAGACCGCGTTTCTCCGGCACCTGATCGGCACCCTCGACCTGAAACGAGCGACGGTCCTTCCAAAGAGAATCCAGGACATCGTGAAAGAACCTGACTACCAAGGGCGGTTCACCTTGATCGTGACGCGAGCTCTTGGCGTCGGAACGCTTCTTCGTCTTATCCCTCCTCTCCTCACCAAGCAAGGCAAGGTGATCCTGTGTCGCTCAAAACCGCTGGAGAACAAGATGGACCTGAACGGCCTGAGAAAAATGAAAGAAATCGGATATGAGCTGCCCCGCGGGTATGGGCACAGAGTTCTGACGGTCCTGGAACCAGCTTTTCCAATCTCAGCACACTGACCTGACTGCCTGTTCCACGTGGAACAGGGTGATCCTTAGGGATTCGAGTTGTTCGCAGAGGAATGATCGTGGGTAGAATTATCGCTGTGGCGAATCAGAAGGGAGGTGTTGGAAAAACAACAACTTCCGTGAATCTATCGGCCTCGCTCGCCATGGCCGATCACTCCGTGTTGTTGGTGGATGTTGATCCGCAGGCCAACGCGACGAGCGGGTTGGGTCTTGATCCGCACAGGGTCGGACGAACCGTCTACGATTGCCTGACGCGAGGGGCAACCGCCAAAGAGGTGATTCAAGCCAGTCCCGTCCCTCGGCTTTCCGTCCTACCATCCAGTGCGGACCTCGCTGGAGCGGAGGTTGAGCTCGTCACCGTGCCGGGCCGCGAAACAATCCTGAAAAGCGTCTTGCAGGAGATCCAAGAGCACTACCAGTATCTGATCCTCGATTGCCCCCCGGCGCTCGGTCTGTTGACGATCAATGCGCTGGTCGCCGCCTCGTCTGTCCTGGTCCCCGTCCAATGCGAGTACTATGCGATGGAAGGTCTAGGTCGGCTGCTGGCCAACGTCCGGCGTGTGCAGGAATCCTTCAACCCCGCCTTGGAACTGGAGGGCATCCTGCTCACCATGTATGACTCACGGAATACTCTCTCCCGCCAGGTTGCGGAGGAAATCAGAGGACATTTTAAAGCGAAGGTCTTTGAGACCTCCATTCCCAGAAACGTCACCCTCGCTGAGGCGCCCAGCTACGGACGCCCCGTGCTGCTCTACAATGCCGCATCGGCAGGATCGCAGGCCTACATCGAATTGGCAAAGGAGTTTCTCAACCATGGAGAAAAAAGCGCTCGGTAAAGGGCTGGAGGCTCTGCTTCCTGAGAGGAGGCCGCTGCACACCTCTCCCACTGGAGAGATCCAGGAACTTCCACTCGATCAGATCATGCCGAACCGCTATCAGCCGCGACGAGAGTTTGCGGACTGGGAGTTGGCGGAACTGGCAGAATCCGTCAAGCAGAACGGCGTGCTCCAGCCCATTCTCGTTCGCCGAAAAGGCGATGGCTTCTTTGAAACGATTGCGGGCGAGCGCCGCCTGCGAGCCGCGAAACTGGCCGGCCTGCAGAGGATCCCCGCCATCATACGAAATTCTAGCGATGAGCAGTCCATGGAGCTTGCGCTGGTGGAAAACCTCCAGCGCAAGGACCTCAACCCAATGGAAGCTGCCCGCGCCTACCACCGCCTGATCAACGAATTCGCCTTCACCCAAGACACCGTCGCGCAACGTCTCGGGAAAGACCGCTCCTCGATCGCGAACATCGTCAGGCTGGTAAATTTACCTAATGAAATAAAGATGTTAGTTGAATCAGGCGAGATCTCGACCGGCCATGCGAAGGTGATATTGGGGGTACCTCGGCCGGAGGCGCAGATCAAGCTGGCCCGCCGCATCGTGGAGGGTCAACTTTCGGTTCGCCAAGCCGAGAAGGCGGCGGCCGGTGAATCACGGGTCAGCAAGGTCCAAGCGGGTACACGTCGGCAGAAACCCTACCCGGACCTCGAAGACCGTCTTCAAAAGCGGCTGGGGACTCGGGTCTCCATCGTGAAGAGCCGCAGAGGAGGAAAGATCGTGATACACTACTTCACATCCGCTGAACTCGATCGTCTGTTGGAAGCGATCTTGGAATAGCGCCCCCCGCGACTTCTCCCCTTGGCATAAAAGGATTTTCTTGCAATATAGCCATAAGGTCTTTATTGTTTTTAGTTTAAGCCCAGAGGAGAGCGGGAGCCCATCGGTTCCGGGCAACGAGACTCGAAGCCGGCTCGAAAGGAGGAGGCATTTCGAACACCTGGCATGAGAGACCCACGCTGGAGGAGGAACACATGTTTGGCAACGGATACAAGAAAGAAGGCCCTGAGGACGAGGAGAACTTCACCTTTCTCGGAAGGGGCGTGAATTTCAAGGGCGTGGTGAGCTTCGATGGCACGGTCCGGATCGATGGACGCCTCGAAGGCGAGATTCACACGAAGGGTACCCTCATGGTGGGAGAGCACGCGGTCCTCAAGGGGATCATCACCGCGGGGACGCTGATCAGCGGCGGAAAGATCAACGGCACCATCACCGCGCTCGAAAAGGTGCAGCTCCTCAAATCCGGCGTCCTCATCGGCGAAGTCCACGCGCCTTCCTTTTCGATGGAAGAGGGCGCCCACTTTCAGGGCATCTGTGATATGGGGACACCCAAGCCGGTGGAGGAGGACCACGTCCCGGCAGTTATTGAGAACCTACGCGACTTGGCTGCGCATACGAGCCACGTACAGGCCCAGGACCTGCCAGCCTGAGAGGGCTCCGACCATGACACAGCCCACAGTGATCCTTGGGATGAGCGGCGGAGTCGACAGCTCGGTCGCTGCCGCCCTCCTGGTCGAGCAGGGCTTTGAGGTCCAGGGCATGACGCTCCAGGTCTGGGAGCCCGAGGACGAGTCCGCGGCCGTCTCAAAGCGCTGGCAGGACAGGGGCTGCTGCAAGGTCGGCATCGCGAAGTACGTCGCCAAGCGGCTGGGCATCGCCCACGAGGTGATCGACGCACGGGCGACCTTCCGGGCCGGAGTCATCGACGATTTTCTGTCCGGATACCTGGCCGGCACGACGCCGAATCCCTGCGTGCGGTGCAACGAGCGGGTGAAGATCCGCTCACTCTACCGACTCGCCGACGAGCGAGGCGCCGACTTCGTGGCCACCGGGCACTATGCCAGAATCGTTCGGGACGGCCACGCATACAGCCTTCGACAAGCCCACGACCTCCGCAAGGACCAAAGCTACTTTCTGTACCGCATCGGTCCGGCCTGGCTTTCCCGGATCCTCTTCCCGGTCGGGAGCATGCAGAAGTCGGCGGTCTGGGTCCGTGCCGAGTCGCTGGGGTTGCCGGCTGACGAGCTGAAAGAGAGCCAAGAGATCTGCTTTGTGAGTCAGGGCAGCTACCGTACCTTCATCGAGCGCGAAGCGCCGGACTCCAGACGGTCCGGTCCGTTCACCGACCCGGAGGGCCACGTTCTGGGGCAGCACGACGGGATCGCGTACTACACGCCGGGGCAGCGGCGAGGGCTGGGTCTCGCCACCGGGCAGCGCCTGTACGTCCAGCGCGTCGTGCCGCAGACCCAGACCGTCGTGCTCGGTCCTGAAGAGTCCCTGTTCCGGTCAGAGTGCCTGGTGGCGGACCTGAACCTCTTCGACGACTCTCTTGTGGCGGGCCCGCGTCACGCGCACGTCAAGGTCCGCTACGCCACGCCCGCCGCCCCCGCGATGGTTGAACCCCACGGCGATGGGACTCTGACCGTCCACTTCCGCACCCCGCAGCGAGCCCTCGCACCTGGACAGTCCGCCGTCTTCTACGACGAGGAGCGGGTGCTGGGTGGGGGCATCATTCAATAAGATTGGCGTCACCTTCCGGCTTGACACCTCCCGCGACCGGATGCTAGTCTGGCGCGCTTTTGTCGTGCCCCCCGCACGAGAATTTTCCCTGTTTATCACCGGTTTCGCCGGCTTCGTCGGTAACAATCGTGATCAAGGCTTCTGTCGCGCGCCGTTACGCCAAGGCCCTGTTTGAACTCCTGGATCCTCCGAGCATCGAGCCGGCCCGGGCCGGGTTGGCCGGCCTGACGCACGCGCTCTCGGATTCGGGGCCACTCAAACATGTTCTGGCCTCCCCGGCCTTTGGCCTGGAAGAAAAGCTGGCGGTCCTCTCGGCCCTCAGCCAGCGGCTCACGTGCCCGCCGATCATCAACCGCTTTCTTGCCCAGCTCGTGAAGAAGAACCGGGTGGCGTTCCTCCCCGAGATCACGGACGCATTTGCCGCACTCGTGGATGAAGCGAAAGGCACACGCCAAGTGGCGGTCACTTCAGCCGCGGCGCTCAGCTCCGCCGAACAAAACAGACTCCGCAGCCGCTTGCGTAACCTCCTACGGCGCGATGTGGACCTGACCTTCCACACGAAGCCGGAGCTTCTCTCCGGTCTGCAGATTCAGATCGGCAGCACCGTCTTCGACAGCACGGTCCGGGGCCGGCTGACCGCTTTGCGTGGAGTACTGACGAAGGAGTAGCGAATGCAGCTCAAGGCCGACGAGATCAGCGCCATCATCAAGGAAAAGATCAAGGGGTTCGATAAACAGGTCGACGTCAACGAGCTGGGTTCTGTCATCCAGGTCGGTGACGGCATCGCCAAGATTTACGGATTGGACGGAGCCATGGCGGGGGAAATGCTGGAGTTTCCAGGCAACTTGTACGGCATCACCCTCAATCTGGAAGAGGACAACGTCGGAGCGGTGCTGATGGGCGACGACACCGGTATCAAGGAAGGCGATCCGGTCAAGCGCACCGGACGGATCGCCGAGGTTCCGGTCGGGGACGCGATCATCGGGCGCGTCGTCAACGCGATCGGGCTTCCCCTGGACGGGAAAGGCCCCATCAAGACGTCCGAGAACCGCCGCATCGAGGTCCGCGCGCCCGGCGTGGTCGACCGCCAGTCCGTGCGCGAACCCCTGCAGACCGGCATCAAAGCCATTGACGCGATGATCCCGATCGGCCGCGGCCAGCGGGAATTGCTCATCGGCGACCGACAGACCGGCAAGACTGCGATCGCGGTGGACACGATCATCAACCAGAGGGGCCAGAACGTCTTCTGCATCTACGTCGCGGTCGGCCAGAAGCGTTCCACGGTGGCGCGGGTGGTCAAGACCCTGGAAGAATACGGCGCCATGGCCTACAGCACCGTGGTGGCGGCCACGGCGAGCGATGCCGCGTCCATGCAATACATTGCGCCTTATGCCGGCGCCGCCATGGGCGAATACTTCCGGGACAACGGGAAGCACGCGCTCATCATTTACGACGACTTGTCCAAACATGCCACCGCGTACCGGCAGCTCTCGCTGTTGCTGCGGCGGCCGCCCGGTCGAGAGGCGTACCCCGGCGATGTGTTCTACCTGCACTCGCGTCTGCTGGAGCGGGCCGCGAAGCTCAGCGAGCAACGGGGCGGCGGCAGCCTCACCGCTCTCCCGATCATCGAAACGCAGGCCGGCGACGTCTCGGCCTACATTCCGACCAACGTGATCTCGATCACCGACGGGCAGATCTATCTCGCCAGCGATTTGTTCTACTCCGGCATCCGGCCGGCCATCAACGTCGGCCTCTCGGTGTCCCGGGTCGGCGGGGCGGCGCAGATCAAGACCATGAAACAGGTGGCCGGCACGCTCCGGCTGGACCTGGCGCAATACCGCGAGATGGCCGTGTTCGCGCAGTTCGGCAGCGAGCTCGACAAGGCCACGCAAGCGCAGTTGTCTCGCGGCGTCCGCATGGTGGAGCTGCTCAAGCAGGGCCAGTACAAGCCGATGGCGGTCGCCGATCAGGTGCTGTCCATCTACGCCGGCGTGAACGGGTTCGTGGATGATGTCCCGCCCGACAAGATCCGGCAGTTCGAAGAGGATCTGCATCGGCACGTGACCGAGCATCATCCGCAGATCAAGAAGGACCTCGCGACGAGGAACAAGATCGACGAGGCGTTCCGGGCCCAGCTCAAACAGATCATCACCACGTTCAAACAGGAGATGGGATACGGAGCGAAGCCGTAATCTGCTCCCCTCTCGACAGCCATGCCCAGCCTCCAACACTTGCGGCGAAAAATCGGCAGCGTCAAGAACACCCAGAAGATCACCAAGGCCATGAAGATGGTGGCCGCTGCCAAGCTCAAGCGCGCGCAGGACCGTATCCTGGCGGCAAGGCCGTACGCGCACAAGATGCGTGGGGTCATGGCGAACCTGAGCCGTCGGGTGAACCGAGCGGCCCATCCGCTGCTGCAGAAGCGAGCCGGCCGGCTGATCGAAGTCCTGGTCGTGACCAGCGACCGAGGCTTGTGCGGCGCGTTCAACGCCAACATCGTGCGTAAGGCGATGGAGTTCATCCAGGAAAACGAAGCGCGCGAGGCCAAGGTGACGATCAGCCTGGTCGGCCGGAAGAGTCGGGATTTTTTTCGGCGCCGTCACTGGCCAATCCGGCAACAGTGGCTCGGAGTGTTCGACCGGCTGACCTACGAACACGGGCTGGACATCGGGCAGGATCTCATCGAGCACTTCACGAAGGGCACCTTCGACGAGCTGTATGTCATCTATAACGAGTTTAAGTCGGCGATCCAGCAGCGCGTGATTGTCGAGAAACTGTTCCCCATCGAGGCGATTCATGAGATGAGCCAGCCAGAGTGGAGGGAAGAACTCATCGGCGGCAGCTATGAATATGAGCCGGACGAAGACGAGTTGCTGGCCGCCTTGCTGTCCAAGCATTTCCAGATCCAGGCGTTCCGAATCCTGCTGGAGTCATCCGCCGCGGAGCAGGGTGCGCGGATGGCCGCCATGGACGGCGCGACCCGCAACGCCGGCGAACTGATCAAGAAGCTGACGCTCTACTACAATAAGACACGGCAGGCCGCGATCACCAAGGAACTGATGGATATCGTCGGCGGAGCGGAAGCGCTGAAGTGAACGCCCGTGAAGCGTGAAACGTGAAGCGTCGTGCGGAGGGACTTGCACTCTCTGATTCCTCAAGACAGGTTGTGAGAGACGCTTCACGAGTAACGAAACCCTAAGGAGCCATATGAGCACGGGAACTGGCAAAGTGATCCAGGTCATCGGGCCGGTCGTGGACGTGGAGTTCCCGCAGGGCCACCTCCCGAACATCTATAACGCCCTCCGGATCGAACAGGATGAGGACAGGAAAGCCGGCACCCCCCAGGTCCGCCTCACCCTGGAGGTGGCGCAGCACCTGGGGGAGAACCGCGTGCGGGGCGTGGCCATGTCCTCCACCGACGGCTTGGTCCGCGGTATGCCGGTCCGCGACACCGGCGGGCCGATTTCGGTCCCAGTCGGCCGAGAGACGCTGGGCCGGCTGATCAATGTCTTGGGGGAGCCAGTGGACGAGCACGGGCCGGTCAAGGCCAAGAAGAGGTACCCCATTCACCGTCCGGCTCCGCCGCTGGACGAGCAGGAGACCAAAACCGAGGTGCTGGAGACCGGCATCAAGGTGGTGGACCTGCTGGAACCGTACTCCAAAGGAGGGAAAGTCGGCCTGTTCGGAGGCGCCGGCGTCGGGAAGACCGTCATTATCATGGAGCTGATCAACAATATCGCGCTCCACCACGGGGGATTCTCGGTCTTTGCAGGCGTCGGCGAGCGAACGCGCGAGGGCAACGACCTCTGGCACGAGATGCAGGAATCGAAGGTGATCGACCCAAATGACTTTACCAAGTCCAAAGCCGCGCTGGTATACGGCCAGATGAATGAGCCGCCGGGCGCCCGGTTGCGTGTGGGCCTCACCGGCCTCACCATCGCCGAGTACTTCCGCGATGAAGAAAACCAGGACGTGCTCCTGTTCATCGACAATATTTTCCGGTTTACCCAGGCCGGGTCGGAGGTCTCCGCGTTGCTGGGCCGCATGCCGTCGGCCGTGGGCTACCAGCCCACGCTGGGGACCGAGATGGGCGCCCTGCAGGAACGGATCACGTCCACGAAGAAAGGCTCCATCACGTCGGTGCAGGCCATCTACGTCCCAGCCGACGACCTGACCGATCCGGCTCCCGCCACCGCGTTCGCGCACTTGGACGCCACCACGGTGCTGTCGCGGCAACTCGCCGAGTTGGGCATCTATCCGGCGGTGGACCCGCTGGACTCCACCTCCCGCATCCTGGACCCCCAGATCATCGGCGAAGACCATTACCGCGTGGCGAGGGCGGTTCAGTCGGTGTTGCAGCGCTACAAGGATCTGCAGGACATCATCGCGATTCTGGGGATGGACGAACTGTCGGAAGATGACAAGCTGGCGGTGGCCCGTGCCCGCAAGATTCAACGCTTCTTATCACAACCTTTCCATGTCGCTGAGGCCTTCACCGGCACGCCCGGGAAGTACGTGAAGCTGAAAGATACGGTCCGGAGCTTCAAGGAGATCGTCGAGGGCAAGTACGACGACCTGCCGGAGCAGGCGTTCTACATGGTGGGGCCCATCGAAGAGGTTCTGTCCAAGGCCGAAAAGTTAGGATACAAGAGAGGATGACACGGCTAGGCTGCCCTCTGTGCTCGCACGACGCGCACGGTGAAGCTGTGCTCGTCGGATGCGCGCAATTGAGTCCAGCCTAGCCGCCTCCCCTCTTGAAGACGGTAAGGATGAGAGAAGAGGAACGATGGCGGGGAAGCTGCTGTTAGAAGTCGTCACGCCGGATCACTTGCTGCTCAGTCAGCAGGTGGACGAGGTGATCGCGCCCGGGACCGAAGGCGAGTTCGGCGTGCTCCCCGGTCACTGCCATTTTCTCTCCACATTGAAGATCGGCGAGCTGCGCTACCGGATCGGCGACACGACATCCTACATGTCTGTCCTCTGGGGATTTGCCGAAGTGACGCCGACCAAGGTGACAATCCTAGCCGAGATCGCCGAGAAGGCCGAGGACATCGACATGGAGCGGGCTCTGGCGGCGGTAGCCAAGGCCGAGCAGCGCCTGGAGATAGGCGGATTGCCTTCCGAGGTGGAAGAGGCCAAGGTGAGCCTGGAGAAAGCCCGCTTGCGCAAGAAGATCGCCGAGCGCGCCCGCCGCACCAGCCATTCCTGATCCACGCTCCCAAGGGGCAGGCTGTAGTGACCATGCACTCCACCATGCGCTCGCTACGCCGCTGTAGAAGTAGATCGCCTCGGCTGGCGAACGACGGGCAGCTCCGCGGTCAGCCTCGATGCGGCAATGCCTCACTGCTACTCGTGTCTTACTGTTGGCCGCAACGCCTTTTCGGAACACCGGAACGGCGCCGCGGCAGCCTCACTCCCTCTAGCGTCACCCACCCCGCAGAGGCCAAACCGCTCCGTGCCCATCCGTTCCAGCCGAGGCAGGATTGGGATTGTAGAGAGGTGAGCGATCGGGGCTCGCTCGCAGCCATCACCCGTTGCATCCTGGGCAGCAACGGGTACCCGGCACACCGGCCAAGCTTGCCAACGAATTCCGTTCCCCGCCCACACCCCCCGCTCCGGTCACAATCACGAAAACCATCCGATTAGTTCCCATCATGCCAGGCCTCTCTTGGCCTACCACGCGTTCAAATACCTCGGTGCAAGTTTCTGGCCTTTCCATCGATTCTGGAAAGGCTTTGCGGTATGCTTCTACAGGTTCAACAACAAGGGAAAACGAATATGGTCCTGGCGCCTTTGTCTGATGCGGTGGTCGGAGAACGGAGGTTGAGGTCATGAGCTACAGGCGGAGCACCGTCAGGCTAATCATCGAGCGGGACGGGCAGGTCCATCGTCATGGAAAGACTACCACCTGCACAGTGGTTGACATGAGCGAGGAGGGAGTCCGCGTCAAGGCCCAGTCGCCGGTAACCGTCGGCGAGGAGCTACAACTGGACTGCTGGCTGGTAAAGGATCGTTGGGTTCGATGCACCGTTCAGGTTAGGTACGTTAGCTCACCATACTTCGGCGCGCGGATTACCCATATCTCACCCGAACAGCAAAGTCACCTCAGGGAGTACATCGACGATCTGATCACAACGAACTTCCCCACAAGGTAACCGATTGCTCTTCGCTCCAAAGGAAACCACTGCCACGGCGAAGACGCCGTTCACCGTCGCGCCATGCCACCGAGCCACGAAGGGCGCGGGAGTCGATCGAGGCGAGCTGAAACACTTACGCACCAGGATGGGCGGCGTAACCATGATCCCGAACGAGGGCGGGGGTCAGCGCCATGAGAGAACACGAGAACGGTTCTGACACCTTTTTCCGACCCAAGATTGAAATTCTCGGGTACGGCTGCTACGGGCTCAACGGGATCGTGATCAGGATTCCGCCCATCACGTCATTCAACTTGAAATCACGCTTGGGGCTGCGAGGGTGCGCGTTGTGGCACCCGATGCAAGCTTGTGTCACAGCCCGGTCGGCATAGACCGCTTGGAAAGACCGCTCCCCTCCCATCGTGACAATTCCACTGTGCCGACGTTCCGGGTTCATCTTGACATCCTCGAGACCTTTCCGTTCGAATTCAGTCGCAGGCCCATTCTGGGGGTTGATCGGCCAGAGGCCGATGAGGCGG
>JAHFEU010000049.1:13503-15422 GCA_023248295.1 Nitrospirota bacterium | reverse complement strand
CGCAGCGCGCCGTGATTTCCTTCGCAGTGCCTTGCGCGATGATCTTCCCTCGCTGGAGAAAAATAATGCGGTCCGACATCTCCTCCATCTCCCGCATATTGTGGGACGTGTAGAGCATGCTCAAGCCGGTTGATCGGCGCACTTCCTTCAGGAAATTCCTGGTCTTGTGCGCAATGTCCGGGTCGAGGCTGCCCGTGGGCTCATCCAGGAACAATACTTTGGGTTCGGTGAGGATTGCCTTGGCCAGGGTCAGCCGGGTCATCTGGCCGGAAGAGAGTTTCCGGGTTACCTTCTTACGGAACTCTTGCATCTCCAGACGCTTCACAACGTCATCAATATGCCGGGTGATATCCGTGAGCCCGTAGAGCTTCGCCACGACCCTGAGGTTCTCCTCCACGGTCAGTGAGTAGGGCATCGAAATATAGGAGGAGGAGAAATTGATCTGGCGCAGGATCGTCTCACGGTGCCGAGCCAGGTCCAGGCCAAACATACGGATCGACCCGGCCGTCGGGGTGATCAGCCCCAGCAGCATCTGGATCGTGGTGGTTTTTCCGGCCCCGTTCGGACCTAAGAGGCCAAGGATCTCCCCGGGGTGGATCTCGAACGACACGCCATCCACGGCGGTGAAATCACCAAACCGCTTCGTGAGGCCTCGGACTTCAACGATCGGATCGGACATCGAATGCCTCGGAAGGCGATCAGTTGAACAGATAGCCGGCAATTTTCTCCGGCAGATGGCAAGTCTCGCACCGCTTGTCGAGTACCTTCCCCTCGTACGTGGCGTTGCCATCGTGACATCGGAAGCAATCCGCCAGAGCCGCCGAACGGAGCTTGGTCCCTTCCGGGTGATCAGGATAGTAGGGTTGACTGTCCTCGGACACATGCCCGCGTGGGATGACGACTGGGTAGCCCTTGATCGGCTTCCCGTGGACGACTTGAGAGTGACAGGTCGTGCAGCCCTCCCCTTTCGCCCGCTTGGCGAACGCCTCGATGTGCTTCCGATGGCTCATGACCAGCCCGACTTCCTTCACGGGTGACGGCAGGTCACGGACGGCGACCTCCGACACACGCAGGATGGCCCGGTGGCAGCTCAGGCAGACTTCGGTGTGAACGCTGGCTTGGAGGTTGTGGGCGTCGGTGGGCGTCCCGAAGAGAGAAATCGCCACGTCCTTGAGGCCGGCCTTCACCTTGTCGTTGAAATATCCTTCGAGGGTGGGCCGCACGTGACAGTCCACGCAGGTCACGTTCTTGTGTGAGGACACGACCCAACTGTCGTAGGAAGGCTTGATGGTATGGCAGCTGGCGCAGAACCGAGGATGACTGGTCAGCGGGACGGCGACTCCCCCAAGGGCCAGCGCGCCGGCGACGATCGCCATCATGACGATGGCCTTGGGCTTCCGGATCATGCCACCGGACGTTTGGGAAAATGACGGATAATGAGCTCGCTCAACGCCTTCACGTCGTCGGGATGCAGGCGAGGCACGGGAACATCCACCGGCTCGTTCGACACGACCGCCAGCAGGCCTTGTGGCGCCACCGGAACCTCGCCGAGCTGATCCCGGATGACGACGATCTTGGGATGACCCTCACTCTTCCAGCCTTCGGCGACGATGAGATCGATTTCATGATCGAGGTACCGGTCCCGTATCTCCTCCACCTTGATCTGCTCGGACACGTCGGAAAACATCGCCAGGCTCCCCCTCGACAGCACGACCACCGTGCTGGCTCCGGCGCGTTTATGCCTCCAACTATCCTTCCCCTCTGTGTCCAGGTCAAACCCGTGCCCCGCATGTTTGACGGTAGCCACGCGATAGCCGGCCCGCACGAGCTCCGGAATAAGGCGCTCGATCAGCGTGGTCTTTCCGCTATTGGATCGCCCGACGAAGCAGAGAATTGGAATGCTCATAAGACGTGACGCG
>JAHFEU010000049.1:11500-13403 GCA_023248295.1 Nitrospirota bacterium | reverse complement strand
GGCCGTTGATAGACCGGAACGAAGGATTTCGCGAGGATGGCCAGCATGCCCGCTTCGGCCGGACGGATCTGCGTGCCCTTGGCAATGATGCAGTTCCCCTTCTTGACGTCTTCGCCCTGGGGACGAATATTTCCCCCTCGCTCCACTTCCTTGAAGATCCTGACCGAGTCCTCGGAGGGCTCCGTGTCCTCCACCTTCACCACGGTATCGGCCCCCTTCGGAATGGGCGCCCCGGTCATGATCCGGATGGCCTGGCCGCGTCCCACCGCCTTGGCTGGCACTTTGCCGGCCGGCACATCCTCGATCACCTTCAATACGATCGGCTTGGTGATGGCGTGCTCCTGCTTGATATCCTCCCAGCGCACGGCAAACCCATCCATGGCGGAGTTGTCCCACGGCGGGTTATCCCTCGGGGCGATGATGTCTTCCGCCAGCACGCGGCCGAGCGCGTCGAGCAGTCCGACTTTCTCGATCGCAAGCGGCTGAGCCGCCGCCAGCACTATTCTCTGGGCTTCATGAAGCGGTGTAAGTCCCTGCATGACGATTCCTCTGTGAGGCAAGAGGCGAGAGGCCAAACGGCCCTGCCTTTCGCCCATAGCCGATCGCCTCGAGCCCTCAGGTCAATGGCGCTTCGGCGATACCCGCAACAACGATCCGCTCCGCTTGCAAAACTGCTCAACCTTGTTGGCGATGGTGTGGTACGCCTCGGCGGTGGGGGTGTCGGAATAGAACATCGCAAACGGCTCACCCGCATCGCATTGGGTCACCACCTCGGGGTCCAGCGGAATGCGACCCAAAAACGGCACGTCCATGTCCAGCGCGGCCGCTTCGCCCCCGCCCTTCTTGAAGACCTCGATATGCTGGCCGCAATGCGGGCAATCCATCCCGCTCATATTTTCCACGATGCCGATGATCGGGATCTGGCTGTCCTTTGCGAACGAGACCGACTTCCGGGAATCCAACAGCGCCACCTCCTGCGGCGTGGTGACGATGATGGCCCCGCTCACGTTCCCGATCAGATCAATCGTGGTCACCGACTCATTGCCGGTCCCGGGCGGGAGATCCACGAACAGGAAATTCAGATCCTGCCACTCCACCCCGCCAAGCAGTTGGTTGATAAATTCGTACTTGTATGCATCGCGCCAGATGATGGGGTCATCGGGATGTTGGAGGAGGAAGGACATCGAAGCAATCTTGAGGTTGTAGGCTCGATACGGGATGATCCCTCCGGACGTGCTGACCTTCAGTTTCTGGCCCTCGGCTCCGACCATCTTCGGGATATTGGGGCCATGGATATCCATGTCGCAGATGCCGACGTGGTGTCCCTTGAGGGCCAAACTGACGGCCAGGTTCGTGGTGACCGTGGTTTTGCCCACCCCGCCCTTGTTGCTCATCACCAACACCTTGTACTCGATATGCTGCATCCGCTGCGCGACGAGCCAACGACTATGCCCTTCCTTGTCCTTCTGGCAGGTCTCGTTCTCGTCGCAAATGGCGCAGGCCCACAGATAGGTGCAGGCGTCCCCACTTCCGGACCCCGGCTGCTGGATCACATTCAGTTGCCCCGGCATTCCCGACCCCTTGTCTCGTGACGCGTTACGCGTTACGGGTTACGGGTTTCAGCTTCTCCACCGTGTGCTCCAGCACCGGCAGGATGACCGCAAGGTTTTCCCTGGCCCCTTTCGGACTTCCCGGCAGATTGACGATCAACGTGGTGCCGAGGATACCGGCTGTTCCGCGCGACAGCATCGCGGTCCGCACCTTCTTCAGGCTTTCCTGCCGCATCGCTTCTCCGATCCCGGGGACTTCCTTCTCGATGACGTCGCGGGTGGCCTCCGGCGCCCAGTCGGTGGGCCGCACGCCGGTCCCCCCCATGGTCAGGATCACGTCCGGGTTGTCAGTC
>JAHFEU010000049.1:0-11400 GCA_023248295.1 Nitrospirota bacterium | reverse complement strand
CGTCAGCCCTCCGTTGCCGCCGGCAGGCGTCACGGATGGCGCTGTTTGCGGCGTTAGCCCGACCCCCCTGCCACGCTTTCCGAAGACCCCTGCGCTGAGGATGCCGACCTCGTAGAACACATACATCGGCAGGGCCATCAAGCACTGATTAAACGGGTCGGGGGTCGGGGTCAGAATCGCCGCGAACACGAACGCGCCCAGGAACGCCCATTTCCGGTACCGCTTCAGGACCGGGGCATCCACCCATCCCAGCTTGGCCATCAGCGTGATGGCGAGCGGCACCTCGAAGATCAGGCCGAACACCAGCAGGAACCAGAGCGCGAAGCCCACGTACTGCGCGATGGAGAGCTGGGGGATGAAGCCGGCGTTGACACCGTACGAGATCAGGAAATTCAGGGCGAACGGCAACACGAAGAAGAACGAAAACAGAATCCCGGCGTAGAACGCCACACTGCTGACCAGGACAAACGGCCCGACGAAGCGCCGCTCCTGGACATGCAGGCCCGGCACCACGAACTGCCACAGCTCCCACATCGCGTACGGGGTGGCGAGCACGAGCGCGAACAGGCCGGCCACCTTGAGGTTCTGCCAGAGCGCTTCGGCCGGCGCCAGAAAGACGAACGGGATCAGCGGCAGATCGGTGGGAACCCATGCGAGCTTCCCGGGGATAAACATGTTCTGAAGCGGAACGCGCAGCCATTGCACCAACGTATCGGCGTAAAAGAAGGTCCCGACGAACACGAGGCCGACGATGATGACCGCTCGGGTCAGCCGGACCTGGAGCTCGATCAGGTGCTCCATGACCGGCATCTTCTTGTCTTCCAGCGGCGCGAAGACCGAGTCCTGCAGCCACTTCCGGAACTTCGATCCGTCAGCCATCAGCGCTCCGCTGGTGCAGCAGGCTCAGGCTGAGGTCGAGGTTCAGCGGGAGGACCAGCCTCGCCATCGAACTCGTCGTTTACCGATCTCCTCAGCCTTGCCCTTAACCTTGACCTCAGCCTTTCCTACTTCGGGTTCACCGCCACGAACAGGTTGTTGCCCTGACGACTCAACAGCAAGACCACCATTTCTTCCTTTTTAATCTTACCCGAGGCCTTCTGATAGTCCTCCAGGCTCTTGATGACTTCTCTGTTGACTTCCTGGATCACGTCTCCTCGCTGCAGGCCGGCCGCTTCCGCGGGGCTGCCGGCTTCGACGTGGTTGATCACCACGCCGGTGGTCTTGCTGGGCAGGTTGAGCTGGCTCATCGTCGCCGGATCCAGCGCCTGCACGCGCAGGGACGCCAGCACGTTGTCCGGCGGTTTCACGCCCTCCGGAGCCGGCGCGGCTGCCGGTGGCTCACGGCGAGCCAGCATCTCATCGGGCGGCCGCTCGCCGATCTTGACGGCAACGAGCTGCTCCTTGCCATCCCGCAGCACTTTCACCTTGGCGCTGCGCCCTACCAGCGTCCGCGCGACCATATTCCGAAGCTGGCTGACGTTCTGAATCTCTTTGTCGTCAAACCCGACGATCACATCGCCCCGCTTGAGGCCCGCCTTCGCCGACGGACCGTCTTCGTTGACGTCGCTGATCAGCACGCCGGTCTTGCGCTGCTCCGGGAGCTTGAACGACTTGGCCAGCGCCGGCGTAATCTCCTGGATCGCGATCCCCATCCACCCTCGCACCACCTTGCCTGTCTTGACCAGACTGTCCACGATGTCCAGCGCGATGCTGCTGGGAATCGCGAACCCGATGCCTTCCGACCCTCCGGTCCTGGAAAAGATGGCGGTGTTGATGCCGATCAGTTCGCCGTTCAGGTTCACGAGCGCCCCACCCGAGTTGCCCGGGTTGATCGCGGCGTCGGTCTGGATGAAGTCCTCATAGTCGGCGATCCCCACGTTCCCCCGTCCCAGCGCGCTGATAATGCCGAGCGTGACGGTCGAGCTCAAGCCGAAAGGACTGCCGACCGCCAGCACCACATCGCCCACCTGCAGCTTGTCATAATCGGCCCATTTGAGCGAGGGCAGATTTTCCACCTCGATCTTGATGACCGCGAGGTCGGACTTCGGGTCAGTCCCCACCACTTTCGCCGGAAACTCACGCTTATCGCTCAGCGTAACGGTGATCTGTGTGGCGTTTTCCACGACATGGTTATTGGTCACGATGTAGCCGTTGGCATCCAGGATGACACCGGACCCAGCGCTCTGGTCGGGACGTCCTGGAGGCCCTGGCAGGGGCGGTGGCTCCATCCCGGGAGGCTCTTCGCCGGGCGGCCCTTCCGGAGGCCCTCCAAACGGGCCAGGCGGAAGCGGAGGTCGCCGGGGCCCTCCCGGCCTGCGGGCACTCTCGCCGCCGGTCACGGAGATATTGACGACCGCCGGGGTCACTTTTTTGACGATGTCCGCAAACCCCTGAGCCAGTTGTGCCGGGATTGCGGCCTCAACGACGGACGACGTGAACCAGCCGGAAAGACCGACCGGGGCCATGACTTCGATCGCCGTCGCGGAGAGCAACACCGCTCCCCATCCGTACAGATGACGTCTCAACGATCCTTGGCTGCTCATCAGCATACGTGTGACCTCAATTCCTCGTTAGGTTCATCAGCCCTGTCATTTCCGCCTGGCACTACTTGCTTCCCAGTCTGCACGGCGTTGAACGGCTCATTCTACACCAACCACTCTCCCGCCTTCAAAGACAAAAAATCTCCCTGCCGGCTCCGAAGTTGTTGGTCCGCCAGGGAGAAAATTTAACCAGACGTGCCGCGTTGGTAGGAGGATCGGGGGCCTTGAGAGTTATCCAGGCGTCGTGGTCAGTTCGGCCTGGCGCTTCTGGATCCAGGCGTCCAACAGGTGCCCCAGCAGGCGTGTCGCCGCTTCATTCATCGCGATGACTCGCAGCGTATTGGGCGCGCCTGCGTAGGTCGGCGGCCACCAGCGCCAGTTCGGATCCTGCGGACGCCGCCAAATGACCGGATACCACTGGTTAATGCCGGGCGCCATGGGCCGATCCAGCGTGGCCCAGCCCCTCCCCTCGGCGCGGAGCAAGGCTCGCCCGCCCTTCACGTCTACCAAGGCGACTTCCATGAGCGACCAGTTGTCGCGCCGCAAGCCCGGCTGACTGTGAGACACCCATCCCAGGAAAAGAGTCATGGGGTATTCCTGCTCGGTGCTGGACGCCACCACCGCGACCACGTAGTCCAAGCCGTGCTTCTTGCCAAGCTCGCTGAACTGAGAGATATCGCCCCCCGGGTGGATGCCCTCGGCAGGGATGATGCGCTCGATCTTGAGAGACGGAAGATATTCGTTGATCTGCTGCTGCAACGACTCGGCCAGCCGGTTCAGCGCCTCGTCAGGCAGGGCGGGCGCGGCATCGGGTGCCGACGTGTCCGAGACCAGCACGAGACCGGCCCGAATCGGACTTTGCGGCAGCGGTGAGGCTGAAAGCGGCTCGTTCACCGTCTGTGGCCCCACGTATTCGACCAAACGGCTCGGCGGAATCATGGAGGCGCAGGCAGACAGGTAGGCCGCCCCCACGATGAGACCTACGGGCTTCCCGACGAGTCCCAACAGACGCATGGCGCACCCCCCTCGTTGATCGGGTCCTTACGTCCTGACTAGTTATACGTTCGCGCGAACGAGGCCGATCTGTCAAGCCCACCCCCTGCCTTGCAATCTGCGCCGGTCTCAGATAGGCTGGCGCCCTCCTGCAACCCAGGGAGCTCCGGTGACGACTCTCTACGAGAGCGAAACCATTCACCTTTCCGTCATTATCCCCGCCTACAACGAGAGCGCGCGGATCCTTCCCTATCTGACTGAGATCACTGCCTCCTTGGGGAAACGGTGCCAGCCCTACGAGATCCTGGTCGTGGACGATGGAAGTCATGACGGAACCGCCGCACTGGTCGAGCAGTTCCGAACGAAGGAACCGGCGGTCCGACCACTTCGGCTGGCCCGGAACACCGGCAAGGGGTGCGCTGTCCGCACGGGCATGCAGGCGGCGCGGGGAGAATTCCAGCTCATGGCGGACGCGGATGGGGCGACGCCTATTCAGGAACTGGAGCGCTTGGAAGCCGCCATCGGCGACGGCGCAGACATCGCGATCGGCTCCCGTTTCCTGGCATCGCGAGATCGCCGGTACACCGTCAAAGCCCGGTGGCACCGAAGCGTGTTCGGGAACATCTTTAATTGGATCGTGCAGTGGCTGGGCATCCCCGGGATTAGCGACACGCAATGCGGCTTCAAGCTGTTCCGGAAGACGGTCGCCCGGGATCTTTTTGGGGCGTCGCTCGTTACCGGCTACGGGTTCGATCTGGAGCTCCTCTATGTGGCCCAACGCCGGGGATACCGCATTGCCGAAGTGCCGGTCAACTGGGCGGACCAGCCAGGCTCGAAGGTCTGGGTGCTGCGGGACGGCCTGCGCATGTTGCTGGACCTGCTCGCGGTCAAGCGCAACTACACGAACGGCCGGTATGAGCCATCGTCAAATGTGTCGGTGACTCATGTTCCGCGCTTGACGTAGATACTGACCTTGGTATCCGCATAGACCTCCTGCCACGCAGGCTCACTTGCTAAGGCATGGGCAAGGGGACTGCCGCGTTCTAGAATGGCCCAGTCCACGCCGTACTTCCGGAGCACCTCGAGCGGGGGCGGGTCCCAGTTGGTCAAGGCGATGTAATCGTAGAATATCCGCCGATTCCCGATCTTCCAGGCCGGCATCCGGCCGTCGATGAATAGTTTCTCCTCCGGCAGCCACCAGTGAAGGAATCCGCCCAGACCGTAGTCGTTGTACAGTCGCGTGCCGACCATGTCCCTATGTGCGTGAATCCACTGCACGGCTTCAATCGGGTACTCGGTCCCTCGGAAGAACTCCGCGGGGGCCAGCCCTGACTGCGCGACCCGTTGCATGTGGCCGGGGCCCAGGATGCCAACACCCAGGCCCGCTGCCAGCGTGGCGGCCAACAGCCATCGTTTGGCATGCTGCCTGAGAACCGGGAAGCGCGAGGTCATCCGTGCCATCAACTCGGCCAGCAGCTCGGCCCACAGCGGGACGCTCACGAGCAGAAAGAACGGGACGTTGCGCCAGTGCCGCAAAGAGAGGCCCAGGAACACCGCCAGGACGGTCCATCGAACAGGCTCGACCCGGCGATAGAAGAACAGGAGGGCGATGCCCAGTGCAGCCAGGTACCAGGCATAGCTGACGCCGGCCCGGCCTTGGAGCGAAACCGGCTGCCACTCATGCAGTGTCTCGATCATAAACCGGTCCGACAATGACATGAAGATCTCGCCATAGAGACGCCAGCCATAGGGGTTGAACAGCGTCAGCGCGGCGCATGCGCCGATCACGAGCGCAAGATGTCCGATCTGCGGCCAGGCCAGTGTGGGCTCATCGAGACGGTTCACCAGGGAGGGCCACCGGCTCACGGCGAGGCGGGTGGCCGCCGTGGTCATGAGGATCAGGGCCAGCGCGAACAACCCCGCGACAAAGCCCCCGTGCAGGTTCGCCCAGAGGAGAAACAATGGCGGAAGCATCCAGAGGTGAGCCACCTGCCGTGCGAGATACCGGTCGCACACCCAGAGGACCGTGACCAGGCCGAGGAGCGTGACCAGTTGGGTCCTCGCGCCGAGGAACGGCAGCGCGGTCCAGAGCGCGCCCGAGATGGCCAGCAGTTTGTGCGTCCGGCCCGCCCGCCCCGGACCGGCCGCCACGAAAAACGCGCCCGCCGTCACCGCCGCAAAGAACAGGATGACGCCCAGCGGGCCCATGCCCGTATAGATGAGGCCGATCAAGCCGTCCGTGAGCCAGGCATGCTCCACCCACGGCCAGTCGGGCATGGTATGGGAATAGGGGTCGGTCTCAGGCAGCCGCCATCCGTTTCTCAGCAGATCGAGCCCCGTCCGGAGGTGCCACCCGAAGTCCGGCTCTTCGAGAGGCTGAAGGACTAGGTTCAGGAGAAAAAACAGCAGGAGTGCATTCAGAGCGGGAAAAGACGCGGGACACGCCGACGAAGGCGGGGGCGTCTGCTCTGGCTTCTCATCACCCCTCACCCCTCACGCCTCGCGGTTCGACCCCTCGATGGACTCAGGGTCCTGAGCAGAGTCGAGGGACAAGCTCACCGTCCGACTCGGCCGAGCTCGTCGCGGGCCGAGCCTCATCGAGGGACGCCTTACGGCCTTTTGACCAGCAGGTTTCCCAGCACCAGCCAATCAACCTGGCTCCGCAGGAAACATCGAATCGCTTCATCGGGATGGCAGACAATCGGCTCGTCCACGTTAAAGGAGGTGTTCAAGAGTACGGGAACACCGGTCTCCCGCTCGAATGATTCGATCAGCTTCCTGAACCTGGGATTGGCATGCCGATCCACGGTTTGGATGCGCGACGTCCCGTCCACATGGACCACGGCCGGAATCACCCCTTTGGCCGACGGCAGCGCGGCGAAGGTGAACAGCATGAAGGGCGATGGAAAAGGGCCGTCGAAGTAGTCGCCAGCGCGCTCCTCCAGGACCGACGGCGCGAACGGTCTGAACGGCTCCCTCATTTTGACCTTGGCATTGATCAACTCTCGCATGTCTTCCCGACGCGGATCGGCCAGCAGACTTCGATTGCCAAGCGCCCGCGGCCCCCACTCCATGCGCCCCTGAAACCAGAACACCAGCCGGCCATGCGCCAACTCCGCCGCCAGTCGGTTGCACAAGGCATCGTCCGTCAGCGCGTCATAGCGAAGCCCGCCACGGTTCAGGGCGAGCCGGCACTCCTCCTCGGTGAACTGCGGCCCCAGGAACACGTCCCGCATGACGTCACGGTGCGTCAGCCCGCCGCGCCGGTTCGTGAGCCAGAGCGCGGCGCCCAGGGCGGTGCCCGCGTCTCCCGCTGCCGGTTGGACAAAGACCTGCCGGTAATCGAGTTCGCGATGGAGGCGGCTGTTGGCGACACAGTTGTAGGCCACGCCCCCGGCCATGCAGAGATTCTGCTCCCCCGTCAGGCGTTGCAGGTGACGGGCCAGGTGCACGAGCGCTTCCTCCAGGACGAGCTGGGCGCTGGCGGCAATATCACGGTGGTGCTGCGCCAGTTCCTCGCCAGGCCGCCGATTCACGCCCAGCAGTCGCAACAACTCCGGCAGAAAGATGCCGACGCGGGCCAGATGGCAGTCGAGCAGCCGTGTGTTCAGGTGAAACGCGCCATCAGGCAGCAGCCGCAGCACCTGCTTTCGTAACACATCGGCGAACCTGGGCTCCCCGTAGGCCGCCAGACCCATCACGATGTATTCGTCCTGGTCAGGGCGAAACCCGAGGTAGGCGGTAATCGCGGCATAGAATTGCCCGAGTGAATGCGGCAGGGCGATCCGCTTGAGGACCCTGATGGCGTTCCCTTCTCCCGCCGCCAGCATCGCCGTGTGGGCTTCCGAGGCTCCGTCCACCACCAGGATGGCCGCTCGTTCGAATGGGGAAACGAGGAAACTGCTCGCAGCATGACAGAGATGATGGTCGAGAAAGACCGGCCGGTACCGGCCCGCTCCGAACTGCTTCCGCAGCGTCGGGGCCAGGAACGCGAGCTCCGCCCACTCGTGGCCCAGCCGCTCCAGACCTCGTCGTCCTTTTACTCGAAAGAGCGTCGGGGACCGGACCATGGCGCCGAGCGCCAGTGCGGCTCGGCGGCCAAGCACCCAATATTTCCAGGGCACCGCGATCCCGTCCACATCAGCCAGCCGGACCCCGGCTTCTCCGAGGCAATACCTGATGGCGTTCACCGGCAAGGCGGTCACGTGCTTGATCCGGACAAACCGCTCCTCTTCGGCTGCGGCTAGGATGCGGCCGTCCCGGACGAGTGCCGCCGCCGCATCACGCATGTTCGAGAGGCCCAGGACCAGCATGGAGCGCTAGGATAACCGAGCCACTCGCGGCTGGCAAGTTCCTGTCGCGGGGCGGAGTTGCATTTCACGCTCGATTTCTGTACCGTGGCGCAAGACTCATCTGGGGGTGGGGCGTCATGAGACGCAACTCTATGCGGTGGAAATATCTGCAAGGCGGGGTCCTGCTCCTCTTTTTGCCGGCGCTCTCGGTGGGGTGTGAGAAGATCGCCGGAGGCCTGGGCAGGGCGACGCTCCCCGAATTCGGCCCCCCGATTCCCGTTTCGGTCAGGATGGAATTCGACCCCTCCTTGTCCGATGCAGCGGCCCCGTACCTGGATTCCTGCAGCCATCCTCGGGAGGTCAGGATCGGAGCCGTCCTCGAAGACACGTTGCTCCAGGCCGCCTACCAGACATTCAAGACCGTCTCCGTCGCCGGCTCCGGCCCTGCGCAGGCCAAGCCCGACGTGGCGGTGCGCATCAGTCTGCTGAAGCCGCGCTTCAACATTAATAACGATAATGTCTACGACCGTGAGCCTGCCCTGCTCGCACTCGATGCGGTGGCGACATTCCGGGACTCGTCAGGAAAGCTCCTCCGTGAGCTGCCGCTCCAGGTATCACGGCAAGAACGACTGCTGGTCGAACCAACCCAGCAGCGGTGCGCCTACGCGAGCCTCGACAAGTTCGTTTCTGACACCGCCGTGGTACTTTCTACCAAGTTCATTCGAGAGGCTCGCGCGTTGCTGGCTCCCGAAAGCCCGACCGAAGCGGCCAGTCAAGCTCCGGCCCCGCCAGCCAGTCCATCCGTGTCCCCAGGACCTGTCCTCTCGTTCAAGGCCACGATCTTGGACGAGAACGGGAACCTCATCCTGGAGAGCGGCGAGCGGGTCAGGCTGCGGGTGGACGTGGTGAACTCGGGGGCCGCCCCGGCTCAAGGCGTCTCGGTGACCCTGGCGGGGACCCCCGCGGTCGTCACCCAGTTCCCCGCCACCACCTTGCCGGTCGGGGCCCTGCAGCCCGGAGAATCCCGGTCGGTGGAGTTCGCGGCCACGCTGCCTCAGTCGGTTCAGGCGCAGCGGGCCGAGCTTCTGGTCTCGATCGCGGAGGCTTCCGGCGGAGCCGCTCCAGCGGCGCAGACGATTGTCGCCGCGATGCGGCCAGGGGGACAGGCTGCAGTCGGGGGTCTCATGGCAGGACGTTTCGACGATGTGGACCAGGTGCCCGCCGCATCGGAGGGGTTCCAGCGGCCCCAGGCGTTCCTCATCGCGGTTGGGATCGGCGCCTACCGCGACGGGCGGAACCACACGCGCAAATACGCGGCACGGGACGCCGAACTGGTGGCCGCCCACTTTCAATCGCTGGGCGGCGTGCCGACCGCCAACGCGCTGGTCCTGCAAGACCGGAAAGCGTTGCGGCCCGGCATCGAGGAGGCGCTCCTCGATTGGCTCCCGCCGCGAGTGAAGAGTGAGTCCGTCGTGATCGTGTACTTCGCCGGACAGGCGGTGGTGTCTCCATCGGGCGAGACCTATCTGGTCCCTTACGACGGAAGCAGGAACTCCGTCTCAAGACTCTACCCGCTTCACGACCTTCATGCGGCGCTCTCCAAGCTACGTGCCCAACTGACCCTGCTGATCTTTGATGGCTCGGTATCGCAGGTGGGCAGGGAGGGACGCGCGAAACCGAAGCCGCCTCGATGGGACATGGGTGGGGGAGGCGCTGGAGGAGGGGGGACCATTGTCCAGCTGATCGGAACCACGGGCCTCCACAACGCCCTCGAATCGGATAAGCTCCGTCATGGGCTTTTTACCTACTACCTGCTCCGGGGGCTCCGGGGTGAGGCGGACGCCAACCACGATGGGGAGGTCACGCTGGGCGAGCTGACCGCCTTTCTTAGGGAGTCGGTCCCGGCTGCGGCCAAGAGCCACTTCCGGCAGGAGCAGCATCCGCTGGTGTTCCCAGCCATGCCCTCGACGAGCAAGCTCGCCAGCTTCACGCTGACGAAGCCGAGCGCCAGCCACGCGCCTCAGAACCGCTAACAGCATCAGGGTATAAAAAAGCAGAGGGGGAGGTCCCCCTCTGCTTTTTTCCTCGCGCCCTTACGGGTATTACTCTGAATCCTTCTTACAGAAGCTCCGCTCGTAGCTGATGATCGTCCAGGCCTCTTCCTCGTTGATCGCGGCCGGAATCAGCGGCACCATCCCGGTTCCCGCGCTTCCGTTCTTGATGACCCAGAAGAACTCGCCGTCCTTGCGCTTCTTGTGGAACTTGCAGTTGGTGAAGTTCCGAGGGCTCGGGTTCAGTATCTGGCCGGCCGGACCATCGCCCTTTCCCTCCTTGCCGTGGCAGTTAAAGCAGGTGCCCTTTCCCTCGAATAACGCCTTACCCTTTGCGACGTTCTCGGGTGTGTTCGCAATGGGGTTCTTGAGCGCCTTGGCCTCTGCGATCTGGTCAGGAGGAACTCTCGGCTTCAGCGGATCCCGCTCTTCGGCCACGACTGCCGTGGCCGCCACGAACATGAGTGCAGTCAAGAAACCGGCGAACCTGAATACGTACCCCATCACGGCTCCTCCTTCTCGTTAGGTCAACCTGACGGATTATGATTCCTGTATGCTCTGCCCAGGGACCCTGCTGGTCGGGCGCTTCAAAACGGCCCGCACTATAGCAACGCTTTTCAAGCTTTGTCAAGCCACTGGATGGGCCGCTGAGGCACTGAAAGATAGCAAGAACCAGACCTCAGTGCAGCGAGGGCGACGGGTGCTGATGACCGAGCGTGGCCCGACCGACTACAACGTCATTCCTCTTCCGTCATTCATCCTCGGCTGGAATGGAAGGGATCAGCATGGAGGTTCTCGCACTGCGGTAGTCATTCTCAAAGGGGTGGCCTGGCTGATCCCCTATTGCGCGCGTCCAGCGAGCACATTCCGAAGTGCGCGATGCGCGAGCACGGGGGATTAGCCTGGCCGCCCCGACACTTCCGCCGTTCGTCAGCCGAGACCGTCTCCCCCGCCCTCCGTCAGCCCAGCCCTACCCTCCCCGTTTCAGCACAATGTCCCGTGCTACTTTTCCGGTCTGACCGAACGGGCCTTGCGGCTTTCCGTTGAATACCACGCGTACTCCGCCCGCGTTGCCAAGGGTGATCGTGAACTGGTCGTTGGCTTTCCACCGGATTCTTTCGCCCGCGCGAAGCAGCGCCTCGTGGGGACTGGCTCCATCGACCTGTACCACGACCCAACTGAGTTCCAGCGCCTCCAGATCCAGGACGAGCGGCGGTCCCTCGGTAGAAACATGTTCGAGGGGGAGTTCTGCCAGGGGTTCAATCGCAGTGCTCTTCAAGGACACGGCTCCCTCTCGGTCGGCCGGCGATGGAGTTGTGCCGGTCTTGGCAGCATGAGGAAGAGCTCCGGGCTCGACGCTCGGTGCCTGACCGCTCTCAGCTCGCTCACCTTCTCGACCTGCCGACGAATCTCCCCCCGGCTGGCTCGCGACCGGACCCCCTGAGCTCTTGGCCGCCGGGATCGAGGCGGTGGCCCTGGAAGACGCGGTGTCCGTCGCTGGGCGGGTGCTGAAGACGGCGGACT
>JAHFEU010000048.1 GCA_023248295.1 Nitrospirota bacterium | reverse complement strand
CCCTTGCCCTCCCTCTGGAAGTCGAGACAGGACAAGCCAGAGCGGGTAGTGAGCTGGCTCTCTTGCCGGGTATGGTGTCAATGACTTACACCGTAGCACCCCGGTTCGTACCGACAGGCTGCAGACCTCCCTTGGCGCCGTCTCGCCCAACTGTCACCAGTAACTCCCGAACGAGAACCTCGGCGCCGCAGGGGTTCGAGCCCATCAGGGGGCGAAATCCCATCTTGTTAAAGAGGCGGAGGGCAGCCCTGTGCTCTGCTTCAACAGTTGCCAGAAGTCTTCCGGTCTCGCTCAGCGCTGCGAGATGGCAAGCGAATGTCAGAAGCTGCGCCGCCACGCCGAGGCCTCGGAACGGGGTCCGGACATAGAGGGCTTGGAGCCAGTAGCCATCGGGTCTGCCGGCGACGCGCATGCTTCCCACGCAGGTGTCCGCGAGTTTCGCGATGAGGTGAAAACGTGGCGACCCCTGTAGCCCCTCGAGGCTTTGACCAGAACGGACCCGCTGATAGTGGTACCACTGCTGCCCATGTGGCGTTCCAACCTCGTAGACGAAGCAGCGGGAAAGAAGTGCGCGCATGGCCCAACGGTAGCCGCGCAGGTTCTGCAGGAATCCCAGGCCTCGAGCGACCCAGTGGATGAACCGTTCTCTCCAACGATCGAGGCACACGGCCAGGCGGCCAAACCAAAGCCAGCCTCGCTTGACCGCCGTCACCCGGCCCAGGACCCGGCCTGGCTCCAAGGGAGCATCGCATGCGGTGGCAGCGTCGCCTTTCGTGAGCAGTCTGGGTTCGGAGCCGGCCATGTCCACAGCGACCAGGCGGTGGCAGAGGAGCCGCCCGCGGTCATGGAACACCAGGAGATCGCCGAGGCGAATCTGCGAGGGTGAGACCGGCTCGACAAGCAGTTCATCCCCCTTGCGGACTGTGGGATACATGCTCCAGCTAGCTACACGGAAGCGGAAGACTTGGTGGTGGAGGAGGAGGTCACTGACCTCCAGTAGATCCGTCAGGCCGAGGCGCTCATTGGAGGCCTCCTGGTCCACGGACGGGCTGCGCCCGGCCATTATCAGGTCTCTCATTTGACTTCCACGCGTCGCGTGCGACCCGCCTCGTCAGCAGGCGGCTGAGACGTGGAGAGCGCGTCCGCACCGGCCTTGTCCAGCCGGGCGAGCTTCTTAAAGTAGGGCAGACACGGCGCCAGATCTCCGGTTTCCAAGCAGGCATTCATCAGGCCCTGGCGGCAGTGGCGCTCCACCGGGCAGTGGGGAAAACCGGCTGGATCGCCCATCGCTTCCATCACCTGGACTATCTTCGCTTGCGAGCCGGTCTTGACGCGGACAAGAGTATCCCTCTACATCAAGTTGTTTGGTACCCGAACAATCGGAAGAGCTCCCCCAAGACGATCTCCCCTTCAGGGGAAAAGCAATGCCGCAAAAGCTCAGCCTGGACTAGAAAGGGGAGCAAATATCCTCTCTTACGCTTAAGCCTACTTTTGAAGAAATCCTGCCCCTCAGGGGCGAGTCTCTGGGCACGAAGGAGATGCTCCAAAAACAGGATCTCAAAACCCACCGACACCGCCAGGTTAAAAAAGCGGTGCAGACAGCGCGTTTGATTCTGTCCCCAAGGGCATGTCATCTGAAACTCGCTAAACTCAGGCCGAATAAAGCCGCGCTGCCCGTCGTTCACCGACTCCGTGTCTTCGCAACGATTGAGATAATAATGTTTCTGATGGAGCCCTTCATGGATGATCTGTGCCGCAACCAGCATCGCCAATAAAGGATCGCCCCTCTTGTCTATCTTCATTCCTTCCGGTGTGCCGAGAAGACAGGGGGCCATCTGGATGAGTCCCGGCTGCCCCGGCGTACTGCTATAGAGTTTTTTCCCTTTCCCTTCCAATGAGGTGTCCATCCCAAAAGCCCGGACGAAAAATCGCAGTTCCTTCAAAAGGGGTGGCTGATACGCCTGGATGAACGCCTGCGCTGTCTCAACGATCTCCACAATTTCCTCAAACAGGTCCCCCCGATATTGAATCTCATAAGTCGGGCTGTCCTCAGATAGAAATTTCACCGGCTCACTTATATTGTTGGAAGTGTACACCACATAGTCCGCAGGGTTGCGCAGCAGGAATGGCGCGTGCCGCATGGAGAACCGAAGAAGGCATAAAGACTCATCCCAGGTGAACTCGTGGTGGCTCGTTTCGCCTGGAAATCGTACCGCACCTTTTGAGGGTGTGACGAAGAACTCGTCCCGGGGAAATTCCCGAAGATCCAGAATAAGATTCGTATGGTTTATCGGAACTGGCTTGAGAAGAAACCGTTTGCGAAGCGCCATCGTGAAGTGGACTCCCGACGCCAAAAAGGGGGCTAGGCACATCAGTTTCACGCGCTCTTCCAAATAGTCGTGATCCTCCCTTTCCCGTTGGGGGTCCTCATCCAATTGCGCCAGAAGGAACTCAAACGGAGAGTGAACCAACATGAAACGGGCAAAAAGAGATTGAGAACTTACAACGGCCTCCAGGGATTCCAGAAGGCCCAGGGAAGCCAAGAGCGTGCGATACCGCTCCAGAAGCCGCTGAAGCCGCTCCCTCGCACCGGAAGAAGAGGCGGCTAGAATTGTTTGAGGAGAGGTGACCTCCCAAAGGCAGTTGGCAAGCTTAAGACGGGGCTCCGAAACCCCTATTGGCGCGTATGAACTTAAGATGTCTGGCATGCTCTCCCCTCGAACATCAAGTCTCCAGCTAGTCTTCCAAGAAAATCATCCCCAAAAGAGGAGGCTCTATCCGACGAGGTAGCGAAGGGACACCCCGCTGGCCCCGTTTCAGCTTCCTGGCAGTCCCGTCGTGAACCCCGTCACGATCCGTTGTCGTGTTCTTCTCGCGTGCCCTGTTGCCTTCGGTCCACCGCCTCAGAGACCTGCTTCTCCAAGGTCGCTAACTCCTGAAAGTAGGGCAGACACGGTGCCAGATCTCCGGTTTCCAACCAGGCATTCATCGGGCCCTGGCGGCAGTGGTGCTCCAGGTCGCAGCTCGGACACTCATAGGCCACGCCGGGCTTGGCATTTGCCTCATCCACAAATTGCACCAAGGTCCTCCAGCCTTCGGAGACGGTGCCGGACCGAAGCTCGTATTTGGGAATAGGGAGCGACGCGCAGAGATTCATCTGCCCGTAAGGCGTCACCGTCAGCGAGTTCTTCCCGCACGGGCAGGTGAACAATCCTTCGCGTGCATGACAGGTTCCCTCTTTTTCCCCGCCTCCTTCCGCCCGCCACCGGAGGTGCCCGACCATCGCCTCGTCAACCCGAATCACGTCCGCCGGCGCCAGCCGGTACTGGAGCGGCTCGCGCGAGCCGTCCACGCGTGGGAAGATTTCCGTGCAGTAGACGAACTTGAGGCCCCACCCCTGCACGAGCGCCTGGGCCTGCTGGACCTCATGCTGATTGAGGGTCATCACGGGCATTTTAACCAGCAAGGTTACGTTCCGTTCACGAAGCAGCCGGACTCCTCTGAGAAACAGAGGATACGAGCCAGGGACCCTGGTGACCCGCTCGTAAGTCTCCTGGGTCGCTCCGTAGATCGAGACCTCGACCAGCTTGGGCTTGAGCGCTTTCAGCCGATCGGCCATGTCTGGCGTAATCATCGTGGCGTTAGTGAACAGGATGATCGCGAATCCCTTCTCCTTTGCGTAGGAGAAGACCTCAAGGGAGTCCCGGCGGGTTAATGCCTCACCACCGGTGAAGGCAAGTTCCACGCACCCTACCTCGGCGAGCTGGTCGATGATAGCCTTCACCTGCTCGGTGGCCAGTTCCCCCTTGGCCAGATGGGTAGGATTGTAACAGTGGACGCAGCGCAGGTTGCACCCATAAGTCAGCTCGATCATGGCTTGGACGGGGACCCGTTTCTCGGCTGCTTTCTGGTACAGACCAGCCCAGAAGTCTTCCTGGTCGATGTCGTGGATCTGTGGTCGCTGAGCCATGGGCACCCGAGCCACTGGTTGCTGCTTGCCTAAGCCTGCCCTCGGAGAAACTCGATCACGCGCGCATCGTTGACGAAGCTCAGGCGGGAAGCGGGAACAGCGCTCATTACCTCCTCCGCAAAGCGCAAGGCAAACGACAGCGCCTCACCATTCCAGAATGGCAGGAAGAGCTGTTGAAAGAACAGGCTATACAGATTGAGAAAGCTGTCGGAAATGAGCACATTGCGAGGGCCGTGCTCGAGAAAAAAGATCTTTCGAAGCGGCACGGTCTCAGCCGACACCGTGAACCCTTCGCCGGGCCATGGTGTGCCGGAGAGCCAGAACTGCCCGTCAACCTTGGTGACGACCAGCCGTTCATCTCCCAGGATGGTCACCTCCGGGAAAGGCTTGTACAGATTGGCTAAGGTTGATTTTCCGGCCCCGGAGCGGCCGACGAACAGCCAGCCTTCCCCCTTGTCGTGCACGCCCAGACCATGAACCAGAACGCCCCGTCCCTGGCAGAGGAGGTTGACCATCAGCAACTCACCGAAGGGGCGCGTGAGCCATGGAAGGGACCACGCCCGCCGGGGGAACAGCTTATCAGGCCGACGGTAGATTTCGCCGCTCCTGAAGTCAGGCGCGATGAAGGCGAGCTGGATTCTGGGGTGGGGGGCTTTCGTGTGAAAGAATTCGAACAGGTAGCGGCCATCGAGGCGAAAGAGCCGCCACCGATTGTTCTGGGCGGCGTCAAAGATCATGGCCTCCGGTTTGACCTC
Source organism: Nitrospirota bacterium (assembly GCA_023248295.1). GTDB lineage: Bacteria > Nitrospirota > Nitrospiria > Nitrospirales > Nitrospiraceae > 40CM-3-62-11. The sequence continues at coordinate 10,793 of JAHFEU010000048.1, read as the reverse complement.
AGGAAGCCTCCCGCAATGCAGATGCAGCCGCAGAGCGATCTGCCCATGAGGTCCGTTCCCATCTCCGGTGGAGAGAAAGCCGTCGAAGAATTTCTTCCCCGGCTCTATGACACAGCGCGCGCCATCCCAGGTCAGCTCGATCCCGATCCCCCCGATGGTGAGTCGGAGGCGCTCAGAGACCTGTCCCGTGCGCCCGAACAACGACAGCCTTCTCTCGGGCAGGTGGTGGCTCATGAAGCCCCGGAAGAATCGGTACTGCCACCGGTGCCGCCGGCCTTGCGGCACTTCGTTGAGCCTGTTCCCTTACAGGAGGTGCCGCTGACCTTATCGAGGCTCGCGACCCCGACTGAACATTGCGACAGCACCGCCTGTTCGTGGGTCAGTTGGACCCTCAGGATGGTGGGTTTCGAATAGGCTTTCTTCTCCATGATCGTTGCCTCCCCCGTTAGTTCTTACCCGGTTACCGGACATACCCCGTTGATTCCTATCTGCTCAGCTCGTTTGTAAGCGACACGACAGAAGTGCTCGACTGGCTGTTCCCGGTCGCCGCATTCGGCAGCGGCATTGGCGGGCATTTTGTCGCAGAACGTGTACACCTGGCAGGTGCGGCAGGGTGTCTCTGCCTGGTATCGGGCCGCTCGAATTTTGGGAAAGACCCCCGCGATTCCTTCGGCCACCGACTGCTGCCTCAGATCGGCCCGCGGCTCATTCACCCAGGTGCAGGCTCCGAGTTGCCCCCACGCGTTGATGTGGACCGCGGTTGTGCCGCAGCCGCAGCGGAACAGACGGTCGTCAGTCGGCGGTCCCAACTCCACTGATTCCGCAGCCTCGCAGGTCTCAGGGTCTTGCCCGTCTGCCGCCGCCTCGATGGCGGCGATCTCCTCAGGAGACAGGCGGAACCTTGTTGGGGCAAGATCGCCGTTGAGACGCGGATAGATCGCGCTGTTCAATCTGAATGGCACGCCGAAGCCCTCCACGAGCGCCTTGATCTGGGCCAGCTCGTGCCTGTTCAGGGTCATCGCCTTGGTCTTGAATCGGACCGGCAGACCTCGCTCGATGAGCAGTCGGACTCCCTGGAGGAACCGCTGGTAGGAGCCTTTGACTTGCGTGATCTCGTCAAAAGTCTCCTCCGTGGCCCCATGGCAACTGATGTCGATGCAGAAGGGTGGATGCTCCTTCAAGAAATCCGCGATCCGTTCGGTGATTAATGTGCCGTTTGTGAACAACGTGACCAGGAACCCTTTCTGCTTGGTATAGCTATAGATCTCCAGAAAGTCCTTCCGGGCAAAAATCTCGCCACCGGTAAAGCACACCCAGAGGCAACCCTGGTCGTAGAGCTCATCGAGGATGCGAGTCACTTCCTCGTATTTCAGCTCCTGCTTGATCAGGCCGGGACGATTGTAACAATCGGTGTAGCAATGGACACAGCGCAGATTGCAGCCATACGTCAGTTCAATCTGGGCATTGACCACCCTGTTTTGCTCCCCGGCCCGGTTGTGCACCTTCAGGCTGAACTCCTGGTACTCGATCATGGGGATGGGTGAGCCGCCCATGTTACGCTCCCTCCTTGGCGGTTCCTGGGTGCCGCCGGGTTTCAATGCTCAGCAACTCCTGCTGCGCTAGCGGCTGCCGATAGGGACAGGGAAACCGAGGGAGAAACCGATAAAACCCTTCCTGGAAGGACCCGTGGCGGAGATCGTAGCTCTGCCGGCGATTGCCCGAGCAAAGCTGGAGCTGTCCATAGGCATCAATGTGGAACTTATTGTGTCCGCCGCCACACAGCCCCTCTCCTCGAAGCTGTCTCTGTGCGCTCAGGCGATCTTGCCGACGGCGTTCCACCCAGAAGTCCTCGTCCGCTCGCTCGATCTTGTCAATCTCTTCGGCCGACAGTTGATGCTGATAGACATTCTCCGAACCGTCCAGCCGGGAACGAATTTCCGCCCCAAACTTATAGTGCACCTTCTTGCCCCCTGCAGTGCCGAGGTACTCCACGAAGTTCTTGATCTTAAGCACCTCGTCACGATTCACGGTCATCCCGGTAGTTTTCAAGGTGAGTGGGAGGTTCCTCTCCCGGATCAGCCGAATCCCTTCCAGGCACCGCTCATACGAACCTGGCCCTTGGGTGATCCGCTCGAAGGATTCCCGGGTGAGGCCGTGAAAGCTGATTTCAATCATCGACGGAGGACAGCGGAACCAATGATTAGCGATCGCTTCCGTGATGAGCGTGCCGTTGGTGAAGACAGTGACCAGGAAGCCTTTCTCCTTGGCATAGGTATAGACGTCCAGGAAATCCCTCCGAGCCAAAGGTTCGCCGCCAGTGAGGCAAAGCTCCAGGCAACCCTCCTCCTGGATCTCATCCATGATCCGGATAATCTCGGCCAAGCTCAGCTCCTGTCTGATCATGTCCGGAGTATTAAAACAGTCCGTATAGCACATGACGCATCGCAAATTGCAGCGGCAGGTCAGCTCCCATTGGCCGGAGAACGGGAAGCGCCGTCCGGCGAGCTTGGCCGAGAACTGCCGGCTGAACTCAGTGTCTTGTAGCGTGGTCATTGAGTGGCGGTCCATGAGAGAATCATGCAGTTGACACAGTTGGGCGTTCCTCCACAAGGTCATGGCGTAGAAGCTGTTTTATGAATCGGCGGACGTCCCTCCGGGCCCTCCACTGGCTGACATCAAATGTCCGGCAGACATGATCCACGATATCATTCGCCGTGCGCGTTCCGTCGATGGCATTCCAGATTTCGGCGCCCACAGGGTTCAGGCGGACAACCTCGCCCTCGTCGAGATCGATCAGGATCGCCTCCTGCTCAATGATCCGCCAGGGAATCTTCCCGTTCTTGGAGAACCGGCTGCTGAACGTGAACACGGGTGAACCCCCTCCGAAGCTTAGGCGTGTGGTGGCGCGTTTTCGAAACTTCCTCCAGGTTGACGAGAGCGACCATCCCCACAAGCGAACAGCTTGTCGGTACTGTCTCCAGGCCTTGTAAAACCTGCGCGTTCTGAGGTACAGGCCTCCAAGCCTCTGATGAATCCGAGCATGGCGCGCTCCGCATCGCAGCACGCACCGATACGCCTCAATGGCCTCGTCCCAACGTTTCTGATGGGAGTAGGCCTCACTCAGCCAGCAGTACGCGCGCACGTCGCAGGGCTGTAATGCGATTGATCGTTGGAACTGAATGATCGCCTCATCCCACAGGCCGCAGCGCGCAGACACATACCCCAGGCCGCAATGCGCTCTTGTATGATTTGGGCCGAACGCCACTGCCATCCGATACTGGCTGATCGCTTCCTCCCACCGCTCCTGTTGAGCCAGGATCTCGGCTAGGCCGAAGCGGGCATCGGCATGTTGCGGGTCCCATGTGAGGATCCGCTCGTACTCGTCCTGCGCGTGATGGAGCATCCCCAGGTCATGGTAGACAGGGCCGAAGTTGTTATACGCGGTTGCATAGGCGCCGTCGAGCTGGAGGGCCTGTTGATAGCACGCCGCAGCCTGGACATGGGCTCCCTGCTGGTCATGGAGGTACGCCAGATCAAAATGGCTCGACGCGTCCTCCGGCGCAAGAGCGACCGCTGCCTCAAATGCGGCTATCGCTTGAACGGGGTCCTTTTGAGATCGGTACCGAGCCCCCGCTCGTTTGAGCGCCAGCAACTCGCGGTTACGTTGAGGCACGATTGGGTCTTTGAAGCGTTGCGCCAACACATCCCCAAGGTACTTGTAGCTGAGGGGGGTGAACCCGCCTTCCACGGAATAGGCGATCGTCACGAAATCTGCCCTGATAGGTTTGGCGCTCAGGCTCTCTATCAGCTCGTCCGGCCACATCCAGGGGAGCTGCCTCCACGGGTTATCTCCCGAACGACAGATCTCATCGGAGTCTCCCATGAGGAAGTCGGTGTCGATGTCGAGCAGAACCGGTTCCTGAAGGCGAGGCAAGTCTGACAGGCTACAGGCCGTCAACGGTCTACCGAGGATCTCGCCGACAATCCACGTGCTCTCCAGTCTGATGTTGATCAATTCCTTGGAGTGCGCCGAGATCAGGCGCTGGAGCTTCCGGACAATTGCACGGCGCAACCGTAGATTCTCAAAGGCGACATCCGGGAGGACCCAGTACAATTCCTTGACGATCCCTTCACTCAGCGCCGGGCAGAGATAGTTGCCAATATGAACCAGTTCTTCGCTCTTTCGCCTCGCGAGATTCCACAGATGACGCTCCTGGAGCAACGAGTTGATCTGGGTAAGGCTCTCGGCTTGGAGAATTTCGAGAGGATCTCTATCGGGGACCCAGTCCCAATCCAGGTGGGCGTCGACGTGGACCAAAATCCTTCCTTTGATCCCAGCCTGTTTCCAAGCATAGTAGGCTCCGTCGTGATTCTCCATCGTGAAGACGTTCCCGATCGGCTGGGCCCCGACTAAAGCGGCATCGGTTACGCCTTCTGCCCGAGCCTGATCGGGGAGGCGGGACCGGGAGTCGACCGTGGCCGGCAGCAACGCGCAATCACCCATCGGTTGAACGACCTGCTACAGAGCTTCCTGGATCGCCCCGATCTGCTGAAGCTGCTCGATCAGCGTGGTGAGGTCCTCTTCTGCTTCCTGCTCACTCACCTCGAACTCCTCGAGGAGGGCGTCTCGCAATGCCTTGAGAGACCGTTTGCCATCAAGAAGTTCCCAGATGCGAGCCCCGACTTCGTTCAGCGTGTAGAGAGACTCAATCTCCCCCAGTTTCCGTCGGATAGGGACCAGGATCACCTCGTCGGCGATCCGGCGAGAGACGATGGAGGAATTTTTCTGAAAGATTGTTTCCAGAGACTGCATCCCTTTCCCACTCTTTAGGGGCAGTGAGGTGTTTCATTCCGGCAGACTGGGGACCCTGAGAAGGCATGCCCAACTTCTACCATCTCGACGACCATTGCCACATCCCGGCGAGTGGTCAAGAACCTTTTGAAGAGAGTCAGGCTTCTGGAGACGATGGCAGATCCTGGTCCCGAATTGGGGAAAAGGACCGGGTGAAGTGTCCGCATAGGTGCGAACGGGGGAACGACGAACGTCATATCAGGGAGCCACTGTGTGAACCGGCGCGAAGTTGAGGGCGTATGCTATACTCGCGACTCCTTCATGTCAAGACAACAAATGGCGCCGTCTCAATCCCATCCTAGCAGCCCTCGTTGCGTCATTTGTCATGCCTGCCCTCCAACTCCGCATGGTGCGGGGCAGAAGGAGGGGCGGCAGGGAGGGGGAAAAGATGGTGCAGCGGTCGAAGCAAGCGGACGTCCGAGCCGTTTTCCAGCGCGATTAGCAGGCCCATCGACCCACGACCCCGAGGCAGCCCCCGATCCGAAATGCGGTGACCTGAAAGTGACGCACGTATTGGGCCCAGGCACGACGATTGCCGCTCGCTCCAGGGCAAGGCTCAGCCGCCGACTCCCCCTCCGCGGATGCCCGGGACCAGGCGCCGCCGCCTCATTCGGTAAGATTTTCACATGGCTTGACAGAGACATCAAAGCCTGACCCCATTCATACGTGGTCTCTGGACGTTGACACCAACTAGTTACCAGGTACACAAAGTCGCCGACCGTTCGAGACTTTCAATGACCGCGGTCACCACGCACGCCTGGTCGGTCTCGCTGAGGTCATTGTAAAACGGCAGACGCAGTAACCGAGCGCTCACCTCCTCGCTGACCGGGCACTCGCCAAGCTTGCCTCCAAACCGCTGTCCCATCGGCGAGAGATGCAATGGGAGATAGTGAAAGACACTGAGGACCCCATGCGCCTTCAATCGTGCAATCACCGCATCGCGTTCCTCTGAAGACGGTAGAAGTAGATAGAACATGTGGTACGACTGCTCACAATGAACGGGCACGACGGGCAGCCGTATCTTCTTTTCGTCTTCAAGGCCCTTCAGATGCTGGTAGTAGTACTCCCAGATTCGGCGTCGCTTCGATTGGATCTCCTCACAAGCTTCCAGTTGCGCATAAAGGAAAGCGGCCAGAATGTCAGGAGGGAGGTAGCTCGAACCCACATCGACCCACCGATACTGTTCGACTTCGCCCCGAAAGAATCGGCTTCGATCTGTACCTTTTTCGCGAATGATCTCGGCGCGCTCGACATACCTCCACTCATTTATCAGTAGCGCGCCACCCTCCCCACAGACAACGTTTTTCGTCTCGTGGAAACTCTGCGCGGCCAAACAACCGAAGGTCCCGAGGTAACGGCCTTTGTATTTGCCAAAGAGGCCGTGTGCGTTATCCTCGACGACGGCGACGTTGTGCCGGTTTGCAATAGCGAGGATTGTTTCCATCTCCGCCCCGACACCGCCATAATGCGTGACGACGATCGCCTTCGTACGGGCAGTGAGTAACCCCTCCAGAAGGGCCTCGTCCATATTCAGCGTATCGCCACGGATATCCGCAAATACCGGACGAGCACCTCGCAGCACAAAAGCGTTTGCGGTCGACACGAACGTGAACGAGGGAACAATTACCTCGTCACCGGATCTGATATCGAGCAATAACGCTGCCATCTCTAGCGCGTGTGTGCACGATGTGGTCAACAGAGCCTTGGCCACACCGAACATACGCTCAAGCAAGACATGACACTTGTTTGTAAATAGGCCGTTCCCTGATATTTGGCCATGCTCAATTGCCTCAACGATGTACCGCAGCTCACGACCAACCAACCCCGGTCGGTTGAACGGAATCCTATACCGCAAAGTTCTCTCCGAAGCTGCTGATTACAGCGCCCTTGCGGAATCGTGTATCGGCCTCACCTGGCGACACACACTCTTAGACCGTAGGACACGCGGTGTCCGTAGGGCGCGGCGCATTTTCGACATTCACGCCTTTTTAAACACGAACAAATTCCGTACACCCTAGTCAGCCCATGCAGGCAACTGAGCGGCCCACCTGTTCCACTCCATTCAGGAATACAGTCAAGCCCTCGAATGCTCACTCGCTTGGAAGCGGCGAAGCGCACCGTGGAGTATCCATTGCCACATCCCATGTCTAACACACGATCGCCCCCCTCCAGGCGCTTGAGAATCTCTACGGCTGAATGTTTCCCTCATACCGCTGTTGTATCTGACGCTAAAAACTCTCTGCCATCTCCGGTCGGCTGCCCAGACCCGACCCCTGAATGAAGGCCTGATGCCATCTGAAAGTTCACGGTCGACTCGATCAGATAGGGAGGGCGATCCATCACCCGGAAATACATACGGGCTAGGTACTCTCCGATGATCCCGATCGCAAAGAGCTGAGCGCCAGCAAAAAGCGAGATAATCGACGCGAGAAACGGGAAGCCGGCCACACTTGTTCCCTCCAGCAGGTAACGCCCAATCACATAGATCAACACCATACTCCCGAACCCTGTGAACACGAAGCCAATCAAGCTCGCCAGGCGCAACGGCCAAACGCTGAAGCCTGTGACCAGGTTCATCGCGTATGCGAGCAGGCGCGAGAACGTATACTCGGACTCACCATGTTTGCGTAACTCGTGTCGGACCTTCACAGTCCCGATACGCTTCGTTGCCCAGCTGAGCAAAACGTCGATCGATACATAAGGGCTCCGGTAATCCGCGAACCCACGGCGAAATCCACCCCTGAAGGCGCGAAAGGCGCTGATGTGCGGCGCAATCTGCACGCCAAGCACACTTTTCAGAGCCGCCTTAATCACGACCGAGGCGAGGTATCTCAAGAAGGGCTGGCTCCGTTCGACCGGAGTCCCATACACGACATCCAATCCCTTGGCGAGTGTCTGGACCAGGTGCGGAATTTCCTCCGGTGGGTGCTGGAGGTCGTCGTCCATCGTCACGATGATACCGCCGACCGAAGCGCCGATTCCCGCAAGAAGAGCATTATGTTGACCGAAGTTTCGCCGCAGATTGATACCGCGAACGTTCCAGTATTGTCCTGCCAGGCGTTCAATCAACGACCAGGTGTCCTCGGGGCTCCCGTCATTAACATAGATGAGTTCCCACGATGACCTCGCTTGGCCCAAGGTCGCCGCAACCCGTCCGGTAAGCTCTTCGAGCGCGGCCCCGTCCCCGCAGACTGCAACGACCACCGAAATGCCAACAAACGGTCCCGATCCAGTCATACACGATTTCTCAGTCACCGCCGACGCTCCGGTAACTTTCCCTGCCATGCCACCCTCCACCCGGCATCGCTCAGCATCAAGGCGTCCTCCGTGCGCATCGACACGTCGCGTCGTCGTCTCATCATTCGCTTGTGGTAATTTCGAACATCATTGGAGTACACAGCTCCAACGGCAGTGTCCTCAACAGCGCACGCAGGGGAGGTGCAAATACCACACGCGCAAGGGCCGGTGCCGTTTCGCGAAGACAACGTCGCATCAAAAATTGGGGGTCAGGCTCTTATATCTGAACTGTCTTCTCCACCCGCGCCGGGGCCTTCTGTAACCCCGGGTCCCGGCGCAGACGATCCGCGACCAGACTCCTACACCACTGAGAGTCGCCGTCGCTGAGGAAGGTGGTCAGGCGCTGATTGCCACAAACGATGACATGATAGAGCAAGCCGGGAGCGAACACGCGAGGACCGCGCGCCATGCGCCGGACCCTACGCCGTTCGTAGGAGACTGTCAAGATCTCGAATGACGCCGTCTCAATCTCATCCTAGCAGCCCTCGTTGCGTCATTTGTCATGCCTGCCCTCCAACTCCGCATAGTGCGGGGCAGAAGGAGCGGCGGCAGGGAGGGGGGAGGATGGTGGGGGAGAGGATGGAGGGGGGAGGCATGGTGCAGCGGTCGAAGCAAGCGTACGTCCGAACCGTTTCCCAGCGCGATCAGCAGGCTACACGGGCCGAGAAGCGCGCGAGGCTGGATGAGTGCACGAAGGTGTGTGGCTCTCATCGCCAGTACGCCCTTGGTCTCCTGAACCGGCCTGGCCCCCCGGGCCCCCGGCCCCGTCGGGTGCCCGGGACCAGGCGCCACCGCTGGCTTGATAGGGACGAGGGTCAGTGGGCCGGGAGAGGAGGCTAGACCACAAGGGCAAGCCCCTGTGTCCAATGAAGCTCCCGAACCATCACGCCTGCGCCAACAAGTTCCCTGCGAATCTCATCCTCATCCTGAAAAGCGTGATAGAAATGTCCCCAGCTCCATTCATCGCCGGGCTGATAGGCCATGTTGGCCCCTGGGAGATTGACCAACATCATATTCAGGCGCGTGTAGACGACTTTTTGACGGGACACCGATTGGGGTTCACGAAGAAAGCTGAGCATGACGAGCCCATTGGGCGTGAGCAGCCGACCAAGCTCGGCCAGCCACTTCTGCCGCTGCGCCGCGCCGGGAATCGCACTATACATGATGCTAAGCAGAAGAATGGCGTCGAAGCTCGCCGGGGCATAGGGGAGTTCCAGGAAGTTGGCCCGGTGAAAATGAGCCGGCACCCCCTGAGTCATGGCCCGTCGGCGTGCCGTACGCACAGCGAAGTGGTTCGTATCCGCACCGACGGCGGTCCTGCCCTTGCGGGTTGGTGTCAAGTGTAGAGGAGACCGCCTCCGATTTTTCCTGCGACTCGCCATAACGCCGTTTCCAGTTGACGCCATCTGGCCACCGTCCTACTATGGCGACCTGATTGTGGTGAATGCCTCCTCACGCCTCACGTTTCACGCCTAACGGCTATGGACGTTTGGGACGCCTTTCCCGCTGACCAGTACCTCAGCCTGGTTCCATGGGCACGCATCGAGCTGGAGAATTCGGAATCTCCTGGACCGTTTCCTTATGTCGGCGGAGTAGCCCCCGAGGTTCTGGCCAGTCTCCGGGAGGCGCATCGGCTGCTGCTCAGCGCCGTGGAGGCCGCGATCAGCGACGTGCTCTCCCGTCGCGCCTCGCTTGAGGATCCCTCGCTCCGGGCACGGGTGGAAGACGCCTATGCCGAACTGGTCCAGTCGCGGCCGCAGTTGTGCGCGCACATCCGGTGTGGGCGCGCGCCCGACGGCACGTTTCAGTGGGAGTTCCCGCTGGATCCAACCCAAACCGCCACCGTCACGTTTGCGGGGCTGCGGATCGTGAATGCCGTCACGAAAGAGACGGTTCCGTTCGGCTTTGACTACCCGATCACCGCCGGCGTCGGCACAGTCCTCGGAGTCCTGGACGGAACGCGCACGGTTTCTGAGATCCGGGCGGTGGCGACAGCGTACGGCGGCGACCTTGAGAGAGATCTGACTCGCTTGATGGACGTGCTGAACCGTCAGCAGTGTCTGACGGTGTCCCCGCGCTCCTCGGTGCGGGCCCGCTGGCTCGCCGAAACGCGTGACCGCGACGTCGTCCACCTCGGACACGCGGGCTTGCTGTATCGGCAGCGGGACCATTTCTTTCTCTTCGACCCATGGCTGATCCCCTGGTTTGCTGAAGCCCCGGTGCCGTCACTCTGGGTCTCGCTGCTCCCTCGCCCCGCCGCCATTGTCCTGACACACGAACACAACGACCATATGAACTCGCGGACGCTGCTGCAGATGCCCAAGGACGTTCCGGTTATCGTGCCGAGTCGCAGCAATCGCCGCGCGCTCTACTACGATTACCCGGCGATGCTGCGCGAACTGGGATTTACCCAGGTCATCGAGCTGGCCCACGGGGAGGCGTGGACGTTCGACGGCGGTGCGGTGGTGGCGGTGCCATTTTTCGGGGAAGACCCGTGCGATCTCGAGCTACCTCGGAACTGTTATCTGATCACCGATCGCGGCCGCCAAACGCTGGTGCATGCGGACAGCGGCCCGACCAATGCCGGCCGGTCGGCGGTGAAGGAGGGCGTGATTGAGGACCTGGTCCGACGGTACGGACCGAT